>JAEYXX010000095.1 GCA_023431055.1 Pseudomonadota bacterium
CGGCCACTTCTACACCACCGACAAGAACAAGCGCACCACCCCCGACAAGATCGAAATCAAGAAATTCGATCCGGTCGTACGCAAGCACGTGATCTACAAGGAAGCCAAGATCAAGTAATTGATCGGCTGCCTGTCAAAGAAACCCGCCCTGATCGGCGGGTTTTTTATGCCTGTGCTCCTGCCACCGTGCATGTCTGCGCAGGTCGGCGGCGCGACTTTTGGTCGCGCCTGTTTTGCTGCAAGTCGACCATCTGTTACTTACGTCACACCAGGCTCGGGTTTAGACTGCGCCGTTGCCGTGGAACTGACTCATCCATCAGCTTTTGGGTGGATGTGGCACATGGGGCTCGGGCACTTTCCGTTCGTCATTTGCCCAGAGGCTCGCATGACTGCTTCAGCTCATTGTGTGGAAGTTCTGATCGCCGAAGCAGACCCCTGGACGTCCAACCTGCTGCAGCAACTGGTGCTGGATGTGCGCGGTGATGCCCGCGTGTTGCAGGTCAGCGATGGTCAGACGGCGCTGGCACGCTGCAAGCGGCGTCTGCCCGACCTGGTGATCGCCGACGGCGAGCTGCCGGGCCTCGATGGCCTGGAGCTGCTGCGCCAGTTGCGCAGACACCCGCGTACCCCGGCGTTGCCGTTCGTGCTTATCAGCGGTCGCCTGGATGCCAGCAGTGTGCGCGCTGCGCGGCCGCTGGCGCCCAGTGCCTATCTGGCCAAACCCTTCAATGCCGAGAGTCTGCGTCAGCGCCTGCGCACCCTGTTGCCGGCGCCCGCGGCCGCGGTGCCGGCGCGGCCGCCGTTGTTGGTCAGCGAGCTGCGCGACTTTCTCGATACGGTGCGCGAAGAAGGACAGGGCGCACCGCTGCTCAGCGATGTGCGCAATGCCGTGAGCCAGGGCTTGCAGGCCGGCGAGCAGGACCTGGGCGAGCTGGAGGCGGTATTCGGTAGCGACCCGCAGATCACGGCGCTGTTGATCGCTGCCGCCAGCACCGCTGCTCAGCATCAGGGCGTGCCCTGTCAGACGCTGGCTCAGGCGTTGCACCGCCTGGGAGTGGCGCGCACGCTGAATCTGGTGCTGGGGCTGGCTCTGCAGCGCAATGCGCAGTTGCGTGATCCGCGTTTGGCCGAGCTGGCTTCTCATGCCTGGCTGCAGGCGCGGCGCAGTGCCGATCTGGCGCGCTGGCTGGCACTCGAGCTGAAGCTCGATGCCGAGCTGTGCTACACCGCCGGCCTGTTGCACAACCTGGGCGAGTTGGCCTTGCTGCGCAGTTTGCAGGACTGGCTGGACGCCGGCGGTGAGTTGAGCAACGAGCAGATCGATCAGGCCATGCAGCGACGGGCGGCCAGCTTCGGCTCGGCCCTGCGTATCCGCTGGCGTCTGCCGTTCGGCCTGCGCGAGTTGATCGCGGCGTTCTATGGCCTTGGCAGTGGCGTGTTCTCGCGTGAGGCGCTGGTGCTCAATCTCAGCGGCGTGCTACTGGCGCTGCCGGCCAGCGAGCAGCCGAAGAGCCTGGGCGAAGCGCGCTGCGTGCGTCTGTTGCGGCTTGACCTGGCGCTGCTCGAGCGTCTGCCGGCGGAGCTTTATCAGGCGTCCTGAGTGCCGTGGAGGCAGGCGTCGTCGGCCAGCTGGCGCAGCGGCTGCGGGCGGCCGACGAAATAGCCCTGGGCGTAGTCGATGCCCAGGTGGCGCAGGCAGTCCAGGCTGGCCTGGGTCTCGACGAATTCGGCGACGGTAAGCAGACCGAGTTGCGTGGCGATCTGGCGCATCGAGCCGACCATCGCCTGATTGATCGGGTCATTCTCGATGCCGCGAATGAAGCTGCCGTCGATCTTCAGAATGTCCAGCGGCAAATGACGCAGATAGGCGTAGGAGGCAAAGCCGCTGCCGAAGTCATCCAGGGCGACTTTCAGGCCCTTGCTGCGTAGCGCGTCGATCCATTGCGCCGAGACGCCCAGTTCACCGAGCGCCACCATTTCCGTCACTTCGATGCACAGTTTGTCGGGCGGCAGGCCGTGGCGGGCCAGCTCCTGTTCCAGCAGCTGGTGGAACGATTGGTCGAGCAGCGAGCTGGCGCTGAGGTTGATGTTGACCTGGGCCAGCTGCGCCAGGTGCGCCGGGTTGGCCGCCAGCCAGGCGCACAGATGCTGGATCACCCAGCGGTCGATGGTGCCGAGAAAGTCGTAGCGAGCCGCTGCATCGAGAAACTGCGCCGGGCTGATCCACTCGCCGCTCTGCGGGTCGTGATAGCGCAGCAACACCTCGTAGTACAGGCCGCTTTTACCGCTCTGCAGTGCCTGCACCGGCTGGAAGAACAACTCGAAATGACCACGTTCACAGGCCTCGCGCAGGCGGGTGATCCACTGCAGCTGGCGTTGATGCTCGAGCAATGCGCCGTCTTCTGGGTTGAACTGAAATACGCGGTTGCGGCCCTGGTGCTTGGCCAGCTGGCTGGCGCTGCTGGCCCAGGTCAGGGCGGTCTCCCAATCGCGTACGCCGGAGCCGAGGGCGAGCAGGCCGATGCTGGTGTGAAGGCGGAAGGGGCGCCCCTGCCAGGTGAAGACGAACTGCTCGACCGCCCGGCGCAGGGCTTCGGCCTGTTTGAGGGCGGCCTCGTCGTCGACTTCGCGCAACAGCACGGCGAACTCGTCACCGCCGACGCGTGCCAGCTCGGCATGGCGCGGCAACTGGTGCGTAAGCTGGGTTGCCAGTTGCCTGAGCAACTGGTCGCCGGCGGAGTGGCCGCACAGATCGTTGACCTGCTTGAAGCGGTCCAGGCTCAGGTGCAGCAGGTGGCTGAAGCGGCGCTTGGCAGTGCCGCTCAGGGTTTCCGATAGCAGCCGTTCCAGCTCGCGGCGGTTGAGCAGACCGGTCAGCGCGTCGTGGGCAGCCAGTTGCTGCAGGCGTTCTTCCAGGGCGCGGCGCTCGCTGAGATCGACCACGATGCCCTCGATGCAGTCGCGCTGCGGGCGCAGATGCAGTGACAGGTAGACCCATAGCGGGCGCTGCCTGAGGTCGTAGAGTTCACATTCGCAGCTGACCATGCCGGCCTGCTCGTCGAGCTGGCGCAACAGCGCGCGCCACTGCGCTTCACCCAGCAGACGCTGCAGGGAGAGTTGGTCGATGTCATCCGGCAGGCTGGCACTGCCGAGCAGACGCGCCAGGCTCGGGTTGGCCTCCAGCAGGCGGCCGTCGCGCTGGCAGCGGAATATGCCCTCACCGCTGTTGCGAAACAGCGCCTGATACTGTTCCAGGTTGTCGATGGCCTGCGCCTGGCTGCTCAGCAGCACGCGGCGTACGCGCTCCAGCTGCTTGTCGAGCAGGGCGCCGAACAGCAGCATGCTCAGCGCCGGCAGGTAGGCATTCAGCGCATAGAACCCGGCAGGCAGCGGAATCAGCCCGGCGCGGCTCAGTGGCATCAGCAGCATCAGCACCAGTGCCGCACTCCAGCACAGCAGATAACCGGGTGCATAGGGGCGGCGCTGGTAGACCCCCAGGGCCATCACCAGCAACTGGTACAGACCGGTGCAGAGGATCAGCAGATTGAGCGTCTGGTAGGTATAGGCATGGCTGCTGACCAGGCCGCCCAGGCACACCAGCAATATGGCGGCGAACAGGGCGTCGCGCAGCCAGCGCAGGCGTCCCAGCTCGAGGCGCAGGGCGCTGGCGAGAAATAGCGAGCTGAATATCAGCATGCCCGCAGTGGTCAGGTTGACCAGCAATTTGGGCAGCAGCGCCCACTGCGGCCAGAACAGTCCGGCGATGTTGTACAGGCTGGTGTTGTACAGCGCCACGCACAACGAAGTGAGGCTGAAGTAGGCCAGTTGCGCTTCGCGCAGGGTGCTGAACTTGACCAGATAGAACAGTGCCAGGGCGAGCAGGGCACCAATCAGCAGACCGCTCTGCAGCCAGCTATGGGCGATCAGCTGTTGGCCCTGCTCGGCACCGACCAGTTGCAGCGGCAGGTTGATCGCCGAATGACTCTGGACGCGCAGCAGCAGGCTGTGCGGGCGGTCATCCAGGCGCGGCAGGTTGAGCAGAAACTGTGGATAGGGCTCACCACGTTCGTTGAAGGGACGTTTCGCGCCGCTGTACAGCGGGCCCAGCGGCTGCTCGCCGTCGAACATCCAGATTTCCAGGTCATCGAGAAAGGCCTGGCCGATGATCAGTTGCAGGCGCTCGGCTGCTGGAGCCTGCAACTGCACGGCGAGCCACCAGGCGCTGCGCGTGTAGCCAATGCGCACGGCGCCCTGAATCGGTCGACCTTGCTGCTCGATGCGCTGCAACACCTCACTGGCGCTCAGCTGGCCGCTGGGGTCTTCCAGCAGCAGGCTGTGTTCGATGCTTACCGGTCTGGCCAGATCGGCAGCGCTGAGCTTCAGCAGCGGCAGCGTGCTGCCTGCCCCTGCCGGCAGAGTGCAGGCCAGGCAGAACAGCAAGATCAGTGAGCGAAGCGGTAGAAGCATCCTGGGCGCCTCATGGCAACTACGAGGGCGCCGAGATCCGGTGGACGCAGTAGGTCTGAGGAGCAGTCGGGCGCAGGAGAATTCTAGCCGACTACTGGCTTTATGATTGCGCGGCGGGTCTCATCCCTCGGGTTCGCCTGATGCCTGAGGACGGCGATCATGCTGCCTGTGTGCGCTCCTCGGTAACCTTGCGCTGGCGAGCCCAGCGATTGGCCCGGGCGAAGGTGCCGAAGTCGTTGAAGCGCACGCCCATCTCGCGCATCACCCGGTGCGCGAAGGGCACGGTCAGCTGGCGGATGTAGAAGGGCTCCTTGACCACGAAATGGTGGATCGCATGACTGCTGCCGAAGTTGAAGCAAAACGCCTGCAGCGGCCACAGCCACCATGGGTTTAGCACCTGGGTCTGCTGGATCACGTTGCCTGGTTCGACATCACCGTAGTAGTGCATGTTGGAGCTGACGAAGTGCAGGCAGAAGGTGCGCAGTACGTTGGGGCCAACCAGCACCACCACGGCAATGTTCACCACCTGCATCACGCTCAGGGTGGTGGCCGACCAGGCGATCGGGGCGCCGAGTGCGGCGCTGGCCCAGTCCAGCAGGTGGAAACCGAGGAACAGGTACCAGGTCGCCCAGTTGAGCAGCCCCAGCGGCGCGTAGACCTTCAGCGTGCGGGTAAGGATCAGGCGGCGGTGCTCGGGGTTCTTCGCCCGCAGCCAGCGGATCAACGAACTCATCATATTGTCGCCGACCATCAGCAGGCGTGCGATGCCCCAGGGCTCGCCGTTGGTGATGGCACGCTCCTCCATGTCGGCTTCGCTGCCGGAAACCTTGTGGTGGTTCAGATGAAGATGGCGGCGTACCCAGGGGTTGATGGTGCTTGGTCGCGCCAGCCAGACCAGCGCCAGCATCAGGTTGTGCGGCAGCGGTCGCTTGCGGAAATACATCGAGTGGATCAGGTCGTGCTCCAGTTCGTGTGTCAGCGAGGCGAAGAAGGCGTTGAGCAGCAGGCAGGCCCACCAGGCCAGGTAACCGCCGATGTACAAGGCGGCCGAGCCGATCATGCCGAGCAGGGCGAAGGTCAGGATGCCGGCACCGAGCGCGTCCTGATGTTGCAGGATCGGGTAGCGCTGACGCAGGGCATTGCCGTGGGCCATCACCTGTTCACGGATATAAGCGGCGCGTTGCTGGTCATTAAGGCTTGCGGGAGAAGGGGACATGCCGACATCCTCTTGTTATTGGGCTGTGACTTCACTGTGCCGTGACGATCGTCAGAGCGCCCGACCGTGCACGCCAACCTGCCTACCGGATACGCCAATCTGCATGACCGCCGAACCCACTACCCTGGCCAGCTGGACCCGCGCCCTGCGCAAGCAGCTCGATGCCCTCGGCCTGGACAGCGCTGCCCTGTGCCGCCAGGCGGGGCTCGACCCGGCAGTGCTCGACGACCCCAACGCGCGCTGCCCGCTGTCGCTGACCACACGCCTGTGGCAACTGGCAGTGGCCGCCAGCGGTGACCCGGCGCTGGGCCTGAAGACTTCGCAGTACGTCAGCCCGACCACTTTCCACGCTCTGGGCTATGCGCTGATCGCCAGCAGCAGCCTGCGCGAGATGTTCGAACGCATCGTGCGCTATCACCGAGTGGTCAGCGATGCGCTGCAACTGGAGCTGCGCGAGCTCGGTGATGCCTACGAATTTCGCTTTCGCGTACCGCCCGGCAGCCCTGCGCCCGCACCCGAAGCGCTGGACGCCTTCGCCGCGATCTACGTGCGTAGCTGTCGCAATCGCCTGAGTCGCGAGTTCTCACCGTTGCTGGTGCAGCTGCAACGCCCAAGGCCGGCAGACCCCGCGCCCTGGCAGGCGGTGTTTCGCGCGCCACTGCAGTTCGATGCCGAGGAGAGCCTGCTGCGCTTTTCCCGCGCCGCCTTCGAGCAGCGCCTGGACGACGGCAACCCGGAGCTGGCCGAGCACAACGAGACGGTGTTGCGGCGCAATCTGCAGCAACTGCAGGCGGCCAGTTGCAGCGAGCGGGTGCGCAGCTGCCTGGAAGCGCAATTGCCCGATGGCGAGCCCTCCGCCGAACGCATCGCCCAGACCCTGCATCTGAGCCTGCGCAGCCTGCAGCGGCACCTGGCCGAGGAGGGCACCAGTTACGAGGCGCTGCTCGGCGAGACGCGCCACGCGCTGGCGTTACGGCACATGCGCGACCCGCGCTGCTCGATCAGTGAGATTGCCTACCTGCTCGGCTTCAGCGACAGCAGCAGCTTTGGCCGAGCCTTCAAACGCTGGACTGGGCAGACGCCGAGCCAGTACCGCGATGGAAGCAGCGACGCATGACCCAGTACGACCTGATCCTGGCCGGGGCCGGCCATGCCCATCTGGGTGTGTTGCGCCGCTGGGCGCTGGTGGAGCGACCGCCGGGGCGCATCGCCTTGCTCAGTCTCGGTCCCGAGGCCTGGTACGCCGGCATGTTGCCGGGGCTGATCAGCGGCCGATTCAGCCCGGCCGATTGCCGCGTGGAGCTGCAGCCGTTGTGCCGCGCGGCCAAGGTCGATCTGATCGAGGGCGAGATCGCTGCGCTCGATGCCGATGCGCGGATCCTGCAACTCGAAGATGGACGCCGCCTGCACGGCGAGTGGTTGTCGCTCAATGTCGGTGCCGGCATGGCCATTCCGCCGCAGCAGGGCGATGCCATGCAGGTGCTGGCCGCCAGGCCCATCGACAAGCTGCTCGAAGGCTGGCAGCAGTGGCAGGCCGAGCCGCGGCGCATGGCCATTCTCGGTGGCGGAGCCGGCGGCGTAGAGCTGGCCCTGGCACTGGCCGACCAGGTACCGGTGCTGGCGCTGTTCTGTGGCGGCACCCTGCTCGACGGGCTGGCACCGGGTCTGCGCCTGCGCGCGCTGGGTCATCTGCGTCAGCGCGGCGTGCAGGTGCGCGAACATTGCCCGATCGGGCGGATCGAGGATGACTGGCTGCTCAGCGGCGACGAGCCGGTATGGCGTGGGCGGCGCCTGCTGCTGGCCAGTGGGGCGCGACCCTGGCCGTGGCTGACGGCCAGCCAGCTGGCCAGCGATGCAGGCGGATTCATCGCCATTCGTCCGACCCTGCAGAGCGAATCCCATGCGCAGATCTTCGCCGTCGGCGACAGCGCCAGCCTCGACGGCATGCGCCGTAGTGGGCGTTTCGCAGTGCGTCAGGCACCGGTACTCAGCGCCAATCTGCAGGCCGCGCTGCAGGGGCGGCCGCTACTTCAGTACCGTGCGCAATGGCAGAGCCTGGCGCTGCTTGCCACCGGTGATGGTGGCGCGTTGCTCGGCTGGCATGACTGGAGTGGCGGCGGGCAGCTGTACGGGCATTGCAAGGACTGGCTGGACCGACGTTTCGTCAAGCGCCACCGCATGCTGGGTTAGCCATCGAAAACCAGGCCGGGGCGCTTATGCCGCAAGCATTTTCCACGCGCCGCTAATGCCCGGCGGCCAGGCGTCGATACAGTGACTGGGTGCACTCACCGAAGGCGGCGCTGGAAGCCTGTTCGATCAGCCTGCCAATGGGCGGACCGTCCAAGTTCATGACGGCGTACTACCAAAGTTTTATGGTGCAGGTGCTTCCAGGCTGTTCGAATCCGGATCATGGTGCCCGGCCGTACGCTTATTTTTCGTCGGGCCTGTCGTACACGTAGCCTGCTGCCCAGGATGCGTGGGATATTCAAGGAGAGAACCCGCCGTGACCCCGTCCGCCTACAGCGCCTCGTCGCGCACCAGAACAAGAACTCTGAGGTCGGTCATGCAAGCTGCCTTTGTCCGTTCACCTGTTGCCTGTCTCCTTCACGCCCTGGGGCTGGCTGCATTGATGCTGGTCTACCGGCAGGTGCAGTTGCCGCTGTATGTGAGCGTGCCGTCCTACCTGTTGCTGGCGTTATGGCCCTGGCTGGGACCATGGCAGCGTCGCGACGACAGTTCGCCCGCCGCGCAGCAAGTCGCCAGCACTGACTTCGTCGAGCTCAGCCGCGGGCTGTCGCGCCACACCTGCCACAACGCGCTGTCCGCAGCCAAGGTGGCCCATGCGGTCAAGCATCTGGCCGGTCGCCTGCAATCGCAGCTGACGGCGGTGCAGCAGGTCAGCCAGGCCGCCGAGGCCATCACCCACACCGAGCAGGACAGCGCCGCTCGTGCCGAGCAGACCCTGGCCGCGGCCCGCCACGTGCGTGATGCCAGCGCCAATGGTCAGGCCGAACTCAATCAGGCCATCGAACGCATGCAGCAGCTCAGCGCGCAGACCCTGGCCAGTCGCGAGCTGATCGATGGTCTCGGTAGCCGTACCGAACAGATCGAGCAGGTCACCCAGGTGATCCAGTCCATCGCCAGCCAGACCAACCTACTGGCGCTCAACGCGGCCATCGAGGCTGCCCGCGCCGGTGAGATGGGCCGCGGTTTTGCCGTGGTCGCCGACGAGGTGCGCAACCTTGCCGCGCGCACCGCCAGCGCCACCGAGGAAGTCAGCCAGATGATTGCCGACATCCGCCAGCAGAGCACGGCGGTGGTCGCCCATATCCAGCGCCAGAGCGTCGAGCTGGAGCAGGCCGCGCAGCAGATCGAGACCGCCGGTAGCCGTCTGCATGGCATTGCCGATCAGGCCGAGGAAGTCGAACAGCAGGTGGCACAGATCAGCGCCGGTACTGCCGACAACCATCAGCGCCTGGCCAGCCTGTCGGCGGCTGCGCTGCAACTGCAGGACGATGTGCAGGGCAGCGAGGGGCAGACGCGGCAACTGGCCGCTGCCGCCGACCACCTGGTCGGCCAGGCCGAGACGGTCAGCGAACAGCTCGCCGAAGTGGGTCTGGACGACTATCACCAGCGCGCCTATGACCTGGCTCGCGAGGGGGCGGCAGCCATAGCCGCTCAGTTCGAACAGGATCTGCAGGCCGGACGCATCAGCCTCGATGACCTGTTCGATCGCCACTACCAGCCGATACCCGGCACCCAGCCGCAGAAATATCGCACGCGCTTCGACCAGTACGCCGATCAGGTGCTGCCGGCGCTGCAGGAGCCCTTGCTCAAGCGTCACGAAGGGCTGGTGTTCGCCATCTCCACCACCCCGGAAGGCTACGTGCCGACCCATAACGCCGCCTTCAACCACCCGCCCACCGGCGATGCCGCGGTGGATGCCGCCAAGAGCCGCGGCAAGCGCCTGTTCAATGACCGCACCGGCATCCGTTGCGGCAGCCACAGGCAGGCGTTGCTGCTGCAGACCTACATGCGCGATACCGGCGAACTGATGCACGACCTGTCGGTGCCGATCATGGTGCGCGGGCGGCACTGGGGCGGCTTGCGTCTGGGCTATCGACCTGAGCCGTAGGATGGTCGTGCGATTAAGGGTGCGCACGGCGCATCCTGCGGGCCGATTGGGTTTGCATGGGCAGGATTGTTTAGCCAGCGCATAACCAAGCGTATGAAAAACCCGATTTAACGCACGTCAGACCCTGTGCGACGCTGCCAAGCCATGAACTCCCCGGCCTGCCAAGTCCATGCTCCGCTCTACCGCGCCCCGGCGCGGCGCCGCCTGCTCGAGCGGCTCAACCCGTTGCTGACCATCATCCTCGCCTTCTGGGCGCTGTGGCATTGCCGCCACGCGCGCCCGCCGGACCTCGTTCCCGCCCGCTGAATTCCGATGGCTGCGCCATGCCCGCAGCCGCTGATGCCCATTTGTCTGCCTGTGCAACCTGTTCGAGAATCGAACGGGCCGTGCGGGCACCGAGCGCCCGACTGGCGCAAGTGAGTGCGATATGACGACTTTCGCTGCTGTGCAGGAGGCCCAGGACTTCCTGGCCAGCCACCCCGATATCGAATTGATCGAGCTGTTCATCCTCGACGCCAATGGCGTGCCGCGCGGCAAGCTGCTGCATCGCGAGGAGCTGTTGGCGCTGTACCAGAGCGGCCGGCCGTTGCCGAGCACCATGCTCGGCCTGTCCATCCAGGGCGAGGACGTCGAGGACTCCGGCCTGGTCTGGGAGGTGGGCGATATCGACTGCCGCGCCTATCCGCTGCCCGGCAGCCTGGTACGCCTGCCCTGGCGGCAAATCCCCACCGCCGCGGTACAGGTGTCGATGCACCCCAGCGAAGGCCTGCCGGCCACGCCGGCCGATCCGCGTCAGCTGCTGCTGCGGGTGATCGAGCAGCTGGAGGCCGACGGCTACCATCCGGTGATGGCCTGCGAGCTGGAGTTCTACCTGCTCGACCAGAAGCGCGACGCTCATGGCCGCCCGCAGCCGGCGCTGGACGCCGACGGTGGCCGCCCGCGGCAGACCCAGGTTTACGGGCTGCGCGAGCTGGAACAGATCGAGCCGTTCCTGCGCGATCTCTACGCCGCCTGCAAGGCCCAGGGCATCCCGGCGCGCACGGCGATTTCCGAATACGCTCCCGGCCAGGTGGAAATCACCCTGGAACACGGCCCGGCGCTGGCAGCCATGGACCAGGCGGTGCGCTACAAGCGCCTGGTCAAGGGCGTGGCTCACGCCCACGGCATGCAGGCCTGCTTCATGGCCAAGCCGTTCGCCGAGATCGCCGGCACCGGCATGCATATGCACGTGAGCCTGGCCGATGCGGGTGGCGCCAACCTGTTCGCAAGTGAAGACCCTGCCGGTACGCCGTTGCTGCGCCAGGCGGTCGGCGGCATGCTCGCCAGCCTGCTCGATTCGCTGCTGCTGTTCTGCCCCAACGCCAATTCCTACCGGCGCTTTCAGGCCAACAGCTATGCGCCGCTGGCTTTGAGCTGGGGTGTTGATAACCGCACCGTGAGCCTGCGCGTGCCCGGTGGCCCGGCCAATACCCGTCACGTCGAGCATCGTATCTGCGGCGCCGACGCTAACCCCTATCTGGCCGCGGCGGCGATCCTCGCCGGGATACACCGCGGCATCCGCGAACACCTCGATCCCGGTGCGCCGATCGAGGGCAACGGCTACGCCCAGGCCACGGAACATCTGCCTACCCAATGGTCGGCCGCGATCCACGCGCTGGAGCATTCCGAGTGGGCACGAGAGGCTTTTGGCGAGCAGTTCCTCAAGGTCTTCCTCGCGGTCAAACGCGCCGAGTATCGCCAGTTCATGGGCGAGGTTGGCGAGCAGGACTGGCGCTGGTACCTGAGCAACGCGTGACTGAACAGCATCGCGGCTGAAGCGGAGTGCCGCCCAGCCGCTCCTACCACGTCGGAATCGTAGGAGCGGCTTCAGCCGCGATCCCAGATTCATCGGTGCGAACGCACCCCAAGGACATGCAATGAACATGATCGAGCAACCCGTCAAACCCGCCGCCGAGCGCGCGCCGTCCTACTACTCGGCCTCGCTCAACTTCGAAAGCGACTACCCGACGCTGCAGGGCAGTGTCACCGTCGACGTGGCCATCATCGGTGGTGGCTTTACCGGCATCGCCACGGCGGTGGAGCTGGCCGAGCGTGGCCTCAAGGTGGCCGTGGTGGAGACCAACAAGGTCGGCTGGGGCGCCAGCGGGCGCAACGGTGGCCAGGTCACCGGCAGCCTCTCCGGCGACGAGGCCATGCGCAAGCAGATGCGTAACACCCTGGGCGATGAGGTGGACGACTTCATCTGGCACCTGCGCTGGCGTGGCCACGAGATCATCAAGCACCGCGTGGCCAAATACGGCATCGACTGCGACCTCAAAAACGGTCACCTGCACGCGGCCATGAAGCCCAGCCATATGGACGAGCTCAAGGCCTCCTTTGAGGAAGCGCTGCGCCGCGGCATGGGTGACGAGGTGACCCTGCTCGACGCGGCTGGCGTGCGCGCGCAACTGGGCAGTGAGCTGTACTGCGGCGCGCTGAAGAACACCCGCAACATGCACCTGCACCCGCTCAACCTGTGCCTTGGCGAGGCCAGGGCCGCCGAGAGTCTGGGCGCGCTGATCTTCGAGCACTCCGAGGTGCTGGACATCGTTCACGGCGCGCGTCCGGCGGTGGTCACCACGGGCGGTCGTATCGAGGCCAAGCAGGTGCTGCTGGCCGGCGATGTCTATCACAAGCTCGAACGGCGCAGGCTCAAGGGCATGATCTTCCCGGCCATGGGCGGCATCGTCACCACCGCGCCGCTGGGCGAGCTGGCAAAAGAGATCAACCCGCAGGACCTGGCGGTGTACGACTGCCGCTTCGTGCTCGACTACTACCGCCTGACTGCCGATGGCCGCCTGCTGTTCGGCGGCGGCGCCAACTACTCCGGACGCGATTCACGCGACATCGCCGGCGAGCTGCGCCCGTGCATCGAACGCACCTTCCCGCAGCTCAAGGGCGTGCAGATCGACTATCAGTGGAGCTGCGCCATGGGCATCGTGATGAACCGCATCCCGCAGTTGGGCAAGCTCTCAAGCAACGTCTGGTATTGCCAGGGCTACTCCGGCCACGGCATCGCCACCACCCACATCATGGGCGAGATCATGGCCAAGGCCATCACCGGCGACCTGGAGCAGTACGACACCTTCGCCGCCTGCAGGCACATCAAAGTGCCGCTGGGCGACCAGCTCGGCAACCCGATGCTGGCGGCGGGCATGTGGTACTACCAGATGCTGGAAAAGCTGCGTTGAGCGTCATTGCAGACGATGGCGGTTCGGTTGCCGGTTATGTTCATATCCGGGCACTGATTCAGTGCCCGGAGGTTTGAATGATCACCTGTTATCTGCGCTATATCATCGATCCTTACAAGCTCGAAGCCTTCGAGCATTACGCCAAGTTGTGGATTCCCCTGGTGGCGAAGTTCGGTGGCACCCACCACGGCTATTTCCTGCCATCCGAGGGCGCCAATAATGTGGCTTTGGCGTTGTTCAGCTTCCCCAGTCTGGCTGCTTACGAGCGCTATCGGCAGGACTCCTTCGCCGATGCCGAATGCCTGGCGGCCTTCAAATACGCCGAGGAAACGCGCTGCGTCATCAGCTACGAGCGCAGCTTCATGCGGCCTGTGCTGGGTAGTACCTAGCCTGGATCAGCCCAGCGGTACCCGGGGTAGAGGCGCTATCCGTGCTACTGAGCAGTCTTGCTTCTGCGAGATGAAGTGAGAGGGGCTGGCCGCTCCTCTCGTTCGGCGATAAAGGTCACCGGCTTCGAACCATCGGCATTGAGCTGCATGATGCGCTCGGGTCGGCCCTGATCGTCGAAGAACACCTGGCCGAGGCCGGCGCCGTTCCACAGGCGCTCGCCAGCGCGGCTGCGGTCGGGGATCAGCGGTGTGACGCGCATACGGCGGCGCTTGGTCAGCCAGTTGAGCGGCGACCAAGGCGCGTAGAGCCAGCGATTGAGGCGGTCGAACCAGTCCAGCAGCCTGGCCGGAAATTCGTTCTTGATGCCGCTGCTGGTGATCTGCCAGATGGTCGGGCTGGCGCGCTTGTGGCGGATGTTCACGCGGTAGACGAAGGAGTAGTGCACGTCGCCGGACAGGATCACGAAATCGCCCGGTGTGCGTGAGTGGCGGAAGATGTTCATCATCACGCTGGCCGCGCCGCGATGGGCCATCCAGTTTTCCGCATCGACCATCAGCGGATGGCCGGCCAGGGTGAACAGCTTCTGGATGCCCTCGATCAGCTTCACGCCGAACATCGGCGCCGGCGAGACGATGATGCAGCTGGGGTGGTCGAGCAGCGCCTGCTGGAAGTCACACAGCGCCTCCCAGTCCATCAGCCCCGAGGGTTTCGACAGGTGCCCTTCGCTGCGCCAGCGGCGCGTGCGCGTATCCAGCACCAGCAGCGCCGGGGTGGTCGGCAGTACGTAGTGCCATTGCTCGAAATGCAGCAACTGGTCGATCAGCCCGTCCTGCATCTCGGCCTGGAGGTGGTCGTTCTGGCGCTGCTCAAGCAGCTCGGTAAAGGTCTTTAGCGGCTGCTCGAACACGTCCGGGTTGTTGCCCCAGCCCTGGCACAGCAGGTAGGCGAGAAGGGCGTTGCCGATGATGCGCTTGGAGAAGGGGTGGCCGTAGGCGGTCTGTTCCCAGCGCGCCGACAGGTTCCAGTCGTCGGTGACGTCATGGTCGTCGAAGATCATCAGCGTCGGCAGGTGGGCGAACACGCGCGCCACCTGGCCGAGGCTCTGGCGGAAGGCATCGATGCGCTGGCGTTCGTCGGCGTAACGCTGCTGTTGTTGCTCGTCCAGTGGCGGCTGCTCTTCGCTGATCAGCGTCCAGGGCAGCGGCGACCAGACCAGCAGGTACATGGCGATCATCTCGGCGAAGGTCACCAGATGGTTGTCGGCGCTGCTGCTGGTGAACACCGGCTTTTCCACACCACCGAAGAACTTGTCGCGCAGGGTCTGGTTGCTCTTCACCGCCGGCAGCAGGTCGGCGCGTTGGTAGTAGCCGACAGGGTGGCCATACAGCGCCTGGCTGTCCTCGACCACGGCGCCTTCGAGAAACTCGTCGAACAGACCGAGGCGGGCGATCAGCTGGTGAATGGCGCACAGCATCGGCCCGGCGACGTCGTCAACGTAGACCTGATCGCCACTCATCAGCAGCAGCGCCGGGCGCTGGGTGGCGTCGTGCTGCCCGGCCAGCAGGCGGTCGGCGCAGAGCAGGCCGTCAGCAGCAGCGTGATGCGGCTTGCGGCAGGAGCCGTGGAGCAACTGGTCCACCCGTGAGCGCAGGACGAAGTCGGCATGCTCGGCGCCGTCGTAGAGCAAGTGCAGCGCCCAGTCGGCCATGCCACGAGTGTCTTGGCTTTCGATGATCTGCAGGTCATAGGCGATGCGCACATCCTGCGGCAGCGCCTGCTCCAGCGGCAGGTCGATCAGGTGCAGCACGGCGTGGCGGCCCAGTGGCAGCCGTTGGCAATGCGCATCGAGGCTCTGCGTGCGCGGCTGTTCGCCTTCGGCCTGCAGCCACAGCTGCAGGTCCAGCGCGCGACTGGCCACCAGCCAGAGCACCAGCCGGCCAGGCTCCATGCGCCGCAGCAGTGGGCCGGCGAGTACATCGGGCAACGGGGTACGGGCGCTATCGGGCATGCAGGGAACTACCGGGAAAAAATACAAGCCTTGGACAGTGGCAGGGCGCCAGCAGTTCAGGAGGCCAGCTGGCGTAGGCGCTCGAAGTCGAGAATCTCGATTTCGCCGTAGGTCAGCTGGACCACGCCTTGCGCCTGCAGGTCCTTGAGGATCTGGTTGGTGGTCTGGCGCGACAGCGAGAGCATCAGCGCCAGCTGTTCCTGAGCCAGGTGCAGCACCCGTCGTGGTTCGCTTTCGCCGTAGTTCTCGGCGATCAGCAGCAGGCGCCGGGCCAGGCGTGGTGCGGCGGGCAGCAGGCTCATGTCTTCCAAAGCGATGAAGGCCAGGCGCAGTTTGTGGCTCATGAGCAGGGCAAAATCGCGCCAGTACTGCGGCTGGCATTCGAGCAGCGCGAGCAGATCGTGCTGGGGCAGCAGCAGGAGGGTGCTGGCGCTTTCAGCGAAGGCATCGTGGGTGCGCGGCAGGCCATCGAACAGGGAAATCTCGCCGAACCAGTAGGGCGGCTCGACCAGGGTCAGCAGCGCCTCCTTGCCGTTCTCGCTGACGGCGCCGACGCGCACCGCACCTTCGACCACTGCATACAGCCCGCTGGGTTTGTCGCCTCGGCGAAACAGCCGCTGGCCGGCGTCCAGGCGCTGCAGCTGAGCGATGCCCAACAGGCTCTGGCGCAGTTCTTGGGGCAGCGCGGCGAACCAATGGCCCTGGCTCAGCTGGCTGACGTAGTCACGGGGATCGGGCATTGCGGCTCCTGTGAGGTTGCGCGGCGCCATTGTCGGCTAGCCGACAGTGCAGCGGGCCGCGGCAGGGTGATCATGCTCGGGCCCGTTTCACACATGAGGACGATAACAATGAAAACCCTCGTCGATCACCTGGCGCAGTATGCCGCCTACCACCGCGACCGACGCAACATCGCCAGCCATTTCATCGGTATCCCGATGATCGTGCTGGCTGTCGCCGTGCTGCTGTCGCGCCCAGGCTTCGAACTTGCCGGCCTTTGGCTGGCGCCAGCCACCCTCACCGCCCTGGCCGCCGCCCTGTTCTACCTGCGTCTGGATACCCGCTTCGGCCTGGTAATGAGCGCCTTGCTGGTGCTGTGCCTGTGGGCCGGTGCCAAGCTGGCGTTGGCGAGCACCGGTCTGTGGCTGTCAGCCGGCATTGGTCTGTTCGTGGTCGGCTGGATCATCCAGTTCATCGGCCACTACTACGAAGGGCGCAAGCCGGCGTTCGTCGACGACATCATGGGGCTGGTGGTCGGCCCGCTGTTCGTAGTCGCTGAATTGGCCTTCCTGCTCGGCCTGCGCAAGGAAGTCGAGCATGCCGTGGTGGAAATCGCCGGGCCGACCTGCATTCGCGAGAAGAAGGCGCTGGCCTGAACGCGCTGCCTCTTCTGTTCGTCGCGGCTGAAGCCCCTCCCACAGATTCCGTGGGAGGGGCTTCAGCCGCGAGCCTTTCTAGTACATCGCCATCCACTGGGTCGTTATCGAGCGTGCATGGCGATCCACGGTGATGGGCGCGAAGGGACGGCCGGAGACGCTCTGTAGCGTGTTGCTCTGGCTGTTCATGTCGGCCAGCGCGGCGCGCAGGTAGCTCCAGCGCGTCTGCAGCTTGCTCACCTGCGGGTCGGATGGGTCCTTGAGCGCCTGCAGCTCGCTGTCGATGGCAGGTAGCAGCAGACGTTCGTCCTGGCCAAGGTAGGTGCCGGGTTGCTCCCGGGCGATCTCGAAGGTACCCAGATAGGAGCGGCTGAGGTACTGCACGCTGAGGTACTCGATCTTGGCCGCCAGCTCGCTTTGCTCCTCGGCGCCAGGCAATGCGCGGGCCGCGCTGAGAAAGTCGCGCAGGGCACGGCTGAGGTCTTCGGGGAAGCGCCAGGGCACGTTCTCGTCACCGGGGCCATAGGAAACGCCGTTGCGCAATTGGGTAACGAGCGCCTGATGGGCGCTTGCCAGTTCGGAGCTGCCCTGCGGCAGGCTCTGCATGGCGCTGGCCAGAGCGGCCAGGTCAGCGTCCAGGCGCTGCTGATGAGTCTTCTGGAAACCTTCGCCACGTAACAGCATCAGGCTGCTGGTAGCGCGGCTGGCGTGTATCTGAATCTGTTCCTGCGGGCTGACGGCTTCGGCGAAGGCCACGGGAGAGAGTCCGACGAAGAGTCCGAGCGACCAGAGAAAAGCATGACGCAACAGTGCTTTACAGCGCATCCGGGGTGCTCCTTGTTATTGTTTTGAGCAGGTATGCATTGGCAGCGTCAACGACGCAGCGCCAAGACTACTGCGCCAAGCCTGGCGGAGCATGACCCGAAAGAGTGATTTCGTCGGAAATCGCCACCGATCAGGGGCTTTTCGTCAGATTGCGCAGGTACTCGGCGGTGAAGGCGTCGGCCGGGAAGAAGGTTTCCAGCGCCAGTTCGGCCAGGGTCACGTCATTCGGCGTGCCGAACACCGTGATGGTGCTGATCAGGCTGAGCACGCCCTGCTCGCTGTGCAGTTGCAGCGGCACCAGTACGGCATCGCCCAGTGGCGCAGGGACTTCCGCCGGCGCCGGGTAGCCGCGCAGCTCGTCGAGCAGGTCGAACAGGGTTTCGTCGCCACTGATCTCCGCATCGCGCTGCAGGCGCATCAGCAGGTGCGCGCGCCACAGCGCCAGGTTGGCGATGCGTGGAGCCAGGCCATCGGGGTGCAGCGACAGGCGCATCACGTTGAGCGGCGGGCCGAGCAGGAAATTCGGCATGCCGGTGAGGAAGGCGTTGGCTGCAGCGTTGGCGGCCAGCAGGTTCCACTGGCGGTCGATGGCCAGGGCCGGATAGGGCTCATGGGCCTTGAGCAATTGTTCGATGGCATGGCGCGCCGGTGCCAGGGCCGGGTCGGCCAGGTCGTGCTGGCTGTACAGCGGGGCGAAGCCGGCGGCGGCGAGCAGGCGATTGCGCTCGCGCAGGGGTATGTCCAGCTGTTCCGCAAGGTGCAGCAGCATGTCGCGGCTGGGCTGGGCGCGTCCGGTTTCGACGAAGCTCAGATGACGCGTAGAAATCTCCGCCTCGCAGGCGAGGTCGAGCTGGCTCAGGCGGCGCCGCTGGCGCCATTGGCGCAACAGGGCACCGGCGGTGGGGGGTTGGCTATTCATGGCCTGCACGATAGTCCAGCCAGGTCATGTCAGCCATTACCTGGCAGGTAATCGACGCGCTGCTGGTTTCGGCGAAATCTGTAGGCCAGGTACCACCCCGGTGCCCTTACGGAGGATTCGCCATGAACGCACTGCAACCTTCCCCGGTGCTACGTAACGCTCTGTTGATCGATGGTCTGCTCAGCGGTTTTACTGGCCTGCTGCTGGTACTGGCGGCAGGCTGGCTGGGTGCCTTCCTCGAACTGCCGCGCCTGCTGTTGCTGGTCGCCGGCAGTGCCCTGCTGCCCTTCGCCGCTATGCTGGTATGGCTGGCCAACCGCGCCGAAATCAGTCGCCAGGCGATCTGGGCGGTGATCGCAGTCAATGTCGTCTGGGTGGTCGACAGCCTGCTGTTGCTGGTGATCGGCTGGGTGTCACCGAACCTGTTCGGCCATGCCTTCGTCATCGCTCAGGCTTTGGCGGTAGCGCTGCTGGCCGAACTGCAATGGTTCGGCCTCAAGCAGTCGCCGGCGGCTGCCGTTTGATGGTCAGGTCCAGGTTTCGTAGGGTGGGCTTTAGCCCACCAAAGCCCCCTAAACAAAGGTTGAGCTTTGTTTGGTGGGCTGAAGCCCACCCTACGCCCACCCTACGCCCACCCTACGAACGCGCTACACCTGGGCGCTGACCGGCTTGCCACCCTTGGGCTTGAAGTACAGGGTGGTGCCGCGGGCGAGGTTGTCGAGGCTGACGTGGTCCTTGGCCACCTCGGCCTCGATCAGTTCGTCCTGGCCCTCGACCTTGAGGGTGATGCGGGTGATGGCGCCGAGCAGGCGGATGTCGCGCACCTCGCCGATCTGGTGACCGTCCGCCGGTTGCAGCGACAGGTCGACCTCATGCGGACGGAACAGTACGTGATGATCACCACCGCCGACATAGAGGCGGTTGGCATCGCCTAGGAAGTGATAGACGAAGTCGCTGGCCGGGTATTCGTAGACTTCCGCCGGCGTGCCGATCTGTTCGATCACGCCCTTGTTCATCACCACGATGCGGTCGGCCACTTCCATGGCTTCTTCCTGATCGTGGGTGACGAACACGCTGGTCAGGTGCACGTCTTCGTGCAGGCGCGCCAGCCAGCGACGCAGCTCCTTGCGCACCTTGGCATCCAGCGCCCCGAAGGGCTCGTCGAGCAGCAGTACGCGTGGCTCCACGGCCAGCGCGCGAGCCAGGGCGATACGCTGGCGCTGACCACCGGAAAGCTGCTCCGGGTAGCGGTCGCCAAGCCAGTCGAGCTGCACCAGGTTGAGCAGCTCGTGCACCTTCTCGGCGATCTTCGCCTCGCTCGGCCGATCGCTCTTGGGCTTCATGCGCAGGCCGAAGGCCACGTTGTCGAACACCGTCATGTGGCGGAACAGCGCGTAGTGCTGGAACACGAAGCCGACGTTGCGATCACGCACGTCGTGGTTGGAGACGTCCTCGCCGTGGAACTCGATGGTGCCGCTGTCCGGGGTTTCCAGGCCGGCGATGATGCGCAGCAGGGTGGTCTTGCCGCAGCCGGAGGGGCCCAGCAGGGCCACCAGCTCACCGGTGGGAAAGTCCAGGGAAACGTCCTGCAGCGCCGTGAAGCTGCCGAACTGCTTGCGGATGTTCTTGACTTCGATGCTCATATCATTCGTCCTCGGATTCAATGGAGGCCTTGCCGGCCTGGCGTTCGACCCACACCTTGATGACCAGGGTCACGATGGCCAGCAGGGCCAGCACGGAGGCCACGGCAAAAGCAGCGGCGAACTGGTATTCGTTGTAGAGAATTTCGACATGTAGTGGCAGGGTGTTGGTCAGGCCGCGAATATGCCCGGACACCACCGACA
>JAEYXX010000133.1 GCA_023431055.1 Pseudomonadota bacterium
ACAGTTCGGTCCCTATCTGCCGTGGACGTTTGAGATTTGAGAGGGGCTGCTCCTAGTACGAGAGGACCGGAGTGGACGAACCTCTGGTGTTCCGGTTGTCACGCCAGTGGCATTGCCGGGTAGCTACGTTCGGAAGAGATAACCGCTGAAAGCATCTAAGCGGGAAACTTGCCTCAAGATGAGATCTCACTGGAGCCTTGAGCTCCCTGAAGGGCCGTCGAAGACTACGACGTTGATAGGTGGGGTGTGTAAGCGCTGTGAGGCGTTGAGCTAACCCATACTAATTGCCCGTGAGGCTTGACCATATAACACCCAAACAATCTGCCCTCGTG
The DNA here is from genome assembly GCA_023431055.1 of Pseudomonadota bacterium. Classification (GTDB taxonomy): domain Bacteria; phylum Pseudomonadota; class Gammaproteobacteria; order Pseudomonadales; family Pseudomonadaceae; genus Aquipseudomonas. The sequence goes on from JAEYXX010000133.1 coordinate 333, forward strand.
CAGAGGGTGTCGATGGTGAAGTCGACACAAAGCCGAAAATTTGCGAGAGCTACAAGCCTCTATCACGTATCCAAGGGATAGCGCCTAACCGCGATATCCCAACCGAATTGCTTGACGACCATAGAGCGTTGGAACCACCTGATCCCATCCCGAACTCAGTAGTGAAACGACGCATCGCCGATGGTAGTGTGGTGCTTCACCATGTGAGAGTAGGTCATCGTCAAGCTCCTATACGAACGCCCAGTTTGCTCACGCAGACTGGGCGTTCTTCTGTGTGCGCAAAAATGGCGCGTGGTGGTGAGAGTCCCGGAGCGCCGGCCGGGGCCTCATCAAGCGCCTATATGAAACCCCAGATCGCAAGCGGTCTGGGGTTTCTTTTTTGCGTGCGGGAAACATAGAGCGCATCCTGCGAGGTGGTGCACCTTCGCGAGCAGAGCTCGCTCCTACAAATTCTCAGTGCGCTTCGTGCAGCGCCAATGGCACGCCCGGTGTGTGTGGGATTGCGTTGCTTTATCGGCATCAACAAAAAGGCCACCTTGAAGGTGGCCTTTGGTGTTTCTGGGCGATCAATCGCCGCGGTATTCGCAGCCGCTGGTGCAGGTTTCGTGGATGCGTACCCGCGACAGTTCTGGCAGCAGTGGTTTGACCTGCTGCCAGATCCACTTGGCCAGCACTTCGCTGGTGGGGTTTTCCAGGCCGGGGATGTCGTTCAGGTAGTTGTGGTCGAGCTGCTCGTAGATCGGCTTGAAGATCGCCTTGATTTCGGAGAAGTCACGAATCCAACCGGTATAGGGGTCGACTTCACCTTCGATATAAATGGCGACCCGGAATGAGTGGCCATGCAGGCGGCCGCATTTGTGGCCTTCCGGTACGTGGGGCAGGCGGTGGGCCGCCTCGAAGATGAACTCTTTGAACAATTCCACTGAACAACGCTCGTGTAGAAGATAGCGCCTGACTGGCGAGAGGTGCGCAGTTTATCAGGTCTGTTCCCGATAGCCGCCTTATCACCCGCTCTACGAGTGCATCAAAGTGGCTGCAAGCGTTCGATCAGGCGGCCGCTTTCGACCAGCTCAAGAAACTCGTCGCCTAAGCGCGCGCTCTCGGCCATGGCTTGACGCCAGTAGCGCTCACGCCCGTCGTCATTACCCAGGTAGCGTTTGAAGTCGGTACGATCCGGCAGTTTGCCGTGTGGCAGGCGCGCGAGATACTCCCGCGTTGGCGCGACCAGCAGTGTATTTTGCAGGCGCGTACGGTCGCCACGACGCCAGGGCATGCTCTTGTCGAACCAGCCGGGTATGACCCGATCGGTGAAGTGCGGGTAGAGGACAATATCATCGCCGCCGTAGGGCAGGTCGAGGTGGTAGTCGAGCAGACCGCCATCGCGATAGGCGCCTGGCTCCAGACCAGGAATCTCGCGAATTGCTTCCATCACCATGGGAATCGAGCCTGATGCCAGCAGGGCTTGACGCAGGTTCTCCGCGGTCAGTGCGTGGAAGTGCGAACGGAAGTCGCTCAGCTCAGCCAGGGGCGGCACTTGTCGCGCATCATGCAGAATCACTCGGTCGAAATGGCGGCCAAGGCGTTGGCGGGCCAGCAAGTTGTTGCCGATCACCGATGACAGACCGAGGCTGAGTTTGCCGCGATGATCGTGCTGCAGCAGGCCGTGGCTTTTGACCACGACGATATGCAGGCGATAGTGCGGATTGGCGATGATGGCGGCATCCTGGTCGGCCAGCAGTTCGTTGAGCATCTGCCGACAGCTGCTCGATACGTTTGCCATGCTCACGCCTTTGGCGAAGCGCTGCGAGGTGTACAGCTCGCCAAGTCGTCGAATGCCCGCGGTTGGATCGGGTAGGCAGACGCTGGCGAAGCGCCAGGAGCCGATGGAAGCACCGATCAGGGCCCGCTCACGCGGTGCGCGAAGCAGCCAGTCGCCGAACAGCGCCAGATCCAGTCCCTGAATACCGATGCCCTTGGGGCCGCCAGCTGCGCCAGGTAGGATGCCGACGTCTGCCGGGCTCAGGCCATTCTGGCAAATCCGTGCCAAGGCTCTGGGCCCGGCCTTGAGTGTCAGGGCAGGGGATTTGATATGGATTGCGCTCATTGGGCCTCCTTTCGCAGCAGGCGATTATAGAGCGCTGAGTGAGCAGGCCAAGCCACTTCACGCGGTGAATGACGCTAGTGAATTCAGCTTGAATTAAGTGCCTGAGCCTAGAGTGGGAGTCACTGATTCACTGCTGGAGAACCCCATGAAACGATTGCTCTGCCTCGCGGCACTTGCCACCCTTGTCAGCGCCGCTACCATTGCCCAGGCGCGTGATCTGGGCCCGGACGAAGCCATGCGTCTGCGCGATGCCGGAACCATCAAGTCCTTCGAACAGCTCAATGAAGCCGCCCTGGCTCAGCACCCAGGCGCGCGCATCGAGGAAACCGAGCTGGAAGACGAGTATGGCCGTTATATCTATCAGATGGAGTTGCGCGACGCTCAGGGCGTGCAATGGGACCTGGAGCTGGACGCCAGCACCGGGGAAATTCTCAAGAACCACCAGGACGATTGATGAAGTTTCAACGTACCACCGCACTGTTGCTGGTTCTGGCCTGCGGTTTTGCCAGTGTGCCAGGCATTGCGCGTGATCTCGATCAGGACGAGGCTCTGCGCTTGCGTCGCGAGGGTGTCATCATGCCGTTCGAGCAACTGATGCAGCACGTCGGTAAGGCATATCCCGGTTCCACGCTGCTGGAGGCGGAGCTGGAAGAAGAGGATGGCGTGCTGGTCTATGAAGTTGAGATCCTGACCACCTCGGGCGTGGTGCGCGAACTCGAACTGGACGCCCGCAACGGCAATATTCTGAAGGATGAGGAAGACGACTGATGCGCCTGTTGCTGGTGGAAGACCACGTACCCCTGGCCGATGAACTGACCGCCAGCCTGACTCGCCAGGGTTACGCTGTGGATTGGCTGGCCGATGGTCGTGATGCAGCCTATCAGGGGGCGAGCGAGCCTTATGACCTGATCATTCTCGACCTTGGTCTACCGGGCAAGCCGGGCCTTGAGGTGCTGCAGGAATGGCGCGCCGGTGGCCTGGCCACACCCGTGCTGGTGCTCACGGCGCGTGGCTCCTGGGCCGAGCGCATCGAAGGACTCAAAGCCGGCGCTGACGACTACCTGACCAAACCCTTTCATCCCGAGGAGCTGGCTCTGCGCATTCAGGCGCTGTTGCGCCGCGCCCATGGCTTGGCCAACCAGCCGCAACTGGAAGCGGCCGGTCTGCAACTGGACGAGAGCCGTCAGTGCGTGACCTCGGGTGGCGAGGCCATCGACCTGACCGCCGCCGAGTTTCGTCTGCTGCGCTATTTCATGCTGCATCCCGGGCAGATACTTTCCAAAAGCCACCTCGCTGACCATCTCTACGACGGAGAGACCGAGCGCGACTCCAACGTCATCGAGGTGCATGTCAATCGTCTGCGCGGCAAGCTCGGGCGCAACGTGATCGAAACCCGGCGTGGGCAAGGCTATCGCTTTACCGGAGAGCAGGGTTGAGGTCCATTCAGCGCCGGCTCGGTATTGGCCTGGCCGCTACGCTGCTGCTGGCCGGACTGATTCTGGCGCAGGCCAGCCTCTGGGTATTCGACCGCGGTCTGCGCGCTTACCTGGAAGGAGACCTGCGTGACGAGGCGCAGGGACTGTTGGCAGCGTTAGTGCGTGGGCCCTCAGGGTTGCAGCTGGATGAGCGACGCCTGGACCCTTCGTTTCAGCGGCAGTTCTCCGGACATTACTTTCGCATCGACTTTTCCGACGAGCGCAGTTGGCGCTCACGCTCGCTATGGGACCGGGAGCTGCTAAAACCTGATGCTACAGGCATGCAGGCGGAGCTGGGCGACGGTCCGCAAGGCCAACGGCTGTTGATCTACAGGGCCGATTACCGTCGCTACGGGGAGAATCTGTCGATCAGCGTGGCGCAGGACTATCAACCGATACTGCAAAGCTTTCGCCATATGCAGTGGGTTGGCCTCGGTCTGGGAGGTGCTGCCCTGCTGTTGATCCTGATTGCCCAGCGTTACACCGTGCGCCGCGCACTGCGCCCGTTGGAACAGGTACGCCAGCAAATCGCGCAGCTGCAGGAGGGGCGGCGTACCGATCTGGATGCCGAGGTGCCTGAGGAACTGGAATCGCTGGTGGCGCAGATAAACCACCTGTTGGCGCATACCGAAGACACGCTAAAGCGTTCGCGCAATGCCCTGGGTAACCTCGGCCACGCGCTGAAAACTCCTTTGGCGGTATTGATCAGCCTGGCCGGTCGTGAGGAGTTGGCTGCCCACCCGGCGTTGCGCGCGAGCATGCGCGAGCAACTGGAGCAGATCGAACAGCGTCTCAGCCGCGAGCTGGGGCGTGCGCGTCTGGCCGGCGAGGTGCTGCCGGGGGCGCGTTTCGATTGTGCGCAAGAGCTGCCGGGACTGTTCGCCACCTTGTCGATGATTCATGACCGTGGCCTGAGTCTGGATTGGCAAGCGCCACCCGGCCTGGTTCTGCCGCGTGACCGTGAGGATTTGCTGGAGCTGCTCGGCAACCTGCTGGACAACGCCTGCAAGTGGGCCGATCAGCGCGTGCAACTGACAGTGGAGGAGGCCATCGACGGCTACCGCCTATACGTCGATGACGACGGCCCCGGCATCGATGCAGAACGCCGTGAGGCCGTGCTGGGTCGCGGCACTCGTCTGGATGAACAGGTAGCAGGCCACGGCCTGGGGCTGGGTATCGTGCGCGATATCATCGAGGCCTGGAATGGCCGTATCGAACTGCAGGACAGCCCGCTGGGTGGGCTGCGCGTGCTGGTCAGCCTGCTACGGCGCTGAGCTGAGGCCGAGTACATGGCCTTGCGCCGGGCGAGCCATCGCTGATGGGTTACGCGGCGCGATAAGTTCGCTGGCGTCTGCAAACGCAGTGTTCAGCGCCGCTAATCCACCCTACGAATCCCTTACATCCCGTTGGCGAAGGCCGGGTTATCGAAGCTGATGGCGGCGCGGACTGGCTGCAGGGCGTGGGCATAGCGCACCAGCACGTCGAGTGCATAGTCGACGCGTGCGCGGATGCGCTCGTCGGCTTCATCCACCGGTTGTGGACCGTTCAGAACCTTCTCGACCTGCCGCACGATCAGGTGCTCCGGCAGGTAGCACAGGCGGCAGTTCTTGTAGCTGGAAGCGCGCAGCTCTCCGATGGGATAGGCGCCGCCAATGCCGGAGGAAACGCCAACCAGCAGGCCCGGCTTGTGCGCCAGTTCGGCCTTGCTGGCGTAGATGAAGAAATTCTTGATCGCCGGGCAGGCCATGCCGTTCCACTCCGGCGCGATGATAACCACCGCATCGGCAGCTGCCAGTTGCTGCTGGTACATGGACCAGGGGCCGGCATCTTCGGCCGGCCAGAGCGGCAGCGGGGCCAGGCCCAAATCGATGATGCTGCTGGTATCCGGAGTGGTTTGCCCCATCTCGATCAGGCGCTGACGCAGTACGCGGGCGACCTTTCCCGATTGGCTGTTGTTGCGACTGGAGCCGGCGACCAAGGCGATATTGAGCATGTTGCTTCCCCAAAAAAGAACGCAGGCTAGGCGATTGCCGGCCTGCACTGCAAGGGAAGCGCCGCCAGATCAGGGATGATTTGGCGTCACACGCGGAACTGGTCCATCAGGCCCTGCTGATGATTGGCCAGGCGATTGAGGTTCTGGCTCACCTGCGCAGACTCGTCGGCCTGAGCGGTGATCGCCTCGGTGACATCGCGGATCGACGCAACGTTGCGGTTGATCTCCTCGGCTACCGAACTCTGTTCCTCCGCGGCACTGGCGATCTGCAGGTTCATGTCGGTAATGGTGCTGACCGCCTGGCTGATGCGCTGCAGCGCGGCCACGGCCTGCTGCACCTGCTCGACGCTGCCCTGTGCCTGACGATGGCTGCTGTGCATGGTGCTGACCACCTCGCGCGTGCCGTTCTGCAGACCTTCGATCACCTGGCGGATCTCCTCGACCGAGTCCTGGGTGCGTTTGGCCAGGTTGCGCACTTCGTCGGCGACCACGGCAAAACCGCGCCCGGCCTCACCGGCACGAGCGGCCTCGATGGCGGCGTTGAGGGCGAGCAGGTTGGTCTGCTCGGCAATCGAGCGAATCACCTCCAGCACCGAGCCGATCTGTTCGCTGCTGCTGGCCAGGCCTTCGACTTCCTGCATGGCCACGTTCATTTCATTGGCCAAAAGATCGATGGTGCTGGTGGTGCGGTCGATCACCTGCAGGCCTTCGCGGCTGGCCTGGTCGGCATTGCGCGCGGCTTCTGCGGCCTGCGCGGCATTGTGTGCGACATCCTGGGCGGTGGCGCTCATTTCCTGGAAGGCGGTGGCCACCTGATCGACCTCGCGGTACTGCTGCTGCATGCCGGCGCTGGTCTGGCTGGCGATGGCCGCCGACTGATCGGCCGTGCTGCGGGCGTCGATCACGCTGTTCTTCACGTCGGCGATGATGGGCTGCAGCTTGTCGAGGAAGCGGTTGAACCAGCCAGCCAGCTCGCCCAGCTCATCCTGACGGGCGTATTGCAGGCGGCGGGTCAGGTCGCCTTCGCCGCTGGCGATATCCTTGAGCATGGCAGCCACACCAAGAATCGGCCGCGTTACGCCGCGTGCCGTCAGCCACATCAGCAGCAGGCCGGCGATCACCGCGACAAGCCCCATCAGCAGCGCGACCAGACTGTCACTGGCGCGGTTGGCATCGAGCTGTGCGCCCAGCTTGATGGCACGCTCGAGCAGTACGTTCTGAGGGACTTCGAGCAGCACCGACCAGGGCTTTGACTCGGGGATGGGTTTGAACGGGCTGATCTCACGGAGCATGTCACCGTGGCGCAACTCGGCATCGCTGCCGCTCTGGATCAGGCTGCGCAGTTCGCTAGCGTTTTCGGGAAAGGCACGTTCGACAGGCAGGCTCAACAGGCTGCCGTCGCGGCTATTGCCCGCCAGCAGTGCGCTGGGGCTGAAGATACTGATATGGCCCTGGCCGTCGTACAGCTCGCGATTGGCCTCCTGGCTAATCTGCTGAAGGCTGGCCAGGCTGATATCGACGCCCATCACGCCGATGATCTTGCCGTCGAGTTCCAGTGGGAAGGCGATGCTGGTCATTAGCGTCTTCTGCTCGCCGACCTCGTCGTAATAAGGCTCCAGTACGCAGGGCTGACGGGTCTCGCGGGGGCAGGTGTACCAGGCGTTATAGGCCACGCCGTTGTCACCTGGCGTGGTATCGCCGAGCAATTCTTCGCTCATTGCCTCGGCTTCCAACTGGCCGGCAGTGGGTTGTGCCCAGTAAAGCGCGAAGCGCCCTGCGTCATTGCTGCCCAGGTCGGGTTGATCGGCGAACAGCTCATCCTTGCCATCCAGGGCGTTGGGTTCGAACACCAGGTACAAACCGAGCAGGGCGGGGTTGGCTTCCAGGCTGCTGCGCACCTGGCGGGTCAGGTCTTCGCGCAGGTCGAAGGCATCGAGGAAGCGCTTCTCAGCCTGCTCACGCAGAAACAGGATCTGCCGGGAAAATCCTTTGCCGTACTGGTAGGCGTCCATGAAGTAGCGCTGGATACGGATTGCCTGTAGCTCGCCACGAGCTTTCAGGCGCAGCTTGGCGCTTTCCTCCAGCATGCCGGAGCTGGCCTCGCGCACCAGGCTGGCGCTGCGGCTGGCCTGATACTGCGAGGCACCCACCAACAAGGTGACGATGGCGAGCAGGCACAGGCCGGCGAGCAGGGTGATCTTCCACTGGATCGAAAGACGGCTGAACAGCATGGTGCGTTCCTTTCTTCTACACGGACTTATGCGGTTATCGGTGCGTGGCGCACTTTCTTGACTGTTGCAGGTTCTGCTCGGGATTATGCACGTTTTGCTTTAAATTCTGAACGACTGCTCATTTTGACAGGATAGTCTGCATCCGGCAGAGTACGCGGCTTTTTGCGTCCTGCAGGTGGAGTGCTTTATGAACGCTGTAATCGCTGCGGTCGGCATCATGCTGGTCCTCAGTCTCTGTCGCGTACACGTGGTCGTGGCGCTGATCATTGGCGCGCTGGCCGGTGGGCTGCTTGGAGGGCTGGGCGTCGAGGGCACGCTGCAAGCGTTCAATCAGGGGCTCGGTGGTGGCGCGACGGTTGCACTGTCTTACGCGCTGCTTGGCGCTTTCGCGGTGGCCATCGCCAAGTCGGGCCTGGCTCACGCCTTGGCGGACAAGGCTCTGGCGCTGGTCAGCAAGCAGCAGGAAGGCGCAGGTGGTGCGCTGAAGTGGCTGCTGATCGGGCTGCTGCTGGCGGTGGCAATCTCCTCGCAGAACTTGCTGCCGATCCATATCGCCTTCATTCCGTTGCTGGTACCGCCGCTGCTCTATGTATTGAGCAAGTTGCAACTGGACCGGCGCTTGATCGCCTGCGTGCTGACCTTCGGTCTGATCACGCCCTACATGTTCCTGCCGGTGGGCTTCGGCGGCATCTTCCTCAACGAGATCCTGCTGGCCAATGTCGCCAAGTCCGGGGTGGATGTCACGGGTATCAATGTCACCCAGGCGATGTTCATTCCGGCCCTGGGTATGCTCTTCGGCCTGCTTGTCGCGGTGCTGTTCAGCTACCGTGGTAAACGTGTCTATGACCTGGAGAAAGTCGCGCAGGCCGAACGCGTGGATGTGCACTACAACCCGCTGAGCCTGCTGGTGGCGGGGCTGGCCATCGCCGCGGCGTTCGTCGTGCAGCTGTGGTTGGACTCGATGATCATCGGCGCGCTGGTAGGCTTCGTGATTTTCTCGGTGTCCGGCGTGGTGCGCTGGAAGGAAGCGGACGGTCTGTTCACCGAAGGCATGAAGATGATGGCCATGATCGGCTTCATCATGATCGCCGCTGCCGGTTTTGCCGAGGTGATGAAGACCACTGGTGAGGTCAAGACGCTGGTCGACAGTTCGGCAGCCTTGATCGGCCACAACAAGGCCGTTGGCGCGTTGCTGATGCTGCTGGTCGGGTTGCTAGTGACCATGGGTATCGGCTCGTCCTTCTCGACCATTCCGATCATCGCAGCGATCTTCGTGCCGTTGGGCGTGCAACTGGGTTTCAGCCCGCTGGCTATCGTCTGCATCGTCGGCACTGCCGGTGCCCTGGGCGACGCCGGTTCACCCGCTTCGGACTCGACGCTGGGGCCAACTTCGGGGTTGAACGCCGATGGCCAGCACAATCATATCTGGGATAGCGTGGTGCCCACCTTCCTGCACTACAACCTGCCGCTGCTGGCGTTCGGTTGGGCTGCCGCTATGCTGCTGTAAAGGCGTGAACAGACGCCGGATTAAGTTCTCGGCGCCTTGGGTCGCTTAATTCTTCCACGGGGTTGCCGATACATCGGTAGCCCCGTTTTTGGTTTCGCACACAAGGACAATAAGAATGCGCCTGACACTGAAAGCCAAGGTAATACTGCTTGCGCTGGTTCCCGTCATCCTCTTCGCGCTGGTGCTCAGTGGTACCGCCGCGCGCGTGCTGCAGAGCCTGGCAGCCGACGAGGTAGCAGAAACGCGTGAGCGTTTGCTGCAGGAAAAACGCAGCGAGCTCGAGCACTACATCCAGATCGCTCTGGGCGCCGTGAAGGGCCTGTATGACGATGCCGCGCAAGGCGATATGGCCAGCCGTGAACAGGCCATCGCCATCCTCTCCAAGATCAAGTATGGCGCCGACGGCTATTTCTTCGGCCACGACTCCAACGTGGTGCGCCTGTTCCGTGGCGACAGCCCGGTCGATGTCGGCAAGAGCCTGGCTGACCGCCGCGACCCGAACGGCGTGTACATCAACCGTGAGTTGGTCAACGTGGCGAAGAACAACAGCTACTTCGTCAACTACTCCTCGCCGCTGCCGGGTAACGAATCGGTAATGGTGCCCAAGCTCGCCTACAGCTACTACCTACCCAAATGGGACATGGCCCTTGGCACCGCGCTCAACCTCGACGGTATCGAGGCGCAGATCGCCGAAGTACAGGGTGAGATCGATCGCCGCATCGGCACCATCATCACCAGCATCATGGTAGTGGCGGCGATCCTTCTGCTGGTGTTTGGAGTGATCGGTGTGTGGCTGGGCAACGCCTTCCTGCGTCCACTGCAGCAAATCAAGGCTAACCTCGACGATATCGCTGCGGGTGAGGGCGACCTGACCCGCCGCCTGCCGATCACCAGTGAGGACGAGTTGGGCCAGTTGGCGGGCTCGTTCAACCGTTTTGTCGAGAAGGTGCATGGCCTGGTACGACAGATCGTCGAAATGACCGGGCAGCTCACCGAACTGGTGGGCCAGGTTTCGGAACAGGCGCAGCGCTCCGAACAGGCCATGGGGCAGCAGCGTCACGAAACCGACCAGGTGGCCACGGCGATCAACGAAATGTCCGCCGCCGCTCACGAAGTCGCCAAGAGTGCGCAGAATGCCGCCGAAGCCGCGCAGCAGACCGATCGCGAAGGGCAGGCGGCGAAGAGCGTGGTCGATGGCAGCATTCAGCGTATCCACTCGCTGGTGGAGGACATCCGCAGTAGCGGCGTATCGCTCGACAGCCTGCAGCAGGACGTGCAGTCCATCGTCAGCGTGCTCGACGTGATCCGCTCCATCGCCGA
>JAEYXX010000150.1 GCA_023431055.1 Pseudomonadota bacterium
GTGGTTTAACGACGAGAAAGGTTTTGGTTTTATCACTCCCGAAAGCGGTCCGGATCTGTTCGTGCACTTCCGCGCGATCGAAGGTAACGGCTTCAAGAGCCTGAAAGAAGGCCAGAAAGTCAGCTTCATCGCTGTGCAAGGTCAAAAAGGCATGCAGGCCGACCAGGTTCAGATCCTGGGCTGATTGCCGCTGCTTTGAAGAACCCCTGATCTCGATCAGGGGTTTTTTTATGCTCGCAGAAAAGTCGCGGTTAGAATGGCGCGCACCTTCGTCATAGCGAGCTCATCATGCCGAAACACCAGCTACGCCCGCAGGGAGATTTCCCCACAGCCGGGCTGATTCGTCGCCTGGCGGCACTCTTCTACGATTTCCTGCTTTGCGTAGCACTGATCATGGTGGTCACCCTGATCTACCAGCAAGGCATTCTGCGTCTGATCCACGGCGGCGACACGCTGATGGCGATGGCCGAAGCCGGCGCCCTGGACCATGATCCGATTCTCGCCAGCCTGGTGCTGCTGTCGCTGTTCGCCTTCTTCGCCAAGTTCTGGACGCATAACGGTCAGACGCTGGGCATGCAGGCCTGGGGATTGCGCATTCAGAACGCCGATGGCAGCGCCATCGATCTGTGGCAGGCCTTGCTGCGCTTCGTGGTCGCCATCGGCTCCTGGCTGTTTGCAGGCCTGGGGTTTCTCTGGCTGTTATGGGACAAGCAGGGCCGCACCTGGCACGACATCTACTCGGACAGCCGCGTGGTTCAGCTGCCGAAGAACATTCACAAGAAGTAGCCTGAACAGATGCAAAAAAGCCGGTTCCCTGAACCGGCTTTTTTCATGCCCGCGATCGACTCAGCCAGCCCGACGCAGCAGCCAGACACCGGCCAGCGCGCAGATACCAGCCGGTACCAGTACCGCCAGCAGCGGCGAGAAGCCGAACACCAGGCTGGACGGGCCCAGCAGGTCCTGGGCAATACGGAAGATGAAACCGACCAGCACGCCGGTGAACACGCGCTGCCCCAGGGTCACCGAGCGCAGCGGGCCGAAGATGAAGGAAATCGCCATCAGCACCAGAGCCCCGGTCACCAGCGGCTGCAACACCTTGGTCCAGAACGCCAGCCAGTAACGGGCGTTGTTCAGCCCCTGCTCACTCAGGTAGTGGATGTACTGCCACAGCCCGGTCACCGACAGCGCCTCGGGCTCCATTACCACGGTGCCAAGCAGTTCCGGGTTGAGTTCGATATCCCAGCGCTCTTCGCGCTGGTTGACTACTTCGGAGTGGTCTGCACGCAGCAGCGTGGTCTTAACGTTGCTCAGCATCCAGTGGTTGTCACGGTACTCGGCTCGGCGGGCGAAACTGGCCGAGAGCAGACGCCGCTCATCGTCGAAACGATAGCGCGTGACGCCCAGCAGGACACCGCCCGGTTGCACCGCGTTGATGTGCACGTACTCCTGCCCCTGACGATGCCACATACCGCGCTTGGAGCTCTGCGCCGCACCGCCACCTTGTGCCAGCGCGCGATCTGCCTGGGCCTGATTCTCGGTCAGCGGTGCGACGTACTCGCCGATCAGAATGCCTGCCAGCATCAGCACCAGCATGGGTTTCATCACCGCCCAGACGATACGCCCGATGGACACGCCAGCGGCACGCATGATGGTCAGCTCGCTGTTGCTGGCCAGGGTGCCGAGGCCGATCAGGCAGCCGATCAGCGCGGCCATCGGCAACATCTCGTAGGCACGGCGCGGCGCCGTCAGCAGTACATACCAGAGCGCCTGGCCGAGGCCGTAGTCGCCCTTGTTCAGGTCGCCCAGCTCGTCAATGAAGGCGAACAGCAGCGCCAGGCCGAGGATGATGCCCAGCACAGCCAGAATGGCGAAGAACACCTGGGTACCGATGTAGCGATCCAACTTAGCCATGAGCCACCTCCGACACCGGCGCACGACGGCTGGCCCACCACAGACTCAGGCGTTCCCAGTACAGCAACAACAAGCCGATGGCGAGGAAGATGCCATGCACCCACCACAACCCCAGCGCAGCCGGCAGTCGCCCCTTGTCCAGCGCGCCTCGGGCGGCGATCAGCAGGCCCAGGTAAGCCATATAGAGGAAGATCGCCGGCAACAACTTGAGGAAGCGCCCTTGACGCGGGTTGACCTTCGACAGCGGCACGGCCAGCAAGGTGACGATGAATACCAGCAGGGGCAGTGACAGGCGCCATTGCAGCTCGGCCTGCATGCGTGGGTCGCTACTGCCGAGCAGTTCACGGGTCGGCGTCGCCTCACGTTCGCTGGCTTCGATGGCGACCTCAGGCTTGGGTAGCAGCACGCCGTAGGTGTCGTACTGGATGGCGCGGTAATCCGCCTCGCCCGGCTCGCCGTCATAGCGGTAGCCATTTTCCAGGATCAGATAGCGACTGCCATCGTCCTGAATTTCCTGGCGACCGCTCTCGGCCACCAGCACCGTAATGCCACGCTCGGAACGGCCATCGGTGGAGAAGCGCTTCTCCGACATGAACACGCCACGCAATTCGCTGCGATCAGGCGACAGCTCCTGGGAATAGGTCACCCGCGAACCATCGCGCAACGATTGGAAGCGCCCCGGCACCAGGGTATCGAGCTCGGTCAGGGCATCTTGTTCGCTGAGAATGCGCGCCACGCTGGCCACGCCTTGCGGCGCCAGACCCATGCTCAGCCAGGCGACCAACAAGGCGACGACCAGCGCCGGTGCCATGCTGTAAACAGTCAGGCGCTGCTGGCTGACGCCAGTGGCCGACAGCACGGTCATTTCGCTGTCCAGGTAGAGGCGCCCGTAAGCCAGCAGAAAACCGAGGAACAGGCCCAGCGGCAGGATCAGTTGCAGAAAGCCGGGAATCCGGTAACCCATGATCAGAAACAGTACGCCCGGGTCGAGTACGCCCTGCGCGGCCTGAGCCAGATACTTGATGAAACGACCACTCATGATGATCACCAGCAGTACGGCACTCACCGCACTGAGGGTCACCAGCACTTCGCGGGACAGATAACGGAAGACGATCAAACCGGACGCTCCAGGGTTGTCAGGCTCAGGCGCGAGCGCTCAAACTAGCCGCACCTACTTGCCGGCCCACCGCAGGGTGGACCCTCGAAAAATGGCGGCCATTATCCGTCAAACCCGACTCTTTGTCTTGGGGACAGCTCACTATGGAATTCCTCGTCAAAAGCACCCGTCCGGAAACCCTGAAAACCGCCACCCTGGTGGTCGCCATCGGCGAGGGCCGCAAGCTCGGCGTTGCCGCCAAGGCAGTGGACCAGGCCAGCAATGGCGCATTGAGTGCGGTACTCAAGCGCGGCGATATCGCCGGCAAGCCGGGCCAGACCCTGCTGCTGCACAGCCTGCCGGGCCTCAAGGCCGAGCGCGTGCTGCTGGTAGGCTGTGGCAAGGGCGATCTATCCGACCGCCAACTGCGCAAGTTGGTTGCAAGCGTGCACGGCGTACTCAAGGGGCTGGGCGGCAGCGACGCCCTGCTCGCCCTGGGTGAGCTCAAGGTCAAGAGCCGCGATACCTACGGCAAGACTCGCCTGATCGTCGAAACCCTGGCCGACGGCACCTACCTGTTCGAGCAGTTCAAGAGCCAGAAGGCCGACCCGCGCGCACTGAAGAAAATCACCCTGGTCGTCGACAAGGCTGAACTGGCTGATGCCGAGCGAGCGCTGCAGCATGCCCGCGCCATCGCCACGGGCGTCGCCTTCACCAAGGACCTGGGCAACCTGCCGCCGAACCTCTGCCACCCCAGCTACCTGGCCGAACAGGCCAAGGCTCTGGGCAAGGCGCACAAGAACCTCAAGGTCGAAATCCTCGACGAGAAGAAACTCAAGGAACTCGGTGCAGGCGCCTTCCTCGCCGTAGCCCAGGGCAGCGAGCAGCCGCCACGGATGATCGTCATGCACTACCAGGGCGGCAAGAAGGACGACAAACCCTTCGCCCTGGTCGGCAAGGGCATCACCTTCGACACCGGCGGTATCAGCATCAAGCCCGCCGCCGGCATGGACGAGATGAAGTACGACATGTGCGGCGCTGCCAGCGTGTTCGGTACCCTCAAGGCTGTGCTCGAACTACAACTGCCGATCAACCTTGTGTGCCTGCTGGCCTGTGCCGAGAACATGCCGAGCGGCCGTGCGACACGCCCTGGCGACATCGTCACCACCATGAGCGGGCAGACCGTGGAGATTCTCAACACCGACGCCGAAGGCCGTCTGGTGCTGTGCGATACCCTGACCTATGCCGAGCGTTTCAAGCCGCAGGCAGTGATCGACATCGCCACACTGACCGGTGCGTGCATCGTCGCCCTGGGCAGCAACGTCTCCGGCCTGATGGGCAACAACGACACGCTGATCAAGCAGATCCTCAAGGCTGGCGAGACCGCCGACGACCGCGCCTGGCAGTTGCCGCTGCATGACGAATACCAGGAGCAGTTGGACAGCCCCTTCGCCGACATCGCCAACATCGGCGGGCCGAAGGCCGGCACCATCACCGCCGGTTGCTTCCTGTCGCGCTTCGCCAAGAACTTCCACTGGGCACACCTGGACATCGCCGGCACCGCCTGGATCAGCGGTGGCAAGGACAAGGGCGGCACCGGTCGTCCAGTACCGATGCTGACCCAGTACCTGCTGGATCGCGCCAAGGCCTGATCCCGCATCCGGGCCATGCTCGTGTAGGAGCGGCTTCAGCCGCGATAATTCGCGATGAAATCGCGGGTGAATCCGCTCCTACAGACCCCGATACACCGCCATTAGTCTTTTATCTTCGAAGCCCCTGATGCCCAGAATCGAGTTCTACGTTCTCTCCTCCAGCGACGCCATTGGTCGGCTGCGTGCCGCCTGCCAATTGGCGCTCAAGGCCTGGCGCGCCGGCCTGCCGGTATTCGTCCGGGGTAGCGATGAGGCGCAATGTGCTGAGCTCAACGAGCTGCTATGGACCTTCAAGGCCGAACGCTTCGTGCCCCACGACCTGCATCAGGACGCCCCGCTATCACCCGTGGTGCTGGGCATCGACGAGGCCCCGAGTGCCGATCAGGGCGTGCTGATCAACCTCGGCAGCAGCCTGTCGCCGCATGTCGCGCGTTTTTCCCGCATCATCGAGATCGTCAATCAGCAACCCGAGTTGCTGAGCGCCTGTCGCGAGAATTTCCGCACCTACCGCCAGCACGGGTATGATCCGCAGCGCGTCGAACTTTAGTGGCCGTCGGCGCTCACAATTCAGGCTACTTCTGCCCTTTTGCCCGCTGCACCGACCGCCATGGACACTCCCAAGCCTCCGCAAAAACCTGCTC
The DNA here is from genome assembly GCA_023431055.1 of Pseudomonadota bacterium. GTDB lineage: Bacteria > Pseudomonadota > Gammaproteobacteria > Pseudomonadales > Pseudomonadaceae > Aquipseudomonas. The sequence goes on from JAEYXX010000150.1 coordinate 5,301, forward strand.
AGTTGCTGCACGACCTGGAGTCGATTCGTGAGCTGCTGGGTGATGACCGATCCGAGCCACCGCTGCTGATCGACTCGCTCGACCCGGACAGCATTCCGGTGCTGTCCGATATCGTCAGCGCGCCGCCCGGCCCACCGCCGCCCTTCCATGCCACGCCGGCGCCCAAGCCGACAGCACCGGCAGCCACCACTGCGCCAGCCGCAAGCCCGCTGCGCGAGCGTATCGAGCCGCGCCTGCATGACAGCGCACGCGATCTGCAGCATCTCAATGGCGAGTTGCGCGCAGCCGCGCAACTGATCCTGCAGGACGTGATTGACGACTTCGTGCCGCAGATCGAGGCTGAACTCAAGCGCCGCCTGGAAGCCCGCCTGCCGCGCCTGCTGCCGCCACGCAAACCCTGAGCCGCCTCAAGACGCGTGGCGCATTCCCAAGCCAGCGCCGCGCCTGCGCCCTCTGACGCGCAGCCCTTACGCCACAAGGCCCATCCCCGGTATACTTGCCGGCTTTTCCGATCAGCCGTCACAAGGGTCCCGCCGCGCATGGACAAGACCTACCAGCCGCACGCCATCGAATCCAACTGGTACCAGACCTGGGAGAAGAACAACTACTTCGCCCCGCAAGGTAGCGGTGAGCCTTACACCATCATGATCCCGCCGCCGAACGTCACCGGCAGCCTGCACATGGGTCACGGCTTCAACAACGCGATCATGGATGCGCTGATCCGCTTCCGCCGCATGCAGGGCCGCAACACCCTGTGGCAACCGGGCACCGACCACGCCGGTATCGCCACCCAGATGGTGGTGGAGCGCCAGCTCGCCGCACAGGGTATCGGTCGTCACGATCTGGGCCGCGAGAAGTTCCTGGAAAAGGTCTGGGAATGGAAGAACCAGTCCGGCGGCACCATCACCCGCCAGATCCGCCGTTTGGGCAGTTCGGTGGACTGGTCGCGCGAGCGTTTCACCATGGACGACGGCCTGTCCGAGGCGGTCAAGGAAGCCTTCGTCCGTCTGCATGAAGACGGTCTGATCTACCGCGGCAAGCGCCTGGTCAACTGGGACACCAAGTTCCACACCGCCATTTCCGACCTGGAAGTGGAAAACCACGACGAGAAAGGCTCGCTGTGGAACCTGCGCTACCCGCTGGCCGACGGCAAGAAAACCGCCGAAGGCAAGGACTACCTGATCGTCGCCACCACCCGCCCGGAAACCATGCTCGGCGACAGCGCCGTGGCCGTGCACCCGGAAGACGAGCGTTACAAAGCGCTGATCGGCAGCTACGTCGAACTGCCGCTGCTGGGCCGTCGTATCCCCATCATCGCCGATGACTACTGCGACCCCGAGTTCGGCACCGGCTGTGTGAAGATCACCCCGGCGCACGACTTCAACGACTATGAAGTGGGCAAGCGCCACAACCTGCCGCTGATCAACATCTTCGACAAGAACGCCGCCGTACTGGCCACCGCCCAGGTGTTCAACCTCGACGGCAGCGTCAATGAGCAGATCGAAGCCAACATTCCGGCGCAGTTCGCCGGCCTGGATCGCTTCGAAGCGCGCAAGCAGATCGTCGCCGCCTTCGAGGCCGCCGGCCTGCTGGAGAAGATCGAAGACCACGCGCTGAAAGTACCGAAGGGCGACCGCTCCGGCACTGTCATCGAACCGTGGCTGACCGACCAGTGGTACGTCTCCACAAAGCCGCTGGCCGAGAAAGCCATCGCCGTGGTCGAGAGTGGCGAAATCCAGTTCGTGCCCAAGCAGTACGAGAACATGTACTTCAGCTGGATGCGCGACATCCAGGACTGGTGCATCAGCCGTCAGCTCTGGTGGGGCCACCGCATTCCGGCCTGGTACGACGAAGCCGGCAACGTCTACGTTGGCCGTGACGAAGCGGAAGTGCGCGCCAAGCACAACCTCGGCGATGCCGCCCTGCGCCAGGACGAAGACGTGCTGGACACCTGGTTCAGCTCCGGCCTGTGGACCTTCTCCACCCTCGGCTGGCCGCAGCAGACCGACTTCCTCAAGACCTTCCACCCCACCGACGTGCTGGTCACCGGCTTCGACATCATCTTCTTCTGGGTCGCCCGGATGATCATGCTGTCCACCCACCTGACCGGGCAGATTCCGTTCAAGACCGTGTACGTGCACGGCCTGGTACGCGACGGCCAGGGGCAGAAGATGTCCAAGTCCAAGGGCAACGTGCTCGACCCGCTGGACATCGTCGACGGCATCACCCTCGACGAACTGCTGGAAAAACGCACCAGCGGCATGATGCAGCCCAAGCTCGCCGAGAAGATCGCCAAGCAGACCAAGGCCGAGTTCCCCGAGGGCATCGCCAGCTATGGCACCGATGCCCTGCGCTTCACCTTCTGCTCGCTGGCCACCACCGGCCGCGACGTGAAGTTCGACATGGGCCGCGTCGAGGGTTACCGCAACTTCTGCAACAAGCTGTGGAACGCCGCCAACTTCGTCATCGAGAACACCGATGGTCAGGACACCGGCGTGAATGGCGAAGAAGTCGAGCTGTCCTCGGTGGATCGCTGGATCATCAGCCAACTGCAGCGCACCGAAGCCGAAGTCACCCGCCAGCTCGATGCCTTCCGCTTCGACCTGGCCACCCAGGCGCTCTACGAGTTCGTCTGGGATCAGTACTGCGCCTGGTACCTGGAGCTGGTCAAGCCGGTGCTGTGGGACGAGAAGGCGCCCATCGAGCGCCAGCGTGGCACCCGCCGCACCCTGGTACGCGTGCTGGAAGTGATCTTGCGCCTGGCTCACCCGTTCATGCCCTTCATCACCGAAGAAATCTGGCAGCGCATCAAGGGCCAGGCTGGTGTGCAGGGTGAAACCCTGATGCTGCAACCCTGGCCGGTGGCCAATGACAGCCGCATCGATGCCGCCGCCGAAGGCGACATCGAGTGGGTCAAGCAACTGATGCTCGGCGTACGCCAGATCCGTGGCGAGATGAAGATCTCCATGGCCAAGCGCATCGACATCATCGTCGCCAACGCCTCGGCCGAAGATCAGCGTCGCCTGGCCGACTTCGAGCCGCTGCTGAACAAGCTGGCCAAGCTCGAATCCGTGCGCGTACTGGCTGCCGGTGAGGAAGCGCCGATGTCCGCCACCACCCTGGTCGGTGAGATGGAAGTGCTGGTGCCGATGGCCGGGCTGATCGACAAGGACGCCGAACTGGCGCGCCTCGACAAGGAGATCGCCCGCCTCGATGGTGAGGTCAAACGCGTCGGTGGCAAGCTGGCCAACGAAAGCTTCGTCGCCAAGGCGCCCGCCGAAGTGCTGGAGAAGGAACGCGCCAAACTGGCCGAGGCCGAGCAAGCCCTGAGCAAGATGGTCGAGCAGCGCGGCAAGATCGCCGCACTCTGATCGCACAGCAACATCCACAGGCCCGCGCCCTAACCGGCGCGGGTTTGTTTTTTTGTGGGAGGGGCTTCAGCCGCGAACTGCAACCGTAAAGTCGCGGCTGAAGCCCCTCCCACGGTTCATCTGATTTTCCGGTATCCCCATGACTGCCCGCTCCCCTTCCCTGCTCGATGCGCTGCTGCCGATTGGCGTGCTCGTCGTGCTCCTCAGCCTGTCCGTCTACCTGTTCGGTGATGGCTCCTCCAGCGGCCCGAACCAGATCGCGCTGATGAGCGCGGCCTTCGTCGCAGGCCTGGTCGGACTGAAGAACGGCCTACGCTGGGCCGAGATCGAAGAAGGGATACTCGCGGGCATCCACATGGCGATGAAGGCCAATCTGATCCTGCTGGCGGTCGGCGCGCTGATCGGCACCTGGATTCTCGCCGGCACCGTGCCGACCATGATCTGGCTGGGCCTGAAGCTGATCAGCGCCGAGTACTTCTACCTAACCAGTTGCCTGATCTGCGCACTGACGGCGCTGTCGATCGGCAGCTCGTGGACAGTGGCCGGGACTCTCGGCATCGGCCTGATGGGCGTTGCCGCCGGCCTCGACCTGGACCCGGCGATCACCGCCGGGGCGATCATCTCCGGCGCCTACTTCGGCGACAAGCTGTCGCCGCTGTCGGACACCACCAACCTGGCGCCAGCCGCTGCCGGTGCCGACCTGTTCGCGCATATCCGCAACATGCTGCGTACCACCGTGCCGGCGCTGCTGATCGCCCTGGTGATCTTCTTCAGCCTGGGCCAGCAGGCCAGCGCCGAGCATGACACCGGGCGCATCGCCGAGGTACTGAGCGCGCTGGAGGCGCAGTTCCGCCTGGGTTGGCACCTGCTGCTGCCAGTGGCCTTCCTGCTGCTGCTCGCGGTACGCCAGTGGGCCGCCTTCCCGGCAGTGTTTCTCGCCGCTCTGCTCGGAGCAGTATTTGCCGTGGTGTTCCAGCCCGAGGTGATGACGCGCCTGAGCGACCCTGCCGCCGGCGCGTTGGCCCCGCTGAAAACCGTATGGAGCGCGCTGTTCGCCGGCTACGAGTCGGCCAGCGGCAACGCCGAACTCGATGGTCTGCTGTCCAAGGGCGGCATGGCCAGCATGCTCACCACTGTCTGGCTGATCATCTGCGCCATGTGCTTTGGGGGCGTGCTGGAGCGCCTTGGTCTGCTGCAGCGCTTGCTGCAGAGCGCACTGCGTCTGGTACGCAGCAACAGCGGCCTGGTCGCCAGCACCATCACCACCACCATCGGCACCAACATCATCACGGCCGATCAGTACATCGCCCTGGTGCTGCCGGGGCGCATGTACCGCGCCGAGTACGAGAAGCGCGGCCTGGCGCCGACCAGCCTGTCTCGCGCCCTGGAAGACGGCGGCACCCTGACTTCGGTACTGGTGCCCTGGAACACCTGCGGCGCCTACATGGCCGCGACTCTTGGCGTAGCCACCCTGAGCTACCTGCCGTACTGCTTCTTCAATCTGATCATGCCGGTGCTGGCCATCGCGCTCGCCTACCTGTTGCCGCCCAAGCCGCAAACGCCCGCCTGACCTCGCTCCCTGGGCCGGCCGCTGCGCCGGCCCGAATCTCCGCATTAAGTAGCAAAGCGCTCATCTCTTTTGCCCTTTTCGCTATAAAAACCCTTCCCTTTTTCCAATTGTTTCAGGCATCTTCACCCGCCTGGCTGCATCCCCCGGCACGTCCCACCTACAAGAATCAGAGCGGAACTCCGAACATGTATGCGTTGATGGCACTCGTCTTCGTCCTCGGCTACCTGTGCATTGCACTCGAGCACCCGTTAAAAATCGACAAGGCAGCCTCCGCCCTGCTCACGGCCGTGATCGCCTGGACCCTGCTGGTTCTCGGTGCGGACAGCATTCTGCCGATGCTCGGAACCGGCACCGCCGGCGCCAGCACCAACACCCATCATGTGGTCGAGGAACTGCGTCATCATCTCGGCGAGATTTCCGAGATTCTGTTCTTCCTCATGGGCGCGATGACCATCGTCGAGCTGATCGATGCCCATGAAGGTTTCAAGGTCATCACCGACCGCATCCGCACCCACAAGCGCGTACACCTGTTGTGGCTGGTGGGGCTGATCACCTTCTTCCTGTCCGCTGCGCTGGACAACCTTGCCACCACCATCGTGATGATCTCGCTGCTGCGCAAGCTGATCGCCGACCTGCACGAACGCTGGTTCTACGCCGGCATTGTGGTCATCGCGGCCAACGCTGGCGGTGCCTGGTCGCCGATTGGCGACGTCACCACCACCATGCTGTGGATCGGCAACCAGGTCACGGCCACCGGCATCATCTCCAAGCTGTTCCTGCCCAGCCTGGTCTGCCTGCTGGTACCGCTGCTGATCATGAGCTTTCGCCTCAAGGGTGAAGTGGCCGAACCGCGCATCAAGGAAAGCGCCGAAAGCCGTCGCGATCCGACCACGCCCTTCGAGCGTAACCTGGTGTTCTGCCTGGGCCTGGGTGCGCTGATCTTCGTGCCTGTGTTCAAGACCATCACTCACTTGCCACCGTACATGGGCATCCTCTTCGGCCTCAGCCTGCTGTGGATCACCACCGAGATCATCCACCGCAGCAAGAACAGCGAAGACAAGGACCCACTGTCGGTAGTGGGCGTATTGCGCCGTATCGACATCACCAGCGTGCTGTTCTTCCTTGGCATCCTGCTCGCCGTCTCCGCACTGTCCAGCGCCGGTCACCTGCTTCAGGTGGCGACGCTGCTCAAGGATAGCCTGGGCAACGTCTACAGCATCGCCATTTCCATCGGCATGCTCTCGGCCGTGGTGGACAACGTGCCGATGGTCGCCGGCGCCATGAAGATGTACCCGCTGATCAGCCCCGAAGCCCTGGCCACAGCAGCCGCGGAAGAACTGCCCTGGCTGCGCAACTTCGTGGTCGACGGCAATTTCTGGGAGATGCTCGCCTACTGCGCCGGCACCGGCGGCAGCTGCCTGATCATCGGCTCGGCCGCCGGCGTGGCGGCCATGGGCATGGAGAAGATCAACTTCATCTGGTATCTGAAGAAGATCACCGGCCTGGCCTTTATCGGCTACCTGGCCGGTGCCGGCACCTATATGCTGCTGTTCGCCGCCTGACCCGCGGCGGCCCTCAGCCCCGAACAGGAAGTCGCCATGCAGACGAGCAAGACCCGCACCAGCTTCTACCGTCGCCTCTACGTGGCCTGGCTAATCGACAGTGGCCAGGCAGTCAGCGTCCCCGCGCTGATGGAGGCCACCGGCATGCCGCGGCGCACCGCACAAGACACCCTCGCCGCCCTGTCCGAACTGGATATCGACTGCCAGTTCGAGCAGAACCCGGGCGAGCGCAACAACGCCGGCCACTACCGAATTCACGACTGGGGGCCAATCGACAGGCAATGGATCGAAGCCAACCTGCAACAGATCAAGGCGACGCTGGGTTATCCCTGAGATAATCGCTCCCGTACTTCATGGGGACTGCGATGAATCCGGACCTGCTCTGGGTGCTCGGCCTGCTGGCCGGCGCCATAACCCTCTTCGTCATCGGCAAGCCACGCATGGACGTGGTCGCCTTGCTGGTGCTGGTCGCCCTGCCGCTGACCGGCGTACTCGACCTGCAGCAGACCCTGGCCGGTTTCAGCGACGCCAACGTCATCCTGATTGCCGCATTGTTCGTCATCGGCGACGGCCTGGTGCGCACCGGCATCGCCTACCGCCTGGGCGACTGGCTGGTGGCCAAGGCCGGTAGCAGCGAGACGCGCCTGCTGATTCTGCTGATGCTGGCGGTGGCCGGCCTGGGCTCGGTGATGAGCTCCACCGGCGTGGTAGCGATCTTCATTCCGGTGGTGCTCGGTGTCGCCGCACGCCTGCGCATCGCCCCGGGCCGCCTGATGATGCCGCTGGCCTTCGCCGGGCTTATCAGTGGCATGCTCACCCTGGTCGCCACGCCGCCGAACCTGGTGGTGCACGCGGAACTGCGCCGCGCCGGCCTGGACGGCTTCGACTTCTTCGCCTTCACCCCCATCGGCCTGGCCGTGCTGGTGCTCGGCGTTGGCTACATGCTGGTCGCCCGCCGCTGGCTGGTGCGCAATGACGCCGACGGCAATGCCGAGCCACCACGCCTGACCCTGGCCGACCTGGCCGAGCGCTATCGCCTCAGCGAGCGCGAGCGGCGCCTGCAGGTGCGCGCCGACTCGCCCCTGGCCAACCAAGTGCTCAATGAACTGCAGTTGCGCCGTGATCACGGCATCAATGTCATCGCCATCGAACGCCGCCAACGCCTGCGTACCCTGCTGCTGATGGCCAGCGGCAATACCCTGCTGGAGCCGGGCGACGTACTGCTGGTGGATATCGCCAGCCCCACCATCGGCCTGCTCGGCAGCTACCAGACGCTGGGCCTGGAGCCCATGCCGCTGCCGCATTCGTATTTCAGCCTGCACGCCCATGAACTGGGCTTGGCCGAAGTGGCGCTGCCGCCGGAGTCGCAACTGCCGGGCAAGAGCATTCAGGAACTGGGCTTTCGTTCGCGGCACAAGCTCAACGTGGTTGGCCTGCGTCGTCAGGGACAAGCGCTGGAAGGCGTGCTGGTGGACGAGAAGCTCAAGGCCTCCGACACCTTGCTGGTAGCCGGCGCCTGGCGCGATATACACCGCCTGCAGGGGCTGAGCCGCGACTTTCTGGTGCTCAGCCTGCCAGCGGAAGTGGCCGAGGTCGCACCTGCCGCGCGCAAGGCACCCTATGCCCTGCTGAGCCTGGCAGTGATGGTAGGTTTGATGGTCAGCGGGCTGGTACCCAATGTGCAGGCCGCACTGATCGCCTGCCTGCTGATGGGGGCATTTCGCTGCATCGATCTGGACAGCGCCTACCGCGCCATTCACTGGCCGACGCTGATCCTCATCGTCGGCATGCTGCCTTTCGCCCAGGCGCTGCAGCAGACCGGTGGCGTCGAACTGGCGGTACAGGGTCTGGTGGGCGGCCTGGGTGATGCGGGGCCACATCTGATCCTGGCCAGCCTGTTCGTCCTGACCGCAGTGATTGGCCTGTTCATCTCCAACACCGCCACTGCGGTGCTGATGGCGCCGGTGGCCATCGCCACCGCGCAGGCACTGGGCGCCTCGCCGCTGCCTTTCGCCATGACCGTCGCACTGGCTGCCTCGGCGGCGTTCATGACGCCAATCTCCTCGCCGGTCAATACCCTGGTGCTCGGCCCCGGCCAGTACCGCTTCGGCGACTTCGTGCGCATCGGCGTCCCCTTCACCCTGCTGGTGATGATCGTCAGCGTACTGCTGGTGCCGCTGATCTTCCCGCTGTGAGAGCGCTCACGCCGCCCCACGGAAGAAGCGCCGCCCGGCGCGGCGCAGCCATCCTCCTTCGGAGGCATCGGCACTCAACCGACGCAGATTATCGTTGACGGCCTCAACGTAGTTACGGTCGTCGCTGCGGATATGGCTGAACAGCCAGCGTCCCAGCAGGCCCTTGAGCTCGTCAGCGATATCCTCACCGCTGGTGAAGCGCTGGCGGTAGTCCTCCACGCGCTTGATGAAGAGTGCGTGCACGCGCTTGTGCGCCTTGGTGAACACATAGCCGGCCTCCTCGAGCATCGCCTCCTCGAAGGCGAAGTGCGAGACGGTGTAGTCGATCAGCTCGTCGATGACCGTAGCGACCTTCGCCTTGCTGCCGGTTCGCTGAGCATCGTCCAATTGGTTGATCATGGCGACGATACGCTTGTGCTGATCGTCGATGACCGCGATGCCGGTATCGAGGTCGTCGCTCCACTCCAGGTACGCCATGGTGCTTCCTTGCTGCCGATCAAAGAGGCGCGCAGTCTAAAACTGCAGACAAGCACCAAATTGACTTGGATCAACGCCCCCTGCTTCTTTTACGCTCTTGCCACATTCCGTTAACCAGAGCACAGATCATGGCGTTCAACTCCAGATCAGAGCTGGCGAGCCAGACATGGGAAAGCCCGGTGAGCATGTTCCAGGAAAATGTCTGCCAACTACATCCGGCTTCCCGCTAAGGTTGCCGGCTGTACGCGCCCCCCCCTACCCGGGCAGCAATGGCAGACGCAGGGCGCCGCACGCCTGAACTCTTGATCGCGGCCGACACAGCCATAGTCGTGCGCAGCCAGCACGACTATGGGAAAATCCCCCGCCCTACTCGCCGAAACCCATTCATGCCCCAGCCGCCGAAACGCCCCCGCAAGCCCGCTCCCGCCGCTGTGAAAACTGCGCCGGCCAAGGGTGAGCTGCACCCACGCAACCGCCACCAGGGGCGCTACGACTTCCCCGCGCTGATCAAGGCCAGCCCAGAGCTGGGCGACTTCGTCATCACCAATCCTTATGGCAATGCAAGCATCGACTTCGCCAACCCGGCAGCGGTCAAAGTATTCAACCGCGCGCTACTGACGCAGTACTACGGCATCCGCCACTGGGACATTCCCGATGGCTACCTGTGCCCGCCGATTCCCGGTCGCGCCGACTACCTGCACAACCTGGCCGACCTGCTGGCGACTGACAACGACGGGCAGATTCCCCATGGCGCCAAGGTGCGAGCCCTGGATATCGGCGTCGGCGCCAACTGCATCTACCCCCTGATCGGCCATTGCGAGTACGGCTGGCAGTTTCTCGGGGCAGATATCGCAGACGCGGCGCTGGCCTCTGCGCGCACCATCATCAGGGCCAATCCGCAGTTGGCGGGCGGCATCGAATTGCGCCAGCAGGCCAATGCCGAGCACGTATTTCTCGGTCTGCTGCAATCGAACGAGGCAGTCGACCTGACCCTGTGCAACCCGCCCTTCCACGCCAGCGCCGATGAAGCCACCCGTGGCAGCACGCGCAAGTGGCGCAACCTAGGCAAGCTCGACCCGAAGCGCAAGCTACCGGTGCTCAACTTCGGCGGCCAGGCGGCCGAGCTATGGTGCCCCGGTGGCGAAGCCGCCTTTCTCAAGCGCATGGCCAACGAAAGCGCGCAGGTGGCGGAGCAGGTGCTGTGGTTCAGTAGCCTGGTGTCCAAAGGCAGCCATGTGGAATTGCTACAGGGCTGGCTGGCCAAGGCCGGCGCGACTGAGGTGCGTATCCTCGGTATGTCGCAGGGGCAGAAGCAGAGCCGCCTGGTGGCCTGGACGTTCAAGCATGCCGAAGAGCGCAGCGCTTGGCGCAACAACCGTTGGCGCTGAGCTACCAAGTAGGGCATACCGGGCGGCGGTCCGTTCGCGCAGCAGTACGCCGCCGCAATTCACTAACCATCACCAATGGCGGACTGTTCGCTTAGGCTCCTGAGTCCGCCCTACGCCGGCACGCCAGGCGTTACCAAGGCACCAAACCAGTAGGGCGTACTCGCGCAGCAGTAAGCCAACGCAACCCGCCAATCACCAGCAGTGGCGGACTGTTCGCTGGCGCTCCTGAGTCCGCCTTAAGCCGCTACACGCCGTTACCAGGGCAACCAGCCACCCAACACCAGCCAGAGCCCGGCCACTGTCATGCTCAGCAGCGTCACCGGTACGCCGCTGCGCGCATAATCGACGAAGCCAAGCCTGACGCCCTGACGCTTCGCCCCCTCGGCGACGATCAGGTTGACCACGCTACCAATCAGCAGCAGGTTGCCGGCCAGGGTCGACATGATCGCCAGACCGATCAGCACCGAATGCGACAACTCCGGCATCAGACCCAGCAGCAACACCACAAAGGGCACGTTGCCAATCAGATTGCCCGCCACCAGCGATGCAGTGGCCAGTGACACCACGCCCTGCGGCAACAGACCATGCTCGGCCAGCCAGGTGGCTCCCTGCGTCATTTGCGGCAACTGCAGCGCGGCGCCGCTGACCAGGAACAAACCGACGAACAGCAACAGCAGGTTCCAGTCCACCTTGTTCACGTAGTCGCGACTGTCCACCCGCCGCGACACCATCACCAGCACCGCGATCAACAGCGCCGATAGCTCACGTGGCAGCGCCGTGGCGAACAGCGCCAGCAGCGCGAGACTGGCCAGCAGCGGTTTGAGATAGCTGTGCGCGCCGTAGATATGCTCGACCGGCGTATCGTCCGCGGTCAGCGGCCTGGCCTCACCCCAGCGATGACGCCACTGTAGCCAGATCACCGCATAAACGATGGCCATCGCGATCACTGCCGGCGGCCCGGCAACGGCCACATACCCCCAGAAATCCAGACCACCGGCCTGGCCGATGAGAATGTTCTGCGGGTTGCCGATCAGGCTCGCTGCCGAGCCGGCGTTGCACGATAACGCCAGCGCCAGCAGAAACGGCCGCGGCTCCAGCCCGCGCAGATGCAGGCTGCGACACAGCAGCGGCGTCAGGGCGAAAGCGACGATGTCGTTGACCAGCACCGCCGAGAGCAAGCCACCCAGCAGCACCACGCCCATCAGCAGCACAGCCGGGCGCTCGGCATGCTCGGTCAGGTAGCGGTTGAGCCAGGCATACACCCCGGAAAAATCGAACTGCGCCGAGATCAGCATCAACGCCAATAGCAGCAACAACGCGCCAGGGTCGAGATGATGGGCCGCATCCTCCATGCTCAGCGCACCGCTAACCAGCATCAGCACTGCCGCGCAGCAGGCAATCCAGCTGCGATCGATGCGCAGGCCGCGAACGCCACCAGCGGCCATGCCCAGGTAGGTGAGAACGAAAAGGCCGAGGGTCAGCCAGGCAGCGAAGGTCATGCGCGATTCACCCAAACGGATGCAGGTTGGAAGCAGCGGACTCTAGCCATGCCAGTGCCGCGCGGGAATAGCCACGGCATGGTTTTTTGCGCGTTTCAGGGCCGCGACATGTAAGTCGCCACCCGCCCCAGATAGGCCGGCGACTCGCGCTGACGCTGCACCTCGGTCCAGATTCGTTCGGCCAACTCGGGGTCACGCGCCAGCAGCGCGTTGGACAGCATCAGGTAATAGGGCTTTTCCTCGAGCAGTTGCGGCAGTTTCTCCACCCGCTGAGCCAACTGCGGATTGGCCTGCAAGACGAAATCGCCACGCATGGTCTGCAAGGCAACGGCCTCGACCCGACCGTGCACCAGCATCTGTAACAGCGCCAGTGGATCGCGACTCGATTCGTCCACCTCCAGCCCGTGCGCCAGCAGCAGATCGCGAATGGAGAAGCCACTGAGCGAGCCGACCCGGCCATTCACCTGGCTGAAACGCTGGCCGTCCCAGGACACCGCGCTGCCGATACGGCGGTACAGGGTATAACGCGAGGCGTGCAAACGCCTGGCGGCATCCGGGCGGCCATCGGCATTGGTGGGGTAATGGCCCATCTGCAGCCGCTCGGATTTGACGCTGGCAGCGAAAGCACCGTCATAGAGGCCCTGCTGCATGCCTGACAGACAGCGCTTCCACGGCACTGCTACATACACCACCTGCAATGCCAGCGCCTGCTGCACCAGATTGAGCAGCTCCAGGTTGAGGCCTGTGCCATCGGTCATCACCCAAGGGTAGGCGTTCTGATCCTCATGACAGAACGTCAAGGTTGGCTGGGCACCGTAGCAGGTGCTGGCCAATAGCCAGAGCAGGCAGTAATGCAGCGCTTTGTGCAAAAACCAGACTCCATCACCGGAACGCCTGAGAGCAGGCGTTCGATCCGCGGTTTGTCACCGACTTCTTGTCCTGCTCCAAGCATAGGCATATTCGCCCTGAGTCGTCTGCAGCAATTTGGTGCACGTTTGCGCTGACCAGCGTCAGACGCCAGACTTCGATCATTGCACTGCCTGGCAGCCAGCGGCATGACTGGGATCAACAGGGCAAAACCCTTAAAGTGCCATCATCCTGTTGCCCGAGCCGTCGAGGACTACAGATGCGTCACGGCCTGTTGATTGTGCTGTTTAGCCTGTTCTGCTGCAGCCCGCTTGGGGCTGCAGAGGCACCTTTGCTGCGGATCAGCGCCGGCGAATGGCCGCCCTATCTGTCAGCCAGACTCGAACACCAGGGGCCGGTGGCCCATCTGCTGCGCGACCTGCTGGCGGAGGAAGGCTACCGTGTCGAATTCACCTTCCTGCCCTGGCCCCGCGCCTACGCCGAAGCCGCCGCAGGCCGGTTCGACGCCACCGCGGTATGGATGCACAAGACCGAGCGTGAGGCCGACTTTCTCTTCAGCGCCCCACTGCTCAACGAACAGTTCGTGTTCTTCCACCTGAAAACCCAACCGTTCGACTGGCAGCGCTTCGACGACCTCAGCGGCATGACCCTCGGCGGCGGCCTGGAATACAGCTACGGGCCGGCATTCGATGCCTTTCTCGCCGAAGGCAAGGTACGCATCGAACGAGTGTCCAGCGACCGGCAGAACTTCGAGAAGCTGCTCAAGGAGCGCGTGGTGCTCTATCCGCAGGAGCTCAACGTCGGCTACGCCGCGCTGCGTAACGAGTTCTCCAGCGCCGATGCCAAGCGCATCACCCACCACCCCAAGCCACTGCTGGTCAACCTCAGCTACCTGATGCTGCCCAAGCGCCTGGCGCAGAGCGAAGCGCTACGCGAGCGCTTCAACGCTCGCCTGCAACAGTTCCGCGACGACGGCCGTTACCAGAAGTATTTCGACGACCTGCAGGCTGGCCACTACCAACCCGTGCAGGAAGATACAGCGCCATAACCGAAAAAACTCGGCGCCTGGATTCCCGCCTACGCGGGAATGATGAGAACTCCAGACAGTCGTCATCCCCGCGAAGGCGGGGACCCAGAAATGAGCAGTCAATGATCAGCGAATAAAGCCTTTGCTGACCGCGCGAAACACCTCCGTCCCCGCTTGTTCCAGCCATTCGAACGCGACCATCTCGCGCGAGACGATCACCGCGCCTGCACGTTCCATCCGCGCCAGCCCCAGGGCCTTGTCGCGTGGCCGACGCGAGCCGACAGCTTCATCCACCACGAACACCTCACGTCCGGCCGCCAGCAGGCCGAGTACCGTCTGCAGCACGCAGACGTGAGTTTCCGTACCGCAGACGATTAACTGCTGGCGCTCGCCACCCGGCAGATCGAACAGACCGGCGCCAGCGGTGGCCGAGAAATGAATCTTCTCGCGCAGACCTTCGCTCGGTAGCAACGCACGCAGGCCCGCCTCGGTCATCCCCAGCCCCTTGGGATACTGCTCGGTGGTGATCACCGGCACCTGCAGGCTCTGCGCCACCTGTACCAGCCAGGCGGCCTGCTCGACCACCGCCGCACCGCCGTCAATGGCCGGCAGCAACCGCTCCTGCAGGTCGATCACCAGCAGGGTGGAATCCTTCGCTCGCATCAGCATCGCTACGCTCCTTCCTTCACTGCAAAACGCGCGTCGAGACGGCTGTAGCCGAGGCCGACGCCCTTGTGTACCCGCAACTGCACGGGAATGCGCTCCTTCATCGCCTCGACGTGGCTGATCACACCAATGGTCTTGCCGCTGGCGTTGAGGTTGTCCAGGGCATCGAGCGCCACTTCCAGGGTTTCGCCATCGAGCGTGCCGAAACCTTCGTCGAGAAACAGCGAGTCGATGCTGGTCTTGTGGCTGACCAGGTCGGACAGCGCCAGGGCCAGTGCCAGGCTAACCAGGAAGCTCTCGCCCCCAGACAGCGTGCGGCAGTCGCGCGCCACGTCGGCCTGCCAGGTATCACAAACCTCCAGCTCCAGCTCGCCGCTGCTCTTGCGCGCCAACTGATAGCGCCCGTGCAGGCGCGTCAGTTGACGATTGGCCAGGTGAATCAGGTGATCGAGGGTCAGGCCCTGGGCGAACTTGCGGAACTTGGCGCCATCGGCCGAACCGATCAGGCCATTGAGTTGCTGCCACAGGCGCTGCTCGCTCTCCTGCGCGGCAATCTCGGCAAACAGTGCCTGCTGGCTGCTGCGCCGCGCCTCGTCGGCATGCAATTGTACGCGCAGCTCGCCCTGACGCTGACTCAGCTCGCGCAGTTCCAGTTGCAACGCCTGCAGCTGCTCGTCCAGCTGAGCCAGGGTCAGCTCGGTCTGCACAGCCGTATTCAATCGCTGCAGTTGCGCGTCGGCGGCGGCCAGCAGCGTCGTGGCCTCGGTGAGAGCCTGCTGCAGACGGGCCTGCATATTCGTCAGACGCTCGCGCTCATCCTCATCCAGTAGCGCGGCTAGAAACGCCGGCTGATCGCTGAAGGGGCTGGACGCCAGCGCCTGCTGCCAGCGCTGTTCGGTTTCGCTCAGGCGCTGTTGCAGTTGCTGGAGCAGGCTCTGCTGACTGTGCTGCCGACCACGCAAGGCATCGCTTTCACGCTGCGCGCTGGCCAGGCTGTCGATGGCACCTTGCAGGGCCTGCTCGGGTTGCGCCACGGGCTCGGGCTCGATCAGAGCCTGCGCCTGTTCGCCCTGCCAGCGCTGCTGCCAGTGTTCGGCCTGTGCTTCGGCTTGTGCAAGCAGCCGCTGCACCTCGCGCTGCTGCTCCTGCAGCTGCTGATCCCGTGCCTGAGCCTGCTGCCAGGCATGCCAGGCGTCTTCCTGCTCGGCCAGCCAGGTGCCGGCGGCCTGCGGCAACTCTGCAGCGAAGCCATCGAGGCTGGCCAGCAAGGCCTGCTCGTGGCGCTGCAGCTCGTGCTCCAGGCGCTGCAGGTGCTCGCGCTGTTCGCGCTGGCGCGCCAGCAAATTGTCCTCATCGCGCGCCAGCAGCGCCTGGCGCTGCTGCATATCGGCCTGGGCTCGCTCGGCTACTTCACGCGCGTTGCGCGCCTGCGCCAGCTGCGCCTGCCGGGTCTCGACAGCCGCGAGCCGATCCTGCAACTGGGCCAGGCTCTGTTCGTGTTCCCGCTGCAGCTGACGCAACGCGTTGCCATCAGCGATCTGCCAGTTCTGCTCGGCCAGGTGCTGCTGCCACTGTGCGCTCTGCTGGGTAGACTGCAACTGCGCCTGTTCCAATTGCTGCTGTAGCTGGACAATCTGCGTGGCCAGGCGGGTCAGTTCGTCGCGCAGGGCGGCGCCCTGGTTTTCCAGCTGCGCCAGCTCGCCGCGACACTCCTCCAGCGCCTGGCGCGTGGCGGAGACGTTGAGGGCCTGGTACTGGCTGACCGCCGGATGCTCGTGCGAGCCGCACAGCGGGCAGGCTTCCCCCGGCTGCAGCTGGGCGCGGTAGGCCTCCAGGTCCTGGATACGCTGCTCCTGCTCCAGCAGCTTTTGCTTGTCGGCAACCTGCTGCTTGAACACCTTGTAACGCTCGCGCAGGCCGGTGATTTCATCGTTCTTGGCGGCGTGCTGCGTTTGCAGCTGCGCCAGGTGCGGGGTTAGCTCGGCGATCTGTTCGGCCGTCTGCTCACGACTCTGGGCTAGCTGTTCCAGACGGTCCAGCGCCCTTCCCTGCATTTGCAGCTGCTGCCAGCGTTGACGCAGTCCGGCCTCATCGCCCTCTCCGAGCAAAGCCTGCAGCTCGCTCTGCTGCCTGGCTTCAACGGCTTGTGCCTGCTGCAAACGCTCCGTGGCGTCAGTCAGTTGTGCACCGAGCTGATCTCGCTCATGTCGCAGAGCAGCGAGCTGCCCACACTCCTGTGCCATGCGCGCCTGGAGCGCCTGTTGTTCGTCGCGTAGTTGCCCACGCTGCTCGAACTGCAAGCGCCAGCCCCCCAGCAGCTCGCCCAGTCGAGCGCGTTGCGGGGCAGCGCTCAGTAGCGCTTGCAACGCTTCACGCTGCTCGGCCAACTGCTGCTGTTCACGTTGTCGCTGACTGAGGCATTGATGGGCATAGCGGCTGGCCAGCCAGAGTTGCAGGCGTTCGCGCTCACCGCTTTGGCCTTGCTGCGCCTGCAGGTCGTCCAGCGCCTGCTGCGCCTGTTGCCGATCCTCCCGCACCTGCTGCCAGCTCTGGTACAGCGGCTGCAGGCGGGCAGCCGGCTCACTGGCGGCCAGGCGTTGCAAATCATCGGCTGCTTGGTTGCGCGCCTGCTGTGCCTGCCCCAGCGCCTGCTGTGCCTGCTCGCGTTGCTGTTCGGCCTGTTGCAACGCTTCACGCCAGCGGCGCTGGCTTTGCAGAGCCTGCTGCCGAGTCAGCAGCGGCGTCTCTTCCTGGCTCAGACGCTGATGCTCGGCCTGCAGTTCGGCGCGCTGCGTCTCGTCCAGCAACTCCATGCCCTGGGCGCGGCTTTTCAGCAGACCCAACGCCTGCTCGGCCGCCTTGGTGCGCTCATAGACCTGCTGGGAAATCTGCCCGTACACCTCGGTGCCGGTGAGCTCCTCCAGCAGTTCGGCGCGCTGGTTGGCGTTGGCTTCAAGAAATGCCGCAAAGCCGCCCTGAGCCAGCAGCATGGATTTGGTGAAACGCTCGAAGTCGAGGCCTGTAATCTCAGTGACTAGAGCAACTTTCTCGCGCTTGTGTATGGTCAGGATCTCACCATCCAAGCGCGCCAACTCACATTTTGGCTCTTGTAGCTCGCCCTCAATACGATCACGGGCACGCCGCTGGCTCCAGAAGGCGCGATAGCCCTGCCCCTTGACCTCGAATTCGACCTCGGCCAGGCAGTCGGCGGTATGCCGGGTCATCAGTTCATTGCTGCCTTTAGCAACACTGCTCATGCGTGGCGTGCGGTGATACAGGGCCAGGCAGATGGCGTCGAGCAGCGTGGTCTTGCCCGCGCCGGTCGGCCCGGTGATGGCGAACAGGCCGCTGCCGGCGAAGGGTTCGGCAGCGAAGTCGATCTTCCATTCGCCCTTGAGCGAGTTGAGGTTCTTGAGGCGCAGGCTGAGGATTTTCATGCACAGTTCGTAAGCCGTTGAAGGCCTTCATTCTGGCATATCCGCACCAGGTAACGGCTCAATCGCGGCAGTAGCCCTCACCGCTACGCACGGTCAGGCAATTCTGTTTATCCAGCAGCCACTTCATGCCGGTGGCCTCACCGTCGGTGGCAGTGATGGTTTCGACTACACCATCGCGAACGAAGACGATCTTCGCCCCCTGCGCGCGTCCGACAAAGCGCCGCGGGCCATCGAGGTTGGCGATGGTCAGGCGGTAATCGGCAGGCGTGCCGCTGATATCCAGGTAAGTACCCTCTGGCCCGTTCCAGCGGCCCAGCCATTGCTCGGTCAGCTTGGCGTCCTGCTCGCTGGAGGTTCTGGCGCAGCCAGTGAACAGCAGGGAAATGGCCGCAGCCGCGAGCAGAAAATGTGCAGTTCGTTGCATGAGAATCTCCACGACATTGGGGGGCAGCGATTTCGACCCGCGCGGCTCATGGCCGGTTCAGGCCTGTTTTTAAAGTATCTCAATGCGGTCGCGGCCATTGGCCTTGGCCCGGTACATGGCCTGATCCGCACGTTCCATAAGGCTGTCGAGGCTTTCACCGGGACGGTACTCGGCGATACCGAAACTAGCGCTCTTGCGCTCCACGCGGTCGAACGAAAAGCCGTTTATACGCTTCTGTAACGCCTGCACGGCCCGCTCCGCGTGCTCCACATCGGTCTCTGGAAGGACGATGAGAAACTCCTCACCACCGAGTCGGCCGACCTTGTCCACCACGCGCACACCGTCGCGCAGCAACCCGGCGAACTGACGCAACACCCTGTCCCCGATCGCATGACCGTGCGTGTCGTTGACCGTCTTGAAGTGGTCGATATCGATCAGCACCACCGAGAATGGCGTGCCGTAACGGTTGGCCCGTGCGGCTTCTTCGACGAGAAAGTGCAGGGTACGCGCGCGATTCCACAACCCGGTCAGGCTGTCGATGCTGGCACCCAGGACCAGGCTGTCCTGATGCAGGAACATACGCTTGTGTGCATTTTCCAGCAGAAATGCGCTGAGCAGGCCGAAGGAGAACGAGGCGAGAATCCAGATCAGGTGCAGGCGCTGCATGCCCGGCTGCAGCGAGTCGCCAAGGGTGACGAGGACAATCACCAGCACCGAGGCAGATGCCGTTGCCAAGGCCTGACGCAGGGTAAGCCCGGAAACGGCGAAGGTCCACATCAGGTTGAGGTAGATCTCCGGTGCGTAATGGACGAACAGCGGTGTGCCGTAATTGAAATAGAGATTGGCTGCCGCCGTACACACGGGCGCCACCATGAGGATGGCGAACATGGTGCGCTGGCGGCTCGGCTGAAAACTCAACAACCCAACTGCCAGCAGCGCTCCGGGCACCATCAGCCCATGCACGATGAAACGAGCCCATACCTGCTCGCTCGCCAGGTTCTGCTCGATGGCGGCATAGATCAGGTACAGCGCCATCGTCAGGAATGCAACGTAGCGAATCTGCGGAATCTTCGCCTGCAGGTACCAACTGACGAACGCCTGCCGAGTCGTCTCGGGTAGCCCGTGCAGCGGGTTCAGCGCACGTATCAAGGAATTCAACAACGGCAACTTCGCACCTCTGCCAAATGGCCACTTCCCAAGCATAGAAGGCCTGCGCTTGATGAGCGCCATATCTTCAGGCGCCAGCCCCGGGCAGACGAAAGCCAGTGCTACTGTCTTACCGACGCGCTGCCAGGACAAAAGAGTTACAGGTCGATGCGGCAAACATAGCGAACTTCCTGAAGCAGCCGACCACCCAGCTCGAACTGGCGCGCGGGTACGTCATCGGCCACGAAACCAGCGGCCCGGTAGAGGCCAATGGCCCGCTCGTTCTCCGGCAATACCCACAGACTGCAGGTGCTGTAGCCCCGCGCAGAGAGAATGTCTCGCGTCTGCTGCCACAATCGGCGACCAATCCCGGAAGACCAGTTGACCGGGGCGATGTATATGGCCCACACCTCTGCCTGGAAGGGCTTTGCATCCGGGTCCCTGCAAGCCCCGAAGGCCACCCAGCCGAGAACGGTGCTGCCAGCCTTGGCAACAAGCAGCTCCGGCTGGCCGGATTCGACAGCAGCCCGCCACCTGGCCTCCCGCTGTTCGACAGACAGAGTCGATAGAGAACCTGCCGGAAGGATTCGCGCGTAAGCCGCGCGCCAGGCATCGACCTGTATCTCGGCTATTGCACGCACGTCGGCAAGCGTGGCGCGAACGATGTTCATTGGTCTCCCTGGACAGTGATTGAGCGCGTTGCCGATCCGCTAGCATCGCGGACACCTGTTCCGCGCATGGCCAGATAACGTGAAACCTGACCACGGCGATTCGTAAGAGCAGCTAGCCCTGCGGCAAGGCTTCCATCACCTGGCGATAAAGCGCCTGCAAGCGCTGGGTATCGCCTTGATCCAGCGTTTCCTGCTGCAGGCGGCGAGCGAAGACGTCCTCGACCGACAGTTCATCCAGCGTCTCTCGCGCTTCACTGGCCAGGCTGGCTGCCGCATTGCCACGCTCGCGGCGGATACGCAGCACCTCCACGGGATGCCCTTCGCACAGGGCATTGATCCGGCTTTGCAGGTCGCTCAGGTAGTCGTCGGTACTCACTTGCACTTCCAGCCACACGGGCCGCTCGGCTGTGCCCTGTGCAGCTGCCTCGGTGATGGAGCCTGCCAACTCCTTGAGCGAGCCGCGCAGGCTGGCCATAGGCTGGAACACCGGCACGGGCAGTGGCGTGATCGACTGCAGGGTGGCAGCACCAAAGTCCAGCAGCAGGACTTCCTTTTGCTGGCGCGCCTCGTCGAAGGACAGGGCAATCGGTGAGCCGCTATAGCGGATGTGCTCCAGGCCACCGACCTTCTGCGGGCGGTGAATATGGCCAAGGGCGATGTAGTCGGCCGGAGGGAAAGCGCTGGTGGGGAAGGCCTCCAGGCTGCCGACGTAGATTTCCCGCACCGATTCGCTGGCGCTGGCGCCCACCGTGGTGAGGTGGCCGGTGGCGATGATCGGCAGCGCCGAATCAAGCGCCTCGCGCTGGCTCAGGGCCAGCTGGTACAAGGCCTGATAATGCTCGGCGATGGCCTGCTGCAGCGAGAGCTGTTTGTCCTGCGCACTCTGACCGGCCTGACTGGTCATGACCTCGCGCGGGCGAACGAAGGGAATGGCGCAAAGAATTGCGCCCGGCTGACCAGTGCGATCACGCAGCACCAGCACCTGTTCGGCCGGATCGAGCCCCACACCCGGCACCACCTGGGTCCCCAGTTGCGCCAGCAGGCTGCGGCTTTCACCGAGCATGGCCGGCGAGTCGTGGTTGCCGCCGAGGACCACAAGTGCGCAGCCGGCATCGCGCAGGTCGACGACCAGACGGTAGTACTGTTCACGGGCATAGCTGGGCGGTGACCCGGTATCGAACACGTCGCCGGCGATCAGCAGCACGTCCACTTCATGCGTGCGCACCTGCTCCAGCAACCAGGCGCAGAAGGCCTGGTGCTCGGCCTGACGGGTCTTGCCCATGAAATGCTGGCCCAGGTGCCAGTCGGAGGTGTGCAGGATGCGCAGGCTCATAGCGGCCAGTCCTGCACGACGATATGGGTCTTGACCCGCTGCATCTGCGGGAAGGCTTCGATGGCCGCGCGCACTTCGCTCAGGCGCGCCATACTCGGTGCCTCGACCAGCACCAGCATATCGGTCTCGCCACTGATGCCGCTGCAATGGCGGATTTCCGGATATTCGCGCATACGCTCGACGTAATCCTGGCAACGAGCGTTCTGGTAGAAAAGCTCCAGGTAAGCCCTGACCCCACCTTCGCCCGGCACCGCGACTTCAGCGTGATAGCCACGAATCACCCCGCTGCTCTCCAGATAGCGAATCCGCTCGCTGACCGCCGAACGTGACAGATTCACCTCACGCGCGATCTGGCTGACGGAGGTGCGCGCATCGCTGCGCAGCAGGGCGAGGATCTGGCGATCGAACTTGTCCACGGGGCTTCTCGGGCGGCAATCAGTTTGACGGGGAAAACCGCCATTTCGTCGGTAAAAGGCGACAGCCTGCAAGCGGCCGGCGCTCTACCATGGCGGTATCGCAAAAAGGATGAGCATACCCCATGAGTCGCTTGAACAAGGAATTGGGCCTTCTGCAGGGCATCGCCCTGCTCAGCACTTCGCTGCTCGGCACCGGCATCTTCGTCGTGCCGGCATTGGCTGCCACCGCTGCTGGTGCGGCCTCGCTGTGGGCCTGGTTGCTGTTGATCGCCCTGGTCCTGCCGGTGGCCTTCACCTTCGCCCAGTTGGGCAAGCGCTTCCCGCATGCCGGTGGCGCGCCGCATCTGATCGGTCGCGCCTTCGGTCTGCGCATGGAAGGCGTCAGCGCCCTGCTGTTTCTCGCCGTGCTGCCGGTCGGCCTGCCGGCTGCCCTGCATATCGCCAGCGGTTTCTGGCTGGCGCTGTTCGACCTCGATCGCAGCGGCCTGCTGCTCATCGAACTGGCAACGCTGGGCGCCATTCTCCTACTTGGCCAGCGCCCGCCGAAAGCATCGGGCATGCTTCAGGGGCTGATTGCCGTGGCCATCGTCGCCAGCGTGGTGCTGATCTGGTGGGTCGGCGACCTGCCACGCGCCAGCCAACCGCTGCTGCCACCAATGGACGGGCAGTGGCACCTGCTGCCAACGGCGCTGGCAGTGATGTTCTGGTGCTTCGTCGGCATCGAGGCATTCACCCATCTGGGCGAAGAGTTCAAGCGTCCCGAGCGCGACTTCCCGCTGGCATTGCTGCTCGGCGTGCTGCTGGCCGGCCTGGTGTACTGGGCCTGTTCGGTGGCTGTACTGAGCTTTGCCACCTATGGCGACGTGCACAGCGACACCACGGCCCTGCCCCGCCTGTTCTCCCTGCTGCTCGGCGAGCAGGCGCGCGTGCTGGTGGCAGTGCTCGGCTATCTCGCCTGCTTCGCCTCGATGAACGTCTATATCCAGGGCTTTGCCCGGCTGATCTGGAGCCTGGCCGACGAGGGGCGCCTGCCGGCCAGAATGGCGGCGCGCAATCACCATGGCGTGCCCGGCAGAGCCTTGCTGCTGGTGGTGATCAGCTGCGCACTGTGCACCACGCTTTCGGCAGCGCTGAACCTGTCGGTGGACGACCTGATTCGCTACGCCAACGGCAACTTCGTGCTGATCTACCTGCTGAGCATGGCGGCCGGCTGGGTGCTGCTGCGAGGTATCTGGCGCCTGCTCGCCGGCCTCAGCGCAGTGCTCTGCACCGGCGTGCTGCTGATGCTTGGCGGCGATGCGCTATATGCCTTGGCGCTACTCGGTGCGGTTCTGTTGCTCGACAGTCTGCGCGTGCGGCACAAGGCCTTGTCGTAACGGATACGTGCCCTGGCGTGACCGAAGCGAGCATGAGGTTCTATCCTTGGGTAGAGACCTCGCCAAGGATGCCCAATGCACCGCGTACTGAACGACCTGAAAATCATGATCCTGGCCAATCTGTGGATAGTTCCGGTGGTGGTCGGCCTGATCTGGGCCCTGTTCCAGTTCGTCGCCCCACCTCCGCCAATGAGCGCCAGCATGGCCACCGGCACCCAGGGTGGCGCCTACCAGCAATTCGCCGAGCGTTTGAAGCAAGAGCTGGCCAAGGAAGGCTTTGAACTGAATCTGGTGCCGACCTCCGGCTCACGCGACAACCTCCAGCGCCTGCTCGCCGATGACCCGCAAGTGGAGATCGCCCTGGTGCAGAGCGGCCTGGAGCGCCAGCTGACGACTGATCAACAACACGAGCTGAAAAGCCTGGGCGCGATCTATCAGGAACCGCTGTGGCTGTTCTACCGACGTGATGTGGAGCTGGACCGCATTGCCGACCTGTTGCCACTGCGCCTCGGCCTGGGTGGCGACGGCAGCGGCACTCGCGCTGCCAGCGATGCCATCCTCGGTGCCAATGCCATAGCACCCGAGCAGTATCCCGAGACCTGGCAGAGCATAGGCGGTGGCAAGGCTGCCCGTGCGCTGATAGCCGGTGAGCTGGACGCTGCGTTCTTCGTAGGCCCGGCGGAGAACACGCTGGTGCAGCAACTGGCAGCCAGCCCGGATATCGCCCTGGTGCATTTTCGCCGTGCAGCGGCCTACGAGGCACGCCTACCGTTCTTCAACCAGGTGAAGGTCGGCGAAGGTCTGCTCGACCTGGCCAGCAACGCGCCGGATCGCGACATCATCACCTTGGCCCCGGTGGCTACACTGGTGGTCAACGACGACTTCAACCCCGGCCTGGTGCCACTGTTTCTCGAGGCCAGCCGCGAAGTGATGCGCGGCGGCACGCTGCTCGACCCCGCCGGCACCTTCCCCAGCGCCGAGCCACGCACCTTCGACCTGCACAAGGACGCCGCGCACTACTACGACAAGGGCCTGCCGATCCTGCAGCGCTACCTGCCGTTTCGCATCGCCTCGCTGGCGGATCGCTACATCATCCTGCTGATCCCACTGATCGTGGTGATGATCCCGTTGCTCAAGGCCGTTGGGCCGATCTACCAGTGGCGCATCCGCGCGCGTATCTACCGCTGGTACAAGTACCTGCGCGAGATCGACCGCAAGCTGCATGCCGGCTCGCTGCCCGACGAGCTGGATAACGAGATCGCCCGCCTTGAGCATCTGGAGGACGAGCTGGCATCCGTGGAAGTACCGCTGTCCTATTCCAACCAGCTGTACGAGCTGCACCTGCATGTGCGCTACGTGATCGAGCGGCTGCGCGTATTGCAGCGGCGCCGCGGCGATGGCCCGGAACCGGAGCCATCGCTGGTGCCTAGCCCGGACCGCCACTAGCCAGGGCAAGCGCCCATGAAAAAGCCCGCGATGCATTCGCGGGCTTTTTCGCAGGGCGCGCCGTGCGCACCGGCCAGGATGCGCATGGCAAGCGAGGCTATTTGATCCAGTGCTTGCCCCAGTGGGTGATGTCGTAGGCCTGGGCGCTGCGCATCATCGTGCGCGAATCCCTGGACGCAGCAATCTCGTCATCGACGATCTTGGTCGACAACGCCAGCCAGCTGGCGACGAAGGCCATGGCATCGCCATTGACCTCCAGCGCCCGCATATCGACGTTGTTCAGGTCATCGCAGGCTTCGTGGTAGCACGGATCGAAGGCCTCGCCCGCAGTGCCGCCATAACGGCTGGCCTGCTCTTCGGACTTGACCACCTCAGCCCCGGTGAACAGCCCGCCGAAGGCAATGCCATCGGTGAAGAACTGCGCATAGTCGGAACGGAAGCTGATCTCGTCGCCCTCGAACGGCAGACCGCGCAGGCGGTAATACTCGCCGAACAGACGCTCGATGGCGGCCGAACCGGGCGGGCCTTGCAGGCCGAAGTCCGAGCCGTCGCCGTCATAGACGAAGTAGGCGAAGTTCGGCGAGGCGATCATGTCAAAATTGAGGTAAGCCTTGATCTTCGCCTTCTCCTCCTCGGGCAGCTGATTGACGTAGAAGGTCGAGCCCACCAGCCCCGACTCCTCGGCCCCCCACCAGGCGAAGCGCAGCCTGTTCTTCGGCTTGGCCTTGGCCATCTGCACGGCCAGCTCCAGCAGTGCGGCGCTGCCCGAACCGTTGTCGTTGATGCCGGCCCCCTCGAACACCGAATCCAGGTGCGCGCCGAGCATCACCACGTTGCCGGCGTTGCCGCGCTTGCTCTCGGCCACCAGGTTGTGGGTCTGGGTCCGCTCGCGCACCACGTCAATGACCATGCGCACCTGCTGCTCGGCCGTCTGCGCCAGGCTAACGCCCACGTCATAGGTGGCGAACAGCACCGGGATGCCACCGGAATAGGCATCGCCCAGGGTGGCGTTGAGCAGGCCCTTGCGGTCCTCGCTGTCGCCCTGATTGAAGATCACCACGCCCACTGCACCCGCGGCAGCGGCGTTCTCGGCCTTGATCTGGAAGTTGCAGGTACCGCGCTGCAGCAAGGCGATGGAGCCCGCCGGGAAAGCGGCGAAGTCCTCGGCCTCGCAGCCGCTGCTGGACTGGTTGCCCTCGCCCAGGGCGATGTCCACCGCCGCTACCGGCGCGCTGACATCGCCAGCATCGGTTTGCGACAGGTAGGTGAAGTCCACCTCCCACTCGAACTGCGCCGAAGTCGGCGCCAGGCTCTGCAGCACGCCGGGCCCTTGCGGGTAGAACGCACTGAACGGGAAGGCCTGACGGGTGACCCGGTAGCCGGCACTTTCCAGCGTCGCCTGCACATAGTCGAGCGAGCGCTCGTAACCAGGCAGGCCGGCGGCACGGTTACCCCCGTTGGCCAGGGCGATGTCATTGAACATCTGCAGGTGGGTCATGCTGTTGGCCGCCTGCATGCAGCGTGGCAGTAACAGCGGCGTGGCACTCAATACACCGGAGCGGCACTCCGCCGACCCAAGCCGCGTCGGGCTCCAGAACTGATCGAACAGTTCGCTGACATCGAGCCCCTTGGCCGCAGTGGCCTGCCCGGAAATGGCCGCCAGCAAGGCGGCGCCCAGTAGACGGCGATTATTGGTCTTGTTGCGCATGTAATCCTCCAATCCATATTTGGAGATCGAGAAGAGCGGCAGCGCTTGTGGCGCCACCGCGGTGCGTCCCTTTACTGCGTCGTTTGGACGTGAAAGACGCTAGACCGAGTTATTCCATCGCGCGAATCTAAAATCGTATTTTTTGCTGAAAATAGAGATCGATCACTGCAGATGCCAGCAAATAGCCAGCAAATATTCACTCAAGTACAGCGCCCCGGCATCTCGTGGCGATGTCAGGTAGACTTCCGCCCATGTCACTGCACTCGCGGCGCGAGCATTCATTCGCCCGCTGACGCAGCCAACCCCATCGCGAACCCGTCAAAGACCGAAGCCCAATGCCGATCCGCCACTGCATCGTCCACCTGATCGACAAGAAACCCGATGGCAGCCCCGCCGTGCTGCACGCACGCGACAGCGAGCTGGCCACCTCGCAAGCCATGGAGAACCTGCTGGCCGACCTCAACGAGAGCTATAACGCCAAGCAGGGCAAGGCCTGGGGCCTGTTTCACGAGGAGTCCGGCGCCTACCCGTTCAGCGGCTGGCTCAAGGCCTACCTCGATGGCGAGCAGGACTTCACCGCCTTCAGCCGCCAGGCCGTGGAACACCTGCAGAAGCTGATGGAAGAATCCAACCTGTCCACTGGCGGCCACGTGCTGTTCGCCCACTACCAGCAAGGCATGACCGACTACCTGGCCATCGCCCTGCTGCACCATAGCGAAGGCGTGGCGGTGACCGACGCGCTGGACGTAACCCCGGCCAAGCACCTGGACCTGGGTCAACTGCACCTGGCCGCGCGCATCAACATCAGCGAGTGGCAGAACAACAAGCAGTCCAAGCAGTACATCTCCTTCATCAAAGGCAAGAACGGCAAGAAGGTGTCCGAGTACTTCCGCGACTTCATCGGCTGCCAGGAGGGCGTCGACGGCCCGGGCGAGACGCGCACGCTGCTCAAGGCCTTCAGCGACTACGTCGAAAGCGAAGACCTGCCCGAGGAAAAAGCGCGGGAGAAGACCAGCGCCCTGGTCGGCTACGCCAGCAGCCAGGCGAAGATCGGCGAACCGATGTCGCTCGAGGAGCTGTCCGGGGTGATCGACGAGGAACGCCCGCGCGCCTTTTACGAGCACATCCGCAACAAGGATTACGGGCTGTCGCCGGAGATTCCGGCCGACAAACGCACGCTAAACCAGTTTCAGCGCTTCACCGGGCGCGCCGAAGGGCTGTCGATCAGCTTCGAGTCGCATCTGCTGGGCTCGAAGGTCGAGTACGACGAGGCGCGCGACATGCTGATCATCCGCCAGCTGCCGACCC
>JAEYXX010000035.1 GCA_023431055.1 Pseudomonadota bacterium
CGCATCGTGCACCTGCCGCTGGCCTGGGACGATCCGTCGACGCGGCTCGCGATCGAGAAGTACGCGCAGTCGGTGCGGCCGGACGCGCCCTGGTGCCCGAGCAACATCGAGTTCATCCGCCGCATCAATGGCCTCGACTCGATCGAAGAGGTGAAGCGCATCGTCTTCGACGCCAGCTATCTGGTGATGGGCCTCGGCGACGTCTATCTCGGCGCGCCGGTGGCCACCCCGGTCGACCCGCGCCATCGCCTCGTCACCACCAAGTACAACCCCGCCCGCACCTGGACCCCGGAGAATGCCGTCGGCATCGGCGGCGCCTACATGTGTGTCTACGGCATGGAAGGCCCCGGCGGCTACCAGTTCGTCGGACGCACCCTGCAGATGTGGAATCGCTACCGCGCGGTCGAAGCCTTCGACGGCAAGCCCTGGCTGCTGCGTTTC
This sequence comes from Pseudomonadota bacterium, assembly GCA_023431055.1. Taxonomy (GTDB): domain Bacteria; phylum Pseudomonadota; class Gammaproteobacteria; order Pseudomonadales; family Pseudomonadaceae; genus Aquipseudomonas. The sequence goes on from JAEYXX010000035.1 coordinate 442, forward strand.
TTCGACCAGATTCGCTTCTACCCGGTCAGCGCCGACGAGCTGCTGCGCATCCGCCGTGACTTCCCGCTCGGTCGCTACCCGCTGCGCATCGAACACAGCGAACTGGCTCTGGCCGACTACCAGCAGTTTCTCGACGACGAAGCCGATGGCATCGCCGCCTTCCGCCAGCAGCAGCGAGCGGCCTTCGACGCCGAACGCCAGCGCTGGATCGACAGCGGCCAGGCGCACTTCGAAGTCGAGGAAGCGGCCGCCGAGCTTGGCGATGATGCCCCGCTGGGCGCCGGTCAGCACGGTATCGACAGCCATATCGCCGGCAACCTCTGGCAGGTGCAGGTGGAAGCCGGCGCGCAGGTACAGGCTGGCGACGTGCTGGTGATTCTCGAGTCGATGAAGATGGAAATCCCGCTGACCGCGCCGGTGGCCGGCACGGTGCGCGAGGTGCGTGTGCAGCCCGGCTCGCCGGTACGCGCCGGGCAGCGCGTGGTGGTGCTGGAAGAGGCCTGAAAGCTCGCAGGCGCCTGAACGCTTGCTCCCCTCTCCCGTTTACGGGAGAGGGGTTGGGGGAGAGGGTCAAGACAGCCACGCAACTCGACATCCCGTAGGAAAACCAGCCACCCGGTCAAATGTCGATACACCCAAGGAGCGGCGCCCCGCCGCGAACCTGCCTTACGCGGACGCGCAAAGCTTCGCCCCGGGGCGGGGCTCCTACGCAAGGCTGCTTTGCTCGCCTTGCCGGATTGGCATAACCCCAACTTTTATCCCCCCATATACGGCGCCGATCATGATCACAACTGGCGCTATCCCCTCCCGGCAAGCTAGCATCACGCCATCAACCCGCTCCCGGATTCACCCATGTCCCTGCGCCCTAAACGGCACACGCAAACCTCGTTGGTGTTACTGCTCCTGTTCCTGCTCGGTAGCGGCTTTCTCACCACTTCGCTGCTGAGCTATTACGCCTCGCGCGACTCGATCCGTAACAGCATCATCAACACCGAACTGCCGCTGACCTCCGACACGGTCTATTCGGAAATCCAGAAGGACCTGGTGCGCCCCATCCTCATCTCCTCGATGATGGCCCGCGACACCTTCCTGCGTGACTGGGTGCTGGCCGGCGAACAGGACAACGGACAGATGACCCGCTACCTGCGTGAAGTGCAGGAACACTACGGCGCCTTCACCAGCTTCTTCGTCTCCGACAAGACCAGCACCTACTACCAGGCCAAGGGCGTGCTCAAGCAGGTCAAGCCGGAAGAACCGCGCGATGTCTGGTACTACCGCGTGCGCATGCTGCCCGAGCCCTACGAGATCAATGTCGACGTCGACATGGCCAATGCCGACCGCCTGACCATCTTCATCAACTACAAGGTGTTCGACTACGACGGCAGCTTCATCGGCGCCACCGGCGTCGGCCTGGCGGTCGATGCCGTGGTCAAGCTGATCGACGAGTACCAGGCGCGCTACGAACGCAGCGTCTACTTCGTCGACACCACCGGGCGCATCACCCTGACCGGCGCGCAGGGCGGACCGATGGGTGCCCAGGTCGGCGATTCGCTGGCCGACGTGCCCGGCCTCGACGGCTTGATGGCAAAACTGCCCACGCCACAGAGCGGCCAATTCGAATACCAGGAACAGGGCCGCGAGCACTTCCTCAACGTGCGTTACATACCCGAGCTGGAGTGGTACCTGTTCGTCGACAAGCACGACAAGGCCCTGGCCGGCATCCGCCAGGGGCTCTACATCAACCTGCTGCTGTGCCTGCTGGTCACCGCCATCGTGCTGACCCTGGTGAGTCTGGCGATTCGTCGCTACCAGCAGCGCATCGCCGCCCTGGCCACTACCGACAGCCTCACCGAACTGCCCAACCGCCGTGGCTTCGACATCCTCGCCGAACAGGCCCTGCAGGAAGCACAGCGCGACAGCAGCCCGCTGTGCGCCGTACTGCTGGACCTCGACAACTTCAAACTGATCAACGACCAGCACGGCCACCTCGCTGGTGACGAAGTGCTTCGCCGCTTCGCCGAGCAGTTGCGTGGCACCCTGCGCCAGGCCGACATTCTCTGCCGCTGGGGTGGCGAGGAATTCATCCTGCTGCTGAAGAATACCGACCGCCACGCCGCCCACGAGCTGGCCGAAAAACTGCGTCAGCACTGCGCCGAACAACGTTACCCGGTTGGCGGTGAAGCACTGCAGGTCACCGTCAGCCTCGGACTCAGCCAATGGCGGCCGGGCGAAGCACTGCACGACCTGCTTGGCCGCACCGATCGCGCCCTGTACCGGGCCAAACAGGCCGGGCGCGACCGCGTCTGCGAAGAGTATTGATGGACGCCGAGCATTGCCCGCTGTGCGGCAAGGCCAACCAGTGCAGCATCGCGGCAGGCTGTAGCGATGAACCCTGTTGGTGCTTCGCTGCGCAGATCGACCCCGCCGCGTTGCAGCGTCTGACGCCCGAGCAACGTGACCGAGCCTGCATCTGCCCCGCCTGTGCTGGTGCCCTTGAAGCCGCTAAAAGCGAGGAGCGAGACTGAGCCATGCGCCTGGATCGCTTCCTCAGCAACTTCCCGCGTTTCAGCCGCCAGGACAGCCGCCTGCTGATCAGCGCTGGGCGCCTGCGTGTGGATGGCGCCGTGGTACACGATCCGCGCCACGAGGTGCGCGACTTCCAGCGTGTCGAACTGGATGACGAACTGCTGCAAGCCGGGCGCAGCGCGCGCTACTGGATGCTGCACAAACCGGTCGGCGTGGTCAGCGCCACCGAGCACGACGAACACCGCACCGTCCTCGATCTGCTCGACGAGCCGGACAAACACGACCTGCACCTGGCCGGGCGCCTCGACCTGAACACCAGCGGCCTGCTGCTGATCACCAACGACGGGCGCTGGTCACGGCGTATCACCCAGCCGCAAGAGCGTAAGCCCAAGGTCTACCACGTCACCACCGAACAGCCGATCACCGCCGAGTACGCCGAGGTCTTCGCCCAAGGCCTGTACTTCGCCTTCGAAGACCTCACCACCCTGCCCGCCCAGCTCGACGTGCTGAGCAGCCACCAAGCCCGGCTGACCCTGTTCGAAGGCCGTTACCATCAGGTCAAGCGTATGTTCGGCCACTTCCGCAATCGCGTCGTCGCCCTGCACCGCGAGAGCATGGGCGAAATCGTCCTCGACCCACAGCTCGCCCCCGGCCAATACCGCGCACTGACGGATGCGGAAATCGCCAGCGTTTGATCGTCGCCCTGCGCCTGAATCTGACTACCCGACCAACGGCATCGCCAATCGGCTACAAAGATGTGACTCACCCTTGCGTGGCTGCAAGGTAACTGCTTGAATCGAACCATAAGTCTTCGGGTGACCAGCCGGTCACAGAAAGACAGTGAAGTGTTTTTTCGGTTGCTGGCGCTCTGCGCCGACTGGATTCCTGCCTGGTAACACCGCCCTCTCCACGGCCCTGAAAAAGCCTGGAGCGCTCGCCTGTTTCGATCCTAACTGATTGAAATTCTTATACTTATAAAAATCTCCAGCCTGACATCATGCTGTCACGCTCAGGCGCTTTTCTAACTGCTCATTCCAGCGCGAACGGTCGCCCGCTCGCCTTGCTCACTTGCGCCAGGAGGAAACGACATGAGGCCAGAAACCGCAGTCGTCGAGATCAACAGGAAGCACAAGGTACACACGGAGTTCTACGGCAACCCGGCAGCAAGCAAGACCATCATCCTGGTCAATGGCTCCCTGGCGACCACCGCCTCGTTCGCGCAAACGATCAAGTACCTGCAGCCGCAGTTCAACGTAGTGGCCTTCGACTTGCCCTATGCCGGCCAGTCGAAGCCGCACAACAGCGACTTCACGCCCATCAGCAAGGAAGACGAAGCGGCGATCCTGCTGCACCTGATCGCCCACTACGGTGCCAACTACCTGATGTCCTTCTCCTGGGGTGGTGTCGCCTCCATGCTCGCCCTGGCCCAACGCCCGGCGACCCTGGAGCGGGCGGCGATCTGCTCTTTCTCGCCGATCCTCAACGTGCCGATGCTCGACTACCTGCACAAGGGCCTGCGCTTCCTGAACGCAGTGGATCGCGACAACGTCGCCCTGCTGGTCAACAGCACCATCGGCAAGCACCTGCCGTCGCTGTTCAAGCGCTTCAACCACAAGCACGTTAGCACCCTGGACGAACACGAATACCGGCAGATGTACGCCCACATCAAACAGGTGCTGAGCATGGAAGCGCACTGCAGCATGGAGTGCCTGCAGGCCATCGACATCCCGCTGCTGTTCGTCAATGGCGACCGTGACGAATACACCTCGGTGGAAGACGCCTGCCTGTTCGCCCAGCACATCGACCACGCCCAGTTCGCCGTGATCGACGATGCCGGCCACTTCCTCGACATGGAACACAAGGCCGCCTGGCTGCAGACCCAACGCGTATTGCTGGACTTCTTCAACGCCCCCAGCAAACGCCTGCAACTGCCAGTCAAAGGCGACCTGCGCGACCTCCAGGCGATGGCGGTATGACAGGCACCGAGCGTGGAGCGGATGCGTCTATCGGGCACCTCTAGAAACGTAGGTAGTTTCTAGAGGTGCCCGAACGCTCCGCGCTTCATTTCTGAGTCATGTTCCGGTATAAAGGCACCCGCTGCGGGTGTCGTATAATGGTAATACCCTAGCTTCCCAAGCTAGAGCCGTGGGTTCGATTCCCATCACCCGCTCCAGACAGCCAAGCAAAAGCCCCGTCATCACTGACGGGGCTTTTTCGTTTCCGGCGTTTGAAGGGCTTGACCGCAAGGGTTTGAGCTGAGAAAGGTGGCGCTTTGCGATCAGACGAAAGGCGTCAGGCAGAAAATAAATCTGTCCCCTTTTTGTTCTATTCGTGACCATCCTCAACGTTAGAGCAACTGTCCAATCTCGCGTCCAGCGCCTGCGAGGTGATCAGTAACGAACGACGCGAAACCGACCGCAAGCAACTCGTCCATGCCAATGCGAATGCTTTTCGGTCGATTAATTTTTCCCGAAGCCACTCTTGCAGAAAGATCGTGGACGCCTCCTTCTCCCGAATAGAGACTTCCGTATATGACTGGAGGTTGGGGAAAGTAGGGCTCTGAGTAAGATACGCGCAGGCTGACGAATGCTTCGGTGCGTTCGCTTTTCCATTGCTTCTCGAAGAAATATCCCCACCACAAGCGATCTAAACCATGGCCCAAATCTAACCTGTTTCGGTTGCCTGCGTCGCGCAAGGCGATGCCAAGAGACGAGATATAAGAGATAGAACTCTTCAGACAGTCGTCGAGATTCGCCTCGTTGGCCCGAAAAATGATCTCCGATTCGCGGATGTCCATCTGATGCGCTCTAACTTTTGAAAAAAGGGGACAGATTTATTTATGGAACTTAAAAATCTGGATGCGTTGGATTAGCTAGCCAAAGGCGATGATCTTTCACCTTTGCCTGCAAGAATTTTAATATGCTTTGGCATAAGGCTCAACATACAGAGTAGAGACAAATGCACAAGTATTGATGGAAGAACACCAACTAGAAGCGTCAAGTAACTGAGCTCTCTAGAATTCGCAATATCTGCCAGCACATTAATCAGATTCCAAGGAATAGTTCTAAAGAAAAACAAAACAAAGACAAAAATGGAAACGACTAAGACGCAGAATAAATAGACCGCTGAAAGAAATTTATTACGACCAGCGAGAATCAATACTGAGAGTGCAAAAGGCAGTGAAATAAGAAAGGCCCAAAAAAGACTTTCACCTAGTTCCGCCTCACAATTCCTTGCTCCCCCGCATGAGCCAATAACACCGAACACAACAAAACCAGCGGATAGTGCTGCAAGACCGAGAATCATGCGAATCAGTATCAGCATGTAGCACCTAGCATTGACTGGAAATTGGAAGCTAGCCATAGCTTGCAGGCCTGTCTAGCAGCTGCGTCGAAAAAGTGTCGAAGACACTGAAGCCAAAAGGGGACAGATTTATTTATCACCGATAGCGAATTTTCTTTTTTCTTTTCGATACTTGAAATCTCGCCTAACCATTACTCCAAGCATCGCTAGTGAGTATATTGCAGGTCCCCCACCACATAAAAAAAGCTCCACGCCATTAGATGTAGTGGGTAATGGCGCCCCCATTCTCACATAGAGAATTACGAATGCTGAAACACCCAGAACTATTCCTGCAACCACCCCTTTACTTAGAGTACTGAGACGCTCCCTATTTTGAAAAAGCGCAAGGCGCCATGAGGAGACCATGCCAAGAGTAATCATAATTATTAAATAAGCAGGAAAATCAATTACTCTTTGCCCAGTAGATATTTCGAATGGAAGAAGAATTAAGACCAATAACCAGCCCAGTGAAGATGGCGTTAAAAACATTATGCCAAGCACAATAGATAGTGCTTGCTGGCTGTCGCTTGGACCAGACCTATATTTATATCCTTGATACATCAAGCATTCTTCCTAGTGTTTGGTGTCTTGCGAGCGAAGCTAGCCGTAGCCCTCAAGCCTGTCTAGCTGCTGTGTCGAAAAAGTGTCGAAGACACTGCAAGGGATAGCGGAAAAATGCTGTAGCTGCTGGGCTGCAAGGCCAGAAAAGCCGGGCTTTGCGGATCACAGCGAAGGGCCGGAAAGGGTTCGATTCCCATCACCCGCTCCAGACAGCCAAGCAAAAGCCTCGTCATCACTGACGGGGCTTTTTCGTTTCTGAGCGTTTGAAAGGTTTGACCGAAAGGACTCTCGCAGACGTGAATCACGCTAGCTGAACCAGCCGAGACCAATTATTCCCCGGAACTTCTGCCCCCCAATGCCACCAGAAATCTATACGTCTTTTTCTGGAGGCCCCTGGTGATGGAACAGTGGAACATCTGGCTTGACCGCGATCTCTGGCTCAACGTGGCGATCGTCGTCGTCGCCACGGCGCTGATTTATAGCGTGTTGCGTGCCGTGGTCGGCGCGCTGCACAAGCGCTTGATGGCCTGGTCGAAGGATCAGGACGGCAGTTGGCCGCACTTCGTGGCCGTGGTGATCGGTCGTACCAGCCGCGTGTTGCTGCTGGCCTTTTCCCTGTTGCTGGCGTTGCGGCTGCCGGAGCTGCCTGGCAGTTGGCAGAGCGCGCTGAGCCATACCTGGTTCGTCGCCCTGGCCTTGCAGGTGGCGCTGTGGGTCGATACCGGCGTGCGCCTGTGGTCTCGCAGCCTGGTGATGAAGAAGAGCGGCGCCTACAACCCGGTGATGACCACCATCATCAGCATCATGATCCTGATCGTGGTGTGGTCGGTGATGCTGCTGTCGATCCTGGCCAACCTGGGTGTGGATATCACCGCGCTGGTGGCCAGCCTGGGTGTCGGTGGTATCGCCGTGGCGCTGGCGGTGCAGACGGTGCTCAGCGATGTGTTCGCGTCGCTATCGATTGGCGTCGACAAGCCGTTCGAGATCGGTGATTTCGTGGTGTTCGGCGAAGTCGCCGGGTCCATCGAGCATATCGGCCTGAAGACCACGCGTATTCGCAGCCTCAGCGGTGAGCAGGTGGTGTGCGCCAACGCCGATCTGCTGCGGCAGATCGTCCACAACTACAAGCGCATGAATACCCGCCGCATCGTCTTCAAGTTCGGCATCAATTACGACACGCCCAGCGCCAAGGTGCGCCAGGTATCGGAAAAGGTCGGCGATATCATCCGCGCCACGCCCAAGGCCCGCTTCGACCGCGCGCATTTTCTCGGCTTCGATGAAAGCCAGCTGACCTTCGAGGTGGTGTATATCGTGCTGACCTCGGACTACAACCAGTACATGGACATCCAGCAGGAAATCAACCTGCAACTGCTCGATGCCCTGCGCGAGCTGGACGTGCGCTTCGCTCTGCCCCGCCGCGATCTGCGCCTGGTGGGCGAGAGGATGCCGGTACTCAAGGTCGACGGCCTGCCGCAGCCGGCTCAGAGCGAGAGCAACGATTCGGATCAACGCCTGCCAAGGTTCAGCTGACGGCAAGGGCGGGAGGTCGCAAGTGCTGCGTGCAGGTTGACGAGCAAAGCAGCAACCAATGCGCCATCCCGCCCGCCATCAAGGCTTCTTGCCATCACCCAAGCATTTGAAAAACCTGACATTTTCATCTTCACATCGACAGCGGTGACGGCTACTCTGCCGCCCCATGATTCGACGTCTACTACCCCTGCTCTGCTGTTTCACAGCCCTTTCCCTGCACGCCGCACCCGCCACTTTCGCCGAGGCCAAGCGCCTGGCCTGGCCGCTGTATGCGCAGCAATCCACGGAGTTCTATTGCGGCTGCAAGTACAGCGGCAATCGGGTCGATCTGCGCTCCTGTGGTTACACGCCGCGCAAGAACGCCAATCGCGCCCAGCGCATCGAGTGGGAACATATCGTCCCGGCCTGGGTGATTGGCCATCAACGTCAGTGCTGGCAGAAAGGCGGCCGCAAGAACTGCGCGGCCAACGATGCGCAGTTCCGCAAGGCCGAGGCCGACCTGCACAATCTGGTGCCGAGCATCGGCGAGGTGAATGGTGACCGCAGCAATTACAGCTTCGCCTGGCTGCCGCAGAAGCCTCATCAATATGGCCGTTGCGAGACGGTGGTGGACTTCAAGGCGCGCAAGGTGATGCCACGCCCGGCCATCCGCGGGATGATCGCGCGCACCTATTTCTACATGTCCGACCGCTACAAGCTGCGCCTGTCGAAACAGGACCGGCAACTCTACGAAGCCTGGAGCAAGGCCTACCCGCCCAAGGTCTGGGAGCAGCAGCGCAACCAGCAGGTGGCCTGTGTGATGGGCTGGGGCAACCCCTATGTGGGCAAGGTGGATATGAGCCGCTGCGCGCGCAAGCGGGCGTAGGGCGGACTCAGGAGCCTAAGCGAACAGTCCGCCGAGCCATGCCGAGTCCGGCACGACAACCCACGCGTAATACGCCCCCCAACGGCGTACTGCTTCGCGAGTACGCCCTACTCGCTGCTTCGCGACGACTGCATGGGTGCAGGAGGTAGAGCGACGCAAGAAGCCAAAGCCAAGTAAGCCCTACTTGGATGTAGGAGCCCCGCCCCGGGGCGAAGCGCTTGAGTTCTTTATCGCCGGAATGATTGCATTCGCTGCGGGGCGCAGCTCCTACAGTTGGTATGCGGCTCGCCATTCATGCCAGCCGCTGCAACTCCCGCCGCACCATGTTGGCGAACTCCGGTGGGCTGAGCTGGTACAGCTCCTGCGCCACCCAGGGCAGCCAGCGCCCCTGCAGCTCGGCTTTGCGCGCCAGCAGGCGCTGGGCCTCGGCTTCGGCGCGGGCCTGGTGTTCGCGGTGGTAGTCGGCGCGGCTCGGTTTTTCTGTGCTCACGGTGCAGCCCTTTTCCTCATATCGAGCAGAGCAGGCATAATCGCCGCCTGTTCGCCCATTTCGACCGTCATCAATGCGCATCCACGTCAGCTTCATCGACCGCGTCGGCATCACCCAGGAAGTCCTGGCGCTGCTTGGCGGGCGTAATCTGAACCTCGATGCGGTGGAGATGGTACCGCCAAACGTTTATATCGACGCACCGACCTTGAGCGCCGCCGTACTCGAGGAGCTGCGCGGCGCGTTGCTGCAGGTGCACGGTGTGCAGAGCGTCGAGGTGGTGGACATTCTGCCCGGCCAGCGCCGCCGCCTGCAGCTCGATGCGCTGCTCGCGGCCATGCCTGACCCGGTGCTGGCGGTGGATGACCGCGCCACCGTGCTGCTGGCCAACCCGGCACTGGTGGACATGTGCAGCCGCCCGCCCGAAGGCCTGAGCATCGCCGCGCTGTTCGCCGATGACGCGCTGCAGCAATCGCTGCTCGCCGCCGGCTTTCATCAGCCGCTGCGCGAGGTGCATTTCGCCGGTCAGCCGCTGCTGCTCGATGCCCAACCGATCACCGAAGACGGTCGCCTGACCGGAGGCCTGCTAACCCTCTATGCCCCGAGCCGCATGGGTCAGCGTTTGGCTGCACTGCATCACGACCATGCCGAGGGCTTCGATTCTCTGCTCGGCGAGTCGGCACCAATTCGCGCGCTCAAGGCTCGCGCCCTGCGTGTGGCGTCGCTCGATGCACCGCTGCTGATCCACGGCGAAACCGGTACCGGCAAGGAGTTGGTGGCACGCGCCTGCCACACCGTCAGCGTGCGTCGCACTGCGCCTTTCCTGGCGCTTAACTGCGCCGCCCTGCCAGAGAACCTGGCCGAGAGCGAGCTGTTCGGCTACGCCCCCGGCGCCTTTACCGGCGCCCAGCGCGGCGGCAAGCCGGGGCTGCTGGAGCTGGCCAACCAGGGCACGGTGTTTCTCGACGAGATCGGCGAAATGTCGCCCTATCTGCAGGCCAAGCTGCTGCGTTTTCTCAGCGACGGCAGCTTCCGCCGCGTCGGTGGCGACCGCGAGGTGAAAGTGGACGTGCGCATCCTCAGCGCCACCCACCGTGACCTGGAAAAGATGGTGGCCGAAGGCAGCTTCCGCGAGGACCTGTTCTACCGCCTCAATGTGCTCAACCTGGAAGTGCCGCCGCTGCGCGAGCGCGGCCAGGACATCCTGCTGCTGGCCCAGCACTTCATGGCCCAGGCCTGCGCGCAGATCCAGCGCCTGCCCTGCCGCCTGGCACCGACCACCTTCCCGGCACTGCTGGCCGGGCGCTGGCCGGGCAACGTGCGCCAGTTGCAGAACGTGATCTTCCGCGCCGCCGCGATCTGCGACAGCAACTGGGTGGAGATGGACGATCTGGATATCGCAGGCACCGAAGTGGCGCCGAAGGTCGAAGGGGAAGTCGCCAGCCTGGAACAGGCCATGGACGAGTACGAGAAGGCGCTGCTGGAAAAGCTCTATGATAGCCACCCTTCTAGCCGTCAGTTAGCTGCACGCCTGGGCACCTCGCACACCGCCATCGCCAAGCGCCTGCGCAAGTACGGAATACCGGGCAAGCACTGACGCACTCGCCCTACGCCATCGCCCAGCACTGTAGGGTGGGTTAGGCGCCTGTCTTAGATACGAAAATCCCGCAGGTTCAGATGCGCCGTAACCCACCATCGACGCAACGCGGAAGATCGCTCGGTGGGTTACGCAGCGCACCACCACCGCGCCGTCAGATCGTTCATCGATCAGCGCCGCTAACCCACCCTACGGTTCTCGGCGCTGAGTCAGATCGGTGTGGTGCTGGTCGGTACCTTGATTACCCCACAGGCCACTCGCGCACCGCCGCCTCCCAGAGGTTGCGGATGATCGGCGTGATTGTCGCCGCCGGCATGAATCATCAGCGAACGGTTATGCAGGTCTTTCAGGCTCTTGAGTCGCGGTGCCAGCACCGGCTGGCTGGCGCTGCCATCCTCGGTCACCAGCAACGCTGGCAGGTCGCCGAGGTGGGCGTTGTCCTCCCAGGGGAAACCGTGGCGTCCGGCTTTTTCCGGGTCCCAGTGGCCGCCTGCCGCGCCGGCCGGGGTCAGCTTGCCGTCCACTTCGGCAGCATTGCAGTTGGCCTCGGTGTGCACGTGGAAGCCATGCAAGCCGGGTTCCAGGC
>JAEYXX010000102.1 GCA_023431055.1 Pseudomonadota bacterium
ACTACCTGCGTTGGCAATACTGCGTTAAAAACAGCCTCAAAATGCTCATTTACAGCACGTAAACTGCGCTTTTTCGGCTGTTTTCGCCTTGTCTTGCCTGCCTCGCCTACGTTTTTCAACGGCCTGCTAGGGCTGTTCACCCACGAGCCAGCGGCTCGAACCTGCCTCATCACGGATACGATCATGATCAAACTGCACACCAACCACGGCGTCATCACCCTGAACCTGTTCGCCGACAAGGCCCCGGAAACCGTGGCCAACTTCGAGCAATACGTGAAGGAAGGCCACTACGACGGCACCATCTTCCACCGTGTGATCGGCAACTTCATGATCCAGGGCGGCGGTTTCGAGCCGGGCATGAAGCAGAAGCCGACCCGCGCACCGATCAAGAACGAAGCCAACAACGGTGTCGCCAACAAGGTCGGCACCATCGCCATGGCCCGCACCATGGAGCCGCATTCGGCCAGCGCGCAGTTCTTCATCAACGTCGCCGACAACAGCTTCCTCAACCACAGCGCGCCGACCGTTCAGGGCTGGGGCTACGCCGTGTTCGGTGAAGTGGTCGAAGGCATGGACGTGGTCGAGAAGATCAAAGGCGTGGCCACCACCATGAAAGCCGGCCATCAGGACGTGCCGGTGGATGACGTGATCATCGAAAAGGCCGAAATCGTAGCCGAGTAAGTCGATGATCCTGCTGATCTCCGATCTGCACCTCGAAGAGAAACGCCCGGACATTACCCGGGCGTTTCTGCATTTTCTCGCCACCCGCGCGCGTCAGGCCGAGGCGCTGTACATCCTCGGCGACTTCTTCGAAGTCTGGATCGGCGACGACGGCATGACGCCCTTCCAGCACGAGATCGCTGGTGCGCTACGTGAGCTGAGCGATACCGGCACGCGCATCTACCTGATGCACGGCAATCGCGACTTCCTTATCGGCAAGCGCTTCTGCCGCGAAGCGGGCTGCACCCTGCTAAGCGATCCGCACAAAGTGCAGATGGGCGGCGAGTCGGTTCTACTCATGCACGGCGACAGCTTGTGCACCCTCGATGTCGGCTACATGAAGCTACGCCGCTGGCTGCGTAACCCGCTCTCGCTGCTGATTCTGCGCAATCTGCCACTGAGCACCCGGCAGAAATTGGCGAGCAAGCTGCGCGACGAAAGCCGAGCGCAAACGCGGATGAAGGCCAGCGAGATCGTCGATGTCACCCCAGAGGAAGTGGTCAGGGTGATGGCCGCGCACGGCGTGCGTACGCTGATTCACGGCCATACCCACAGGCCGGCAGTGCATGAGCTGATCGTTAACGGCCAAGCGGCGCGGCGCATCGTGCTGGGCGACTGGGATCGCCAGGGCTGGGCGTTGCAGATCGATGACGAGGGCTTCAACCAGGCACCGTTCGAACTGACGCCAGCCTGACCGTGGCCCGGATGAAATCCGGGGCGATCTTCGAAATTGCTCCCCGGATTTCATCCGGGCTACGACCGAAGGGCTCTGCTCCCCTCTCCCGCTTGCGGGAGAGGGGCTGGGGGAGAGGGCGACGGCGGATGCTGCAACGCCCTCTCCCGCCCTTCAGGCACCCTCTCCCATAAATGGGAGAGGCCATCAGATGGCCGCTTCGCGGCTGCTTTCTATGGGCACACCACTATGGAAACGGAACTGCTCATCCGGCGTGGTGATCAGCTCCTGCTCCACAGCCCGCACCACCTCGATTCGTGCGTCCACGTCCGCCGCGTCGCCATACAGGTAGGCGAGCTTGAGATACCCACGGTAGTGGCGCCCTTCGCTCTCCAGCAATCCGGCGTAGAACTTGGCCAGCTCGGCATCCAGACGCGGCACCAGGGCGGCGAAGCGCTCACATGAGCGCGCTTCGATAAAGGCCCCCACCACCAGCACGTCCACCAGCCGCTCCACTTCGCCACCGCGCAGCAGCGCGCGCAGCCCTGCTGCGTAGCGCGACGCGGAAACATGGCGGACCTCGATGCCACGCCCACGGATGATCTTGCTCACCTGCTCAAAGTGCACCAGCTCCTCACGGGCCAAACGCGACATTCTCGCGGTCAATTCGGTCTTGGTCAGGTAGCGTCCCATCAGGCTAAGGGCCGTCTGTGCCGCCTTGTATTCCAGGTTGCGGTGGTCGAGCAGGAGAATCTCCTGCTGACGCAAGGCCTCTTCCAGCCAGGCGTTGGGGGTTGCAACGCCGCCGAGAAACTCGAGAATTTCCTGCAGGATCGTCACAGGTTCCTCACCATTACTCGGAACATGCTGGGCATTTGACATCATATTTGAAGCGCTCTCGGTGCTGGCGAGGTTGGAAATGGCGGGCCATTATACGAGTGGCAGGCCGCACGACCAGCACGCCGTTGATACAGGTCAAGAAGCTGCTGGCAATGACGCACCTATAGTTGGCTAAGCGCTATTCACTCTCAGGGAGACGACCATGCAAGCGATCCGTAGCATTCTGGTGGTGATGGAACCCCAGCACCCGGAGGGCCTCGCGCTGAAGCGGGCAAAACTAATAGCTGGAGTCACCCGGTCGCACCTGCACCTGCTGGTTTGCGACAAGAAAGGCGACCACAGCGCGTGGCTCAACGATCTCAGCAGCAGCCTCGCCGGAGAAGGTTTCAGCGTCTCCACCCAGCAGTCCTGGCATGACAACCAGCACCAGACCATCATCGCCGTGCAGCAGGCCGAGGGCTGCGGCCTGGTGATCAAGCAGCACCTGCCGGACAACCCACTGAAGAAAGCCATCCTCACCCCCGAGGACTGGAAGTTGCTGCGCTATTGCCCAGGCCCGGTGCTGATGGTCAAGACCGAACGCCCCTGGACCGGCGGCAACATCCTCGCCGCCGTGGACGTCGGCAACGCCGATGGCGAGCACCGCACCCTGCATGCCGGCATCATCAGCCATGGCTACGATATCGCCGGCCTGGCCAAGGGCACGCTGCACGTGACTACCGCACACCCTACGCCGATGCTCTCGGCAGCCGACCCCACCTTCCAGCTCAAGGAAACCATCGAGGCGCGCTACCGCGAACAGTGCCGCAGCTTCCAGGCCGAGTACGACATCAGTGACGAACGCCTGCATGTGCTCGAAGGCCCGGCCGACGTGGTGATTCCGCAGGTTGCCCACCAGCTCGATGCTGCGGTCACGGTGATCGGCACCGTGGCGCGCACTGGCCTGTCCGGCGCGCTGATCGGCAATACCGCCGAGGTCATACTCGATGCACTGGAAAGCGACGTGCTGGTGCTCAAGCCGGACGAAGTCATCGCCCATCTCGAGGAGTTAGTGGCACAGCGCTGAACCAATGAGTGAAACAAAAATGCCGCTCGATTCAGAGCGGCATTTTTGTTTGGGGGCTAAACCCTCAGCTCCAGCCCTTCACGCAGAAACCTCGGCGCAATATAGCGCTCGTAGTGCGCCTCGGAGAGCAGGAAGAACTCCCTGTCGATGGCATCGCGCAGATCGGGCAGCGGCCAGTTGCGAAATTCCGGCAACAGCACCATCCCGTAGGCTTCCAGCTGATTGATCACCCGCGCGCCCCTTGCGATCAGCTGGTAGGCCCAGCAGTACGGCGACTGCTGCGGCACGAAGCGAATCTGCCGCTGTTCCAGCTGCTGCCGCAGACGCTGCTCGTCGAACACCTCGACCTTGGCCGTCATCACCTGCACCAGCAGCACTTCCAAACGTGTCCAGACGGCGCGCTTCTCATCGTCGTTGTAGCTGTTCCAGTTGATCACCTCATGGTGGAAGCGCTTGCAACCGCGGCACACGACATCGCCGTAAACGGTCGAACACAACCCCACACAGGGCGTCTTGATGCGCTGATTGGACATGGCGAAACAACATAAACGGCAAAACGGCCTGGCATCTTAGCCCTTTGTCTAATTCAGATCACCCCTGCCGAAACGGGGACATCGGCTTAACTTTATTCGCGCTTTCCATTAGAATCGGCCCGCCTTTTACGGCGCCAATGTCCGTTGGAAGCTGTTTTCAAAGCGTCACGAGCACAGTCGATCCTGCAGGTACGATGGCGGCGCAGCCACTCGGAGTCCCCCCGAGCCTCTGCGCCCGCCCTCATCAGAAACCGTCCTGCCGGCGTAAAACTTTGAAAGCAGCTTCTACAAGAGACTCGTGAAACCTTGGCCGATCGGCTCATAAAGTCGAAAGGCGCATGGTTCATGGGTTTCTGGATCGCGTCCCGGACAACCCTTTGGGACCACTGATGAGGGTAATAACTGTGCTTGAAGCCTATCGCAAACACGTAGCAGAGCGTGCCGCTCAGGGTATCGTGCCCCAGCCGCTGAACGCCGAACAAACCGCAGGCCTGGTCGAGCTGCTGAAAAATCCGCCGGCTGGCGAAGAAGAATTCCTCGTAGACCTGATCACCAACCGCGTACCGCCAGGCGTGGACGAAGCTGCCTACGTCAAGGCCGGTTTCCTCTCTGCCGTTGCCAAGGGCGAAGCCACTTCCCCGCTGATCAGCAAGCAACGCGCCGTCGAGCTGCTGGGCACCATGCAGGGCGGCTACAACATCGCCACCCTGGTCGAACTGCTGGACGACGCCACCCTGGGCGCCGTTGCCGCCGAGCAACTCAAGCACACCCTGCTGATGTTCGACGCCTTCCACGACGTCGCCGAGAAAGCCAAGGCTGGCAATGCCAACGCCAAGGCCGTGCTGCAGTCCTGGGCCGATGGCGAGTGGTTCACCAACAAGCCGGCCATCGCCGAGAAGTACAGCCTGGCCGTGTTCAAGGTGCCTGGCGAAACCAACACCGACGACCTGTCCCCTGCCCCGGACGCCTGGTCGCGCCCTGACATCCCGCTGCACGCCCTGGCCATGCTGAAAATGGCTCGCGACGGCATCGTGCC
Organism: Pseudomonadota bacterium; assembly: GCA_023431055.1. GTDB lineage: Bacteria > Pseudomonadota > Gammaproteobacteria > Pseudomonadales > Pseudomonadaceae > Aquipseudomonas. The sequence continues at coordinate 4,869 of JAEYXX010000102.1, forward strand.
GGAGCAGCAAGGCGCCATCGGCCCGCTGAAGCAGATCGAAGAGATCAAGGCCAAGGGCTTCCCGGTCGCCTACGTCGGTGACGTGGTCGGTACCGGTTCTTCCCGTAAGTCCGCCACCAACTCGGTGCTGTGGTTCTTCGGCGACGACATTCCGTACGTTCCGAACAAGCGCGCTGGCGGCTTCTGCTTCGGCACCAAGATCGCCCCGATCTTCTACAACACCATGGAAGACGCCGGCGCCCTGCCGATCGAGTTCGACGTGTCGAACATCAACATGGGCGACGTGATCGACGTCTACCCGTACGCTGGCAAGGTCTGCAAGCACGGCACCGACGAAGTCATCACCACCTTCGAACTGAAGACCCCGGTGCTGCTCGACGAAGTCCGCGCTGGCGGCCGTATCCCACTGATCGTCGGCCGCGGCCTGACCGAGAAGGCGCGCGCCGAGCTCGGCCTAGGCTCCTCCGACCTGTTCAAGAAGCCGGAGCAGCCGGCTGACAGCGGCAAGGGCTTCACCCTGGCGCAGAAGATGGTCGGCAAGGCCTGCGGCGTCGAAGGCGTGCGCCCGGGCACCTACTGCGAACCGAAGATGACCACCGTCGGCTCCCAGGACACCACTGGCCCGATGACCCGTGACGAGCTGAAAGACCTGGCTTGCCTGGGCTTCTCCGCCGACCTGGTGATGCAGTCCTTCTGCCACACCGCCGCCTATCCGAAGCCGATCGACGTCACCACCCACCACACCCTGCCGGATTTCATCCGCACCCGTGGCGGCGTGTCCCTGCGTCCGGGCGACGGCATCATCCACAGCTGGCTGAACCGCATGCTGCTGCCGGATACCGTCGGCACCGGTGGCGACTCGCACACCCGCTTCCCGATCGGCATTTCCTTCCCGGCCGGTTCCGGCCTGGTGGCCTTCGCCGCCGCCACCGGCGTGATGCCGCTGGACATGCCGGAATCGGTTCTGGTGCGCTTCAAGGGCAAGATGCAACCGGGTATCACCCTGCGTGACCTGGTCCACGCCATCCCCTACTACGCCATCCAGAAAGGCCTGCTGACCGTCGAGAAGAAAGGCAAGAAGAACATCTTCTCCGGCCGCATCCTCGAGATCGAAGGCCTGGACAACCTGACCGTCGAGCAGGCGTTCGAGCTGTCCGACGCCTCCGCCGAGCGTTCGGCTGCCGGCTGCACCATCAAGCTGCCGGAAGCGGCCATCGCCGAGTACCTGAAGTCCAACATCACCCTGCTGCGCTGGATGATCAGCGAAGGCTACGGCGATGCCCGCACCCTGGAGCGTCGTGCCCAGGCAATGGAAGCATGGCTGGCCAACCCGGTACTGATGGAAGCCGACAAGGACGCCGAGTACGCCGAAGTCATCGAAATCGACCTGAACCAGCTCAACGAGCCGGTACTGTGCGCTCCGAACGACCCGGACGACGCCCGTCTGCTGTCCACCGTGGCCGGCGACAAGATCGACGAAGTGTTCATCGGTTCGTGCATGACCAACATCGGTCACTTCCGCGCTGCCGGTAAACTGCTGGACAAGGTCAAGGGCGGTATCCCGACTCGTCTGTGGCTGTCGCCGCCGACCAAGATGGATGCTCACCAGCTGACCGAGGAAGGCTACTACGGCATCTACGGCAAGGCCGGTGCACGCATGGAGATGCCGGGCTGCTCGCTGTGCATGGGTAACCAGGCACGTGTGGCTGCCAACTCCACCGTGGTGTCGACCTCCACCCGTAACTTCCCGAACCGTCTGGGCGATGGCGCCAACGTGTACCTGG
>JAEYXX010000108.1 GCA_023431055.1 Pseudomonadota bacterium
CCGGATAGGTGATGGTCAGGCGCACCTTCTTGTTCGGGTCGATGACGAACAGCGAACGCACGGTCAGGGTGTCGTTGGCGTTGGGGTGGATCAGGTCGTAGAGGTCGGACACCTTGCGGTCGGCATCAGCGATGATCGGGAAGTTGACCGCGGTGTTCTGCGTCTCGTTGATGTCGTCGATCCATTTCAGGTGCGAATCCACCGGGTCTACGGACAGGGCGATGGCCTTGACGCCGCGCTTGGCGAATTCATCCTTCAGCTTGGCGGTGAAGCCCAACTCGGTGGTGCACACCGGCGTGAAGTCGGCCGGGTGGGAGAAGAGAATGCCCCAGCTGTCGCCCAGCCACTCGTGGAAACGAATGCGGCCTTCGCTGGAATCCTGTTCGAAGTCAGGGGCGATGTCGCCCAGGCGGATGGTCATGGCTGTGCTCCTTGGCAGTGGCTTGCGTGGTGCTCACTATGCTCAGGAACAAAACGAAACAAAAAGAATAAATAATGATTTATTTATAACCAAAACATCTTTAAAGAAAGACCGTCATGACCACCCCAACCTTGCACGAGATTCCCGGCGAACAGGCGCCCATGGCACTGCTGCTGGAAGCCGACCCCAGCATCGCCCTCATCGCCCGCTATCTGGCGGACGGTCATTGCGTGGTCGCGCGCCTGGACGACGCGGTTGTCGGCGTCTACGTGATCAAGGTCCTGAGCGCCGATACCTGGGAACTGATGAACATCGCCGTGGCGCCTGAACACCAGGGTCAGGGCATCGGCGCCCTGCTGCTGCACAACGCCATCGACCAAGCCCGGCAACTGGGTGCAAAGCGCCTGGAACTGGGCACCGGCAGCTTCGGCCATCAACTGACGTTCTACCAGCGCGCCGGCTTTCGCGTGGTGGCGGTGGAACCGAACTACTTCCTGCAGCACTACCCCGAGCCGTTGATCGAGAACGGCCTGCAGCATCGGGATCGTTTGCGTCTGGCGCTGACCCTATAGCAGCAGATGCGCCACCAGCCCGACTACGGCGCAACCGGCGATGGTCTCGATCACCCCGCGCCTGAACTTGAACAGGGCCAACGCCGCCCCGCTGGCGATCAACGCCGACACCCAGTCGAAGGTACCGGCGAAGCCCTCGGGCCAGAGCACGTGATAGCCGAAGAACAGAGCGAGGTTGAGGATCACTCCTACCACGGCGGCGGTGATGCCGGTCAGCGGTGCAGTGAACTTCAGCTCACCGTGGGTCGACTCCACCAGCGGCCCGCCGACGAGGATGAACAAAAACGACGGCAGGAAGGTGAACCAGGTGACCAGGCAGGCCGCCAGCGCGCCACTGGCGAAGGCCGAATCACCACCGAACAGCGGCTGCCCATAGGCACCGACGAAGGCGACGAAGACCACCACCATGATCAACGGCCCCGGCGTGGTCTCGCCCAGAGCCAGGCCATCGATCATCTGCCGGGGCGTCAGCCAGCCGTAATGCTCGATGGCGCCCTGGTACACGTAGGGCAACACTGCGTAGGCGCCGCCAAAGGTGAGCAGCGCCGCCTTGGTGAAGAACCAGCCCATCTGCGTCAGCGTGCCCTGCCAGCCGAACGCCAGGGTCAGCAGGCCCATGGGCAGCAGCCAGAGCACTGCGCCGACCAGCAGGATCAGCGCCAGGCGGCTGGAACGAAAATGTGTGTGCGCCAGACGCGTGTCGTCATCGATCATCGCTGGCGCATGCGCCCCGCCCTTTTCGCCATGCCCACCACCGACCGCGAAGTGCTGCGGCGCCAGCCGCCCACCGATATAACCCACCAGCGCCGCGCCCAGCACGATCAGCGGGAACGGCAGCTGCAACGCGAAAATGGCGACGAAAGCCGCTGCAGCAATGGCCCACAGCCAGCGATTCTTCAGCGCCCGACCGCCAATGCGCCAGGCCGCCTGCACCACGATGGCCGTCACCGCCGGCTTGATGCCATAGAAGATCCCGGCCACCAGCGGCACGTCACCGAACGCCAGATAGACCCAGGACAGCGCGACCAGAATCAGCAGCGACGGCAGCACGAACAGCGCCCCGGCGATCACTCCGCCCCAGGTGCGGTGCATCAGCCAACCGATATAGGTGGCCAACTGCTGCGCCTCCGGCCCGGGCAGCAACATGCAGTAGTTCAGCGCATGCAGAAAGCGCCGCTCGGACAACCAGCGACGCTTCTCCACCAGCTCCTGATGCATGATCGAAATCTGCCCCGCTGGCCCGCCGAAACTGATCAACCCCAGCTTCAGCCAGAACCAGAAAGCCTGCAGCAAACTGACCGGGACGGGACGCTCAGGGGACTCGGACATCGGAGGGCTCCATCGGTGAACAAAATCGACCGGCCACTATAGCCGCAGAACATGACCGCCGCGCGACAGCGCGCGAAAAATCACCACCCCCGCGCAGCCCTTGCCCCACCTGGCCTGGGCGAGTTTTCCCATATCTTATCCACAACGCTTTCCCCAGATTCTGTGCACGACACTCGGCAACACGCCCGCGCCCTGCCCTGCTGTTGAAAACCCGAGCCAAGTGATTGATTAAAAGCGATATTCCACCTGGCGATAACGCCAGCAGAGCGTCATTGGGCAAAAATTGAACGGCCTGCCTTGGCCCGCTTGAATGCTAAGCGCGGAGGGCTTTTGCAAAGGTTATCCACAGTGGTGTTAACAGCATTTGTGGGGATGCGAGAGCTCTTTAGCAGCGACTGCCATGTTGGATCTAACGAGGCGGCATTTTGACTTGTCCAGCATGGACAACCTCGTTGCACTTGGAATAGCTTCGTCACGGACGTGAAGACGGGGCTAGGCTCTAGTAGCTTCGTCCTGCCAGCGGCTTGCAGCGACCACTCTAAACTGAGAAACGAATAGGAATATGGCGTGACATGCTGATACGGCAACGCGATATCAGCATCGTCCGAAAACTACAAGGAAGACCATGCGTATTACTCTGTTTTTTATCCGCCATCCGGAGCAGCTGTACGTTTTTTGATCGGACAGGCAACAAGCCCTATATATTTCCCACTGAGGCCCAGCCTTATTCCGAGGTGACCGATTTACAGGGCACACTCAATTAACGACTGACTGAATCCGTCAAACCTTCCTAAGGCGAAACATATATCCTTCATGAAGAAATCTCAAACAAGCGCCGTAATTTTGCTGACAGCTCTGACGGCGTGCAAATCTATACAGCTAGAGAGCAGTGATTATTTGGAAGCCAAGCGTCACCTTGAGTCAGCCCAATTAAGTATAGAGCAACTGGACTCCCTTCCCTCGCCGCACATACCAACGCCAGATAAAAAGGAGCTCATGAGTAACTTCTTGAAGGAAACTCATAATGCCATACCCGCATTGGAAAGACTGGCGGCAAAAAACAATGCATGGGCTCAATATAGGCTTGGCTTGGCACTTACAGTACCATTCACGCCCCCAGAAGAGCGAAATCAATCCTGCCCTCTTTTCAAGAAAAGTGCGAACCAAGGGTATTTACCTGCGATTTATGCTCTAGCAGGGATGTGTTCTAAAGAGATCACACAAGCGCAACTCACCAAGCTACTAGAGCGGTCCCTCAATGACTCTGAAAAATTTGATATGTACTACCCTGCCCCTGCAATGATATATCGTCGATGCCATAAAAACATCCCATATGCGCTGGCGATGCCCAATCTTACGAGAAGTGCTTTTGAGGCAGAGGCCTATTTCGATCTAAGCATGGCAATGCCAGCCACCAAGACACCTGAGCAGCGAGAAAAAAAACTTGCTTACCTTGAGGCAGCAAAAGATCGTGACTGCCCCGCTGCTCAACGTCACATGGATAATCTACTGCCCTCAAGAACCTAACTGATACGAAAAGAGTAAAAAACGGAATAAGGGGTCAAGCCATTTTACAAAAAATATAGATCTCCCAAAACAATCACCTATTGATTACCCAGGTCGGGCAGATACATGAAACAACGAAGAATATCAAGCAACTACAAGCCTAAAGAAATGGGACTCTTGGTGTTTTACACGGGACTCCGGAGCTTAAGATTTCGCTTAAGCTTTCTATTTCTATGGATACTATTTGCATGGCTCTATATACCTTGGACGCACGCCGAACCGAAAATCATACTGACCTTAATCCTAATGGGTGCTTTTCTGTGCGGAATCTTCTGCGTCATCGGCCTCGTACTACCATCTCTGTTTTATATGCTAAAGATGCATAAAGACGGCATACCTATTGGAAATATTGAGCATAGAATAGACGAAGAAGGCATTCAGCTAATATCGAAAGATATAGAAGTCTCACTAACCTGGCATGCCATCGAATCGATAATTGCACACAACACCCATATCATTCTTCTAACAAAAGTTCCCTATTACTTTATAGCCATGAAAAAGCAGAGTTTTGGTTCCGATCTGGACTGCGATATTTTTTATCGAGAGGTGAAAGCACTAATCGGACAGCGTGACAGCCGCAAGGACAAGGTCCGCACAAAAAGACTGGAACATGAAGCGCAAGAAAAAACGGCACATGACGACATCGCTGCGGAGCTTTGCAAAAAACTGGGGCGACAACCTTCTCAGGCAGAGATTGAGGAATATCGTTGGTCACGCTAACTCACTTAACCTACTGGTAAGCAAGTAGCCCGGGCTGAGCAAAGCGATATTCAAGACAACGGCGCTGATGGCTCTCGCCCAGGTCAACCATCCGATATTCGTGCCCGGCTCAGCCCCCGGATTGCATTCGCCCTACGTCATGCGTCCTTGCCCGGCGAAGCATCCTCGAAGCGATTCACCTTGCGCAGGCTCTTGAAGCCGAGCATCCAGCCGCCGGTCACCGTCAGGGTGCAGGCGCAGCCGATCAGCGCCGCCGGCACCACGCCGAACCAGGCGGCGCTGGTGCCGGCACGGAACTCGCCGAGTTCGTTGGAAGAGCCGATGAACAGCATGTTCACCGCATTGACCCGACCGCGCATGGCGTCCGGGGTGGAGAACTGCACCAGCGAGGAACGGATATACATGCTCACCATATCCGCGCCGCCAGCCACCACCAGCGCAGCGAACGACAGCCAGAACAGGCTGGACAGCGCGAACACCAGGTTGGCCAGGCCGAACAGCGCCACCGCGCCGAACATCACCAGGCCGACATGGCGGTTGAACGGTTTCATGCTCAGGTACAGGCCGACCGACACTTCGCCGATGGCCATGGCGCTGCGCAGCAGGCCGAGGCCGGTCGGGCCGACTTCCAGCACTTCCTGGGCGTAGATCGGCAGCAGCGCCACCACGCCGCCGAGCAGCACGGCGAACAGATCCAGCGAGATGGTGCCGAGGATGATCGGCCGCGTGCGGATGAAGTGGATACCCGCCGTGAAGCGCGCCCAGGCGGTGGATTCCAGCGCCTGCATCTTCTCCGCATACAGCACCGGCACCCGCTGCAGCAGCACGCAGCCGGCGAGGAAGCAGGCCAGGCACACCGAGTAGGTCAATCCGCCGCCACCGATGGCATACAGACCACCACCGATCACCGGCCCCGAAATGGTCGCGCCACGCATGATCATGCTGTTGGCGGCGATGGCCGCAGCCAGGCGCTCGCGCGGCACGATCTGCGGCAGCAGGCTCGACAGCGCCGGCCCGGTGAAGGCACGGCCGCAGCCGTACAGCACTAGCACCGCGTAGTACCAACTGACCGCCACCTCGCTCAGCGACAACCAGAGCAGCGCCGCGGCACACACCCCTTCAACCAGCCAGCTGAGCATGAGGATCAGTTTGCGGTCGTAGCGGTCGATCAAGTCCCCCGCCGGCATCAACAGCACCAGCATGGGGATGAACTGCGCCAGGCCCACATAAGCCAATGACAGCGGATCGCGAGTCAGGTCGTAGACCTGCCAGGCCACTACCACGGCCTGAATCTGCACCGCGAAGACCACCACGATGCGGGCGATGAGAAACGGCAGGAAACCGGGAAGACGATAAACGGAAGCGGGAACAGCAGCAGACACGACGCGAACCTCGAGACATGACCGGGCAGTTCCGGTCGAGGTGGGCCGGCCAATCTACGGCAAAGTTCCGCCACGGGGCAAACCGATGAACAGGCTGTTGCGCAGGTTGCTCCATGGCGCGGTGGTAATGGAAATATTTCGGGCAGTATCGACAGATATTGTGCAGTCGCGGCTGAAGCGCCTCCCACGTTCCGTGCGGCTGTGGGGGGTATGGTTCAGGCCTCGCTCGGGAGGGAAGCGCTTTAGCGGCGAGGCGTTCCATCGCGGCTGAAGCCGCTCCTACCAAGAACAGCGTGCAGACGTAGCAGCTCTCGGTGAGGCCAGACGACTTTGGTAGCCTTGACTGCATGCCTGCATATTTGCCCTTTTACGGAACCCTCACCATGCCTCTGAGCCCTGACGAACTCGCGCAGATCAGCGCCCTCACCCTGGCCCACTACCAGAGCAGCGCCGAGGACTTTCGCGAGGGCACGCGCGACCATGACGTGAGCCAGAACATCGCGGCCCTGCTGCGTCATATCGAGGGTGAAAAACCCTGGCGCATCCTCGATTTCGGCTGCGGGCCGGGGCGTGACCTGCGAACCTTCAGCGGTATGGGTCACGAAGCCATCGGCCTGGACGGCTGCGCCGAGTTCGTTGCCATGGCGCGCGCCGACAGCGGCTGCGAGGTCTGGCAGCAGAGCTTTCTCGCGCTCGACCTGCCAGCCGAGCATTTCGACGGTATCTTCGCCAACGCCAGCCTGTTCCATGTGCCGGATCAGGAGCTACCGCGTGTACTCGGCCAGTTGCGTGCAGCGCTCAAGCCGGGCGGCGTGCTGTTCAGCTCCAATCCGCGCGGCGAGAATCAGGAAGGCTGGAACGGCCCGCGCTACGGCAGCTACCACGATCTGGAACGCTGGCGCGCCCGGCTCACGACTGCCGGCTTCGTCGAGCTGGAGCACTACTACCGCCCCGCCGGCCTGCCCCGCGACCAGCAGCCGTGGCTCGCCAGTGTGTGGCGGCGGATCAGCTAACGGCGCTGCTTATATCGCGGCTAAAGCCGCTCCCACAGTCAGTCCGTGCGGCTGCGGGCGCCAGCGTTCAGGCCTCGGCCGGTGGGAGGCGCTTTAGCGGCGAGCCGTTCTATCGCGGCTGAAGCCGCTCCTACGTCAGACGTCCAGACTGTCGCCGGTTGGCCGTTCGGGCGAGAGATAGCTGACCAACTGCCGCGCATGAGATGACAGCGCCTCCCAGCTGCGCACGCACAGGCGCAGTTCGCGTGTAGCCCAGACATCCTCCAGCATCACCACCGCCACCGGCAGTTCCTGGGCGAAGCGGGTCGCGGCCACCTCGGGCAGCATGGATACACCGACGCCCTGCGCCACCAGTTGGGCGATGGCATCGAAGCTCGGCGCACGCACACGTACCTTGAGCGGCAAGGCATTGCGCACCGCCATGTACTCGACGAAGCGCTGCATCGCGCGTTCGGCCGGCAGGCAGACGAAGGGGTAGTTGAGCGCATCGCGTAGCGAGGCCGCGCGCTGGCCGATCAGTGCATGTCCGTGCGGTACCAGCATCACCAGGCGGTCGTTGCGAAACGGCAGCGACAGGAGTTCATCGGTGGGCAGGTTGCCGTCGTAGACACCGATGTCGATGGCGCCTTCCCGCACCGATCTCAATACGGCCTTGCTGCCCTGCTCGGCCAGTTGCAGATCCACTTCCGGGTAGTCGGCCAGGAAGGGCCCGAGCGCCGCCGGCAGGAAAGTGCTGTTGGCCACGGTGGACGCGCCCAGGCGCAGGGTGATGCGCCGCTCGCCCTTGAGCTCCTCGACGGTCTGGGTGAGCAAACGGGCTTCCCTCAGCACGCCCTGGCAGGCCTCCAGAACCAGGCGCCCGGCCGGCGTCGGGGTCATGCCATCGCTGCTGCGCACGAACAGCGTCAGCCCGCAGCGCTCCTCGAACAGGCGCAAGCGGGTACTGGCCGCCGAGACGGCGACGGGAAAGGTCGCCGCCGCCTTGCTCAGGCTGCCGGTGGCGGCAATCGCCGCGATCAGGCGCAGGTCGGGCAGATCGAAATGCATGAAGCCTTCTCCAAATCAGAAAGCCATCTTCGTGAAAATGCGATTCTGGCCGTCTAGCTTTCCGCTCAGAATAACAGCTCACTTCTCTGCCGTAGCTCTGCTCATGAATGCTTTGACCGCCTCGTACCGCCGCAGCCTGGATAGCGGCGTGTTGTTCGCCGTGCTCTCGGCCACCGGCTTCAGCCTGAAAGCCGTGTTCGTCAAACTCAGCTATGCTGCCGCGCCGGTGGACGCCGTCACCGTGCTGAGCCTGCGCATGGGCCTGGCGCTGCCGCTGTTCGCCTGGCTGCTGTGGCTGAGCCGTGGCACCGGGCAAGCGCGCTTGTCGGCGAAAGACTGGGCGCACGTTCTGCTGCTGGGGATGCTCGGCTACTACCTGTCGAGCCTGTTCGACTTCTATGGCCTGCAGTACATCAGCGCCGGGCTGGAGCGGCTGATCCTGTTCACCTACCCGACGCTGGTACTGCTGTTGCAGATGCTGGCGGTGGGCGAGCGACCGGGCCCGCGCACCTTCCTCGCCCTGGGCCTGTGCTACCTGGGCCTGAGCATCGCCCTGGTGCATGACATCCGCGTGGAAGGCGACAGCGAGCAGATCCTGCTGGGCGCCGCCTGGGTGTTCGCCAGCGCGGTGACCTACGCCCTGTACTACCTGGGCACCGGCGTGGTGATTCGCCGGGTCGGCTCGATGCGCCTGGCGGGGCTGGCCGGCGGTTCATCGGCGATCATGGTGCTGATCCACTATGGCGTGACGCACGACCCGGCGCAGTTGGCGAACCTGCCGAGCGAAGTGTGGCTGTACAGCGCGCTGATGGCACTGCTGTCGACGGTGCTGCCGATCTACTGGCTGGCCCTGGCCGTACAGCGTATGGGCGCCAGCCATGCTGCCCTGTTCGGCAACCTGGGCCCGGTGCTGACCCTGTTCGCCGCCTGGGTGCTGCTTGGCGAGGCCATCACCCTGTACCAGATCGCCGGCTTGGCGCTGGTGCTGCTGGGCGTTTCTCGCCTGTCGCGCAAGCGTAAGGCGGACTGAACCTCAGGCGTCGGCGTGCGGCATGGCGTGCATCGCTATATAAAGAACAACATAACGATGTAGGATTACCTCATTCGACCTGCCGCCGGGACCGAGCGCACCGCCCGAGAACGACAAGGAATCCAGATGTTCAAGCCTCTCAAGAACAGCCTGCTTGCCCTCGGCCTGCTATTCGCAAGCGCTGCCAGCGCCGATGAAGTGAAGGTCGCGGTGGCAGCCAACTTCACCGCGCCGATGCAGGCCCTCGCGCCTGAATTCGAGAAGGCCACCGGGCACAAGCTGGTGGCTTCCTTCGGCGCCACCGGGCAGTTCTACGCGCAGATCAACAATGGCGCACCGTTCGATGTGCTGCTCGCCGCCGACGACACGACGCCGGCCAGGTTGGAGCGCGAAGGCGCGAGCGTGCCCGGTTCGCGTTTCACCTACGCCATCGGCAGCCTGGTGCTGTGGTCGGCCGATGCCAGCTACCTCGACGGCACGGACGCGGCGCTGCAGGCCGGCCAGTTCAGGCACCTGGCTATCGCCAACCCGAAGGCCGCGCCCTACGGCCTGGCCGCAACTCAGGTGCTGGACAAGCTGGGCCTGAGCGACGCTGTGAAAAGCAAACTGGTCGAAGGCCAGAACATCACTCAGGCGCATCAGTTCGTCTCCACCGGCAACGCCGAGCTGGGCTTCGTCGCCCTGTCGCAGGTGTACAAGGACGGCAAAGTCACCAGCGGCTCGGCCTGGATCGTGCCCGATGATATGTATGACCCGATCAAGCAGGATGCGGTGATCCTCAAACCGGGCGCGAACAGCCCGGCCGCGACGGCACTGGTCGAGTACCTGAAAGGCCCGGAAGCGGCCAGGGTGATCGAATCCTTCGGCTATAAACTGCCGTAGCGACATCCACCTGAGCGGGCCCCGGATTGCATCCGGGCTACATTCGCACTTCCGGAATCCCTGCATGCCGCTGTCGAAGAACGACCTCGATGCCATCCTGCTGACATTGGAGCTGGCCTCGCTGACCACTGTGCTGTTGCTGATCATCGGCACGCCCATTGCCTTGTGGCTGGCGCGCACCGACTCCTGGCTCAAGCGCCCGGTCGGCGCCATCGTCGCTCTGCCGCTGGTGCTGCCACCGACGGTGATCGGCTTCTATCTGCTGGTGAGCATGGGGCCCAACGGTTTCTTCGGCCAGCTGACGCAGAGCCTTGGCCTGGGCACCTTCACTTTCAGCTTCACCGGTCTGGTGATCGGTTCGATCTTCTATTCCCTGCCCTTCGTCGTGCAGCCGCTGCAGAACGCCTTCGAGGCCATCGGCCGCGGCCCGCTGGAGGCCGCCGCGACCCTGCGTGCCAATCCCTGGGACAGCTTCTTCAGCGTCGTGCTGCCGCTGGCCCGTCCCGGCTTCATCACCGCCGCCATTCTCAGCTTCGCCCATACCATCGGTGAGTTCGGCGTGGTGCTGATGATCGGCGGCAATATCCCCGGCAAGACCCAGGTGGTGTCGGTGCAGATCTACAACCACGTGGAAACCATGAACTACGCCCAGGCGCACTGGCTGGCCGGCGGCATGGTGGCGTTCTCCTTCATCGTTCTGCTGGCGTTGTACGGCGGGCGCAATGCCCGGATGAGGGCGCTGTGATGTTCGGTTTCGGCAAGGCCTCGCCACCCGCCGTCCAAGACGATGGGCGCATTCGCGCGCGCTTTCTGGTCAAGCATCCGGGCTTCGCCCTGGATGTCGACCTTGACCTGCCCGGGCGCGGCGTCAGTGCGCTGTTCGGCCATTCCGGTTCGGGCAAGACCAGTTGCCTGCGCTGCTTCGCCGGGCTGGATCGCCCGCAGCAGGGCTACCTGCAGGTCGCTGGAGAACTCTGGCAAGACAGTGAGCGCGGTTTCTTTCTGCCGGCGCACAAGCGCGCCATCGGCTACGTGTTCCAGGACGCCAACCTGTTCCCGCACCTGAGCGTGCGCAAGAACCTGGAGTACGGCCAGCGGCGCATCCCCGCGTCGCAACGCAAGGTGGCGCTGGATCAGGCGCTGGAGCTGCTGGGTATCGGCCACCTGCTCGAGCGCATGCCCTCGGCGCTGTCCGGTGGCGAACGCCAGCGCGTCGGCATTGCCCGCGCCCTGGTCACCAGCCCGCGCCTGCTGCTGATGGACGAGCCGCTGGCCTCACTCGATCTCAAGCGCAAGCAGGAAGTGCTGCCCTACCTGCAGCGACTGCACGAGGAGCTGGACATCCCCGTGCTCTACGTCAGCCACGCCCCGGACGAAGTGGCGCGCCTGGCCGATCATCTGGTGCTGCTCGACGACGGCCAGGTGCGCGCCAGCGGCCCGCTCAAGGAAACCCTGCTGCGCGCCGACCTGCCCTTCGCCAGCGATGACGATGCCGAGGCGGTGATCGACGGCGAGGTCTGCGGCCATGCTGCCGCCTACGACCTGCTGGAACTTCGACTGCCCGGCAGCGAAGCGCGCCTGCGCCTGCCTCACGCGGCGTTGCCCGACGGCCATCCGGTACGGGTGAAGATCAAGGCGCGCGATGTCAGCCTCGGCCTGCAACGCGCCGAGGGCAGCAGCCTGCTCAACCTGCTGCCGGCGACGGTGGAAAGCTGGCAGGCGCTCGATGCGCAGATGCTGCTGACCCTGCGCCTGGGCGAGCAGCGTCTGCTGGCGCGGATCACCCGTTATTCATTCGATCAGTTGGGCATTCATGCCGGCCAGGCGCTCTGGGCACAGATCAAATCGGTGTCACTGCTTGCGCCGTAGGGTGCGCACCGATCTGATAGCTCCCACGCTCTGCGTGGGAGTCAAGGTAAGGGCGCTCTGCGCCCGTACGGACTGCTAGGCAAAAGCCAAACGGACGCAGAGCGTCCCAGGGTGCATTCCCACGCGGAGCGTGAGGAACGATCAGGTTCGTAGCCCGGATGCAATCCGGGGCGGTTAGGAGACGCCCGGAAGCTCCAGATGCTCCGGCCCGATCTCGGCGCTGCCAGCCAGCAGCAGGGCGAAGTGGATGACGTTCTCCAGCTCGCGGGTATTGCCCGGCCAGCGGTGCGCCTCCAGCACGGCCTGCGCCGCCGGACTGATCGGCGGGATGGCCAGGCCCAGACGCGAGGCGTGGATGCCGAGGAAGTACTCGGCCAGCGGCAGGATGTCGCCGACCCGTTGACGCAGCGCCGGGAACAGCAGCTGACCGTCGCACAGGTAGGCGTACAGGCGCTCATCGAAGGTGCCGGCTGCCACCGCGCGGGCCAGGTCGATGCTGCTCGCCGCCACCAGACGCACATCCACCGGCAGCGCCTGGCTGGCGCCGACGCGATACACCTCGCGGGTTTCCAGCGCGGCCAGCAGCTTGCTCTGCAGCGGCCGCGAGAGGTCGGCGATTTCATCCAGGTAGAGCGTGCCGCCATTGGCCGAACCGAACCAGCCGGCACGGCTACTGCCGGCGCCGACATGAGCACCGGCGGCATGGCCGAACAACTCGGCCTCGCCCCACTGCGGGCTTATCGCCGCGCAGCTCACCGCCACGAACAGGCCGCCGCGCTCGCTGTGACGATGGATATAGCGCGCCAACAATTCCTTGCCGGTGCCGGTCTCGCCAAGGATCAGCAACGGCTGGCCATTGCCGGCCAGCGCCTCGGCGCGTTCGCGCAACTGGCGTGAACGCGGGTCGACGAACACCAGCGCCTTGGCCCGAATGCTCAGCGGGCTCTTGTCCGAATCGGCGAAGGTCAGCGGCGTCGGAAAGTCGGGTGGAAAGCTCATGACGTGCAGCTCCAAAGCCGCACCTCGGTGGACGCAGCCCGTAGTCGAGTAAAAAAGAGCGGGCGGCTGCCTGGCCCGACCCCGCTCTGAAAATGGTGTGACGTGGTGACCGGCTCAGGCGCGCAAGCGCGACTGCTGTTCGATGCGGCTCTGCAGGCGATAGAGATAACCGAAGCCCTGCTCCCAGTAACGGTGCCCGGACTTCACGTTGATATGCCCGGCACCGCTGAGAATCACCGCCTCGCTACCCCAGGCACGCGCCAGCTCCAGGGCGCGCAGGGCGCTGGCCGCCGCGTCGTTGTCGGAACCCACCAGCAGGCTGGGGAAGGGCAGCAGATCACGCGGCATCGGTGCGAAATTCTGCAGTGGTGCAGGGCAGCCCGGGCGCTCGACATCGGCCGGCGCCACCAGCAGGGCGCCGCGTACGCGACGCAGCAGATCGATGGGCGCCTGCGCCGCCCAGTGGGCGACGGTGACGCAGCCCAGGCTGTGGGCAATGACAATGGCAGGCCGAGGGTCGGCGGCCACGGCGCGGTTCAGCTCGCTCACCCAGTCGGCGCGCCGTGGATGGAGCCAGTCGGTCTGCTCCACCCGCGTGCTGTTCGGCAAGCTGCGCTGCCAATGGCTCTGCCAGTGCTCCTCGGGCGAGCCCTGCCAGCCCGGCAGAATCAGATAACGGATTGCTTCGCTGCCCATGACGGCACCTCCTTGAATCGAATGGCGTCAGTCTAGGCAGCATGGTTCAACTCTAAAAAGAATAAGAATTTATTTGCTTATTCCATAATCACAAGAAAACGCATCGCACCTCATATTCCCTAAAAGCATATAAATGTTCTTAAACAATATTTTTAAGAATATTTCGGCCTCTCTACTATCCGCTCCACGCCAGCGTCGGCCGCCCGCCGTCGTCGTGGCGATCCGTCACAAGGAGCCTGGAAATGACCGCGACGCTGAGAAACCTGGAAGGCCAGGACGAAGCCGTGATCCTCCGCGAGATCCAGACCGCGTTGCATGGCCTGAAATTCGGCTCGGTGGAAATCACCGTGCATAACGGCCAGGTAGTGCAGATCGAGCGCAAGGAAAAGATTCGCCTGCAACAACCGAACACCAAGAACCCCTGAGCCAAGCAAGCAGCCCGACTGGACCACCGGAGGGCGTGACCATGAAAAGAGCACAGCCATGAACACGCACCGCCACCGTTGCTGTCGCCCGCGAATGTGCGACTGACCGCCACGAACCAGAGCCAACATAAAAATCCAGTTAGGAGCTGCACCATGTCCCTTCGTCGTTTCGCCCTGGCCGCGCTGGCCAGCAGTCTGATCGCCGGCCCGGTGGCCGCTGCACAAACCCTGCTCAACGTGTCCTACGACCCGACCCGCGAGCTCTATACCGAATTCAACGCCGCGTTCAACAAGCACTGGCAGGGCCAGGGCAACGAAGCGGTGACCATCCAGCAATCCCACGGCGGCTCGGGCAAACAGGCCCGCGCGGTGATCGACGGCCTGCGCGCCGACGTGGTGACCCTGGCCCTGGCCGGCGACATCGATGAGCTGCACAAGCTCGGCAAGCTGATCCCGGAAAACTGGCAGGAACGTCTGCCGGATGCCAGCACTCCCTACACCTCGACCATCGTGTTCCTGGTGCGCAAGGGCAACCCCAAGGGCATCAAGGACTGGGACGACCTGGTCAAGTCGGGCGTGGAAGTGATCACCCCCAACCCGAAAACTTCCGGTGGCGCACGCTGGAACTTCCTCGCTGCCTGGGCCTATGCCCAGCAGAAGTACGGCAGCGAAGCCGAGGCCAAGGCCTTTACCGAGAAGCTCTACAAGAACGTCCCGGTGCTCGACACCGGCGCCCGCGGCTCGACCATCACCTTCGTCAACAACGGCATCGGCGACGTGCTGCTGGCCTGGGAAAACGAAGCCTTCCTGGCCCTCAAGGAAGAAGGCGGAGAGAACTTCGAGATCGTCGCGCCGTCGCTGTCGATTCTCGCCGAACCGCCAGTCAGCGTGGTCGACCAGAACGTCGACAGGAAAGGCACGCGCAAGGTCGCCGAGGCCTACCTGAACTACCTGTACAGCGAGGAAGGCCAGCGCATCGCCGCCAAGCACTTCTACCGTCCGCGCAACCAGGCGGTGGCGGCCGAGTTCGCCCAGCAGTTCCCGCAACTCAAGCTGGTGACCATCGACGCTGACTTCGGCGGCTGGAAGAGCGCACAGCCGAAGTTCTTCAACGACGGCGGCATCTTCGACCAGATCTACCAGGCCCAGTGATTGCCACGGCGCGTCCGCCCATATAGGGCGGGTGCAGCCGCAAGATCGTCGCAGCCAGTGGCGGGTTCCACCCGCCCTACCAAGGAGCTTGCATGTCCCGCCGCACGTCCCCCGTCATACCCGGCTTCGGGCTGACGCTGGGTTACACCCTGGTGTACCTCAGCCTGTTGGTGCTGATTCCCCTGGGTGCCATGTTCGTCCACGCTGCCCAGCTCACCTGGGACCAGTTCTGGGCCATCGTTTCCTCACCGCGCGTGCTGGCCGCGCTGAAGCTCAGCTTCGGCACCGCCTTTCTCGCCGCCATCATCAACGGCGTGATCGGCACGCTGCTGGCCTGGGTGCTGGTGCGCTACACCTTCCCCGGCCGCAAGATCATCGAAGCGATGATCGACCTGCCGTTCGCCCTGCCCACGGCCGTTGCCGGTATCGCCCTGACCGCGCTCTATGCGCCGAGCGGTTTGATCGGTCAGTTCGCCACCGCCCTGGGTTTGAAGATCGCCTACACCCCGCTGGGCATCACCCTGGCGCTGACCTTCGTCACCCTGCCCTTCGTCGTGCGCACCCTCCAGCCGGTGCTGGCCGACATCCCGCGCGAGGTCGAGGAAGCCGCCGCCTGCCTCGGTGCCAAGCCATTACAGGTGGCCCGCCATGTACTGCTGCCGGCGCTGCTGCCGGCCTGGCTGACCGGCTTCGCGCTGGCCTTCGCCCGTGGCGTTGGCGAGTACGGCTCGGTGATCTTCATCGCCGGCAATATGCCGATGAAGACCGAGATCCTGCCGCTGCTGATCATGGTGCAGCTGGACCAGTACAACTACGCCGGCGCCACCGCCATCGGCGTGCTGATGCTGGTGGTGTCGTTCATCCTGCTGCTGCTGATCAACCTGCTGCAGCGCCGCATCAGCCGTTCGTAAGGAGCCAGGCATGTCATCTGCAACCCTGACGGCCAGCGCCGTCAACAACGCCGCGCGCCGCGGCAACGCCCTGGGCCGCCGCCTGCTGATCGTTTCGGCCTGGCTGGTGTTCGCCTTCTTCCTCCTGCTGCCCCTGTTCGTAGTGGCGACCGAGGCACTCAAGCAGGGTGTCGGCGTGTTCGTCGCCTCGATCCTCGAACCCGACGCCATCAGCGCGCTGAAGCTGACCCTGCTCGCCGTGGGCATCGCCGTACCGCTGAACCTGGTGTTCGGCGTGGCCGCCGCCTGGTGCGTGAGCAAGTACGAGTTTCGCGGCAAGAGCATCCTGGTGACCCTGATCGACCTGCCGTTCTCGGTATCGCCGGTGATCGCCGGTCTGATCTACGTGCTGCTGTTCGGCGCCCAGGGCTTCTTCGGCCCCTGGCTGCGCGAGCACGACATCCAGATCATCTTCGCCCTGCCCGGCATCGTCCTGGCGACCATCTTCGTCACCGTGCCCTTCGTCGCCCGCGAGCTGATCCCGCTGATGCAGGAACAGGGCACGCAGGAGGAAGAGGCCGCGCGTCTGCTCGGCGCCAACGGCTGGCAGATGTTCTGGCACGTGACCCTGCCCAATATCAAATGGGGCCTGATCTACGGCGTGGTGCTGTGCACCGCGCGGGCGATGGGCGAGTTCGGCGCGGTATCGGTGGTCTCCGGGCACATCCGCGGCTACACCAACACGCTGCCGCTGCATGTCGAGATTCTCTATAACGAATACAATCACGTCGCCGCCTTCAGCGTTGCCAGCCTGCTGCTGCTTCTGGCGCTGTTCATCCTGCTGCTCAAGCAGTGGAGCGAATCCCGTATCAACCGCCGCAAAGCCAGTGCTGGCGAGGAATAAACATGAGTATCGAAATCCGCAACGTCAGCAAGAACTTCAACGCGTTCAAGGCGCTGAACGAGATCAACCTGAACATCCAGAGCGGCGAACTGGTCGCCCTGCTCGGCCCGTCCGGCTGCGGCAAGACCACCCTGCTGCGCATCATCGCCGGCCTGGAAACCCCGGACCGCGGCTCGATCGTGTTCCACGGCGAGGACGTCTCGACCCGCGACGTGCGCGACCGCAACGTCGGCTTCGTGTTCCAGCACTACGCGCTGTTCCGCCACATGACCATCTTCGACAACGTCGCCTTCGGCCTGCGCATGAAGCCCAAATCCGAACGCCCGGACGAAGCCACCATTGCGCGCCGCGTGAAGGAGCTGCTGGAGATGGTGCAGCTGGATTGGCTGGGTGATCGCTATCCGGAGCAGCTCTCCGGCGGTCAACGCCAGCGCATCGCCCTGGCCCGCGCCTTGGCAGTGGAGCCGAAGATTCTGCTGCTCGATGAGCCGTTCGGTGCCCTGGATGCCAAGGTACGCAAGGAACTGCGCCGCTGGCTGGCGCGCCTGCACGAGGAGATCAACCTGACCAGCGTGTTCGTGACCCATGACCAGGAAGAGGCCATGGAAGTGGCCGACCGCATCGTGGTGATGAACAAGGGCGTGATCGAACAGATCGGCTCGCCAGCGGAGGTCTATGAGAATCCAGCCAGCCCCTTTGTCTACCACTTCCTCGGCGATACCAATCGCCTGCATGTGAGCGAGGATCACCACATCCTGTTCCGCCCGCACGAAATTTCACTGTCGCAAAACGCGGAAGCGGAACACCGCCCGGCCGAGGTGCGCGACATTCGTCCGCTGGGTGCCATTACCCGGGTCACGCTGAAAGTCGAAGGGCAGGACGAGCCAATCGAAGCCGAAGTGGCCAAGGATGACGCAAGCCTGACCGACCTGTCCCGTGGGCAAACGCTGTATTTCAAACCAAAGGCAGCTGTACCGGCCACGCCGAGCTGAGACGATGCCGCGTTCACAAAAACCAACGTCGGGGTGATGCCGCGCGTTGTTATGGGGTTAGTCTTCAACGGACTGCCGTCAATGCTCTCTCCAAAAGGAGCACCCCATGCATCGCGTTGCCCCGTTGCGCCGAGGGCTCGGCGCCATTTTGATGCTGCTGGCGACGTTGGCCACCCTCTCCCATGCCACGCCCTCACCCGTTGAACGCGCGCAAATTCAAGCCAGCCGCGCCACCAGTAGCCTGATGCTGGTACGCGGCGAAGGCTTCCAAGCGAATCATTTGCAACGACTTGAGGATGATCTGCTTGCCCTTCGCACCACTGTTCAGTCCCTAGATCCGGATGAAACCCTGCAGCGTCGCCACCAGGCGCTGGTCGAGCAGATTCAACAGGGCGTCGATTTCGGCCCAGGCGAGGAAAACATGCCCTGGCGCTATCCGGCGGCGCTGAGCCAGGCGCTGCGGGATTTCCTCTTCGCCCTGAACGACCACCCCCAGGCCACCCCCGCCGAGCTGGCAGCCAAAGTGGAATACCTGGCCGTTCAGTATCTGGCCCGCGCCTACTTCGGCGCCTTTGAAATCGCCCGCGAACAGCCCAACACCTATCTGGGCCAGGATGAGCGCACGCTGGTGCCGACCCTGGATGAGGAGCTGGCTGCGCTGACAGCGCAGCATCCGCCTATCGGCGACAGGCTGAAGGTTCGCTGGAACTACCTGCGCAGCGCCTTTCTCGACATCAACAGCTCAAGCAACGTGCAGGTCAGCCAATCCGGGCGGCCTTATGCGCCGCTGACCATCGACCGGCATGCACGCGCATTGAGCGAGCAGTGGCTGGCGATGGAGTAACCCCATCGGAGGTCAGGGCCTTGAAGGGAGACTCAAGGCCCCAATGCGATCACGCCAGCTCGGCGAAGCACTCCGCCAGAATCGCCAGACCTTGCCGCAACTGCTCATCCGGTACCGTGAGCGGCACCAGGATACGCAGCACGTTGCCGTAGGGGCCGCACGACAGCAGGATCAACCCTTTCTCCCGCGCCTTCGCCACGATACGGCCGGTCAATTCCGTGGCAGGCGTGTGTGGATCGCCGTTCTCGCACAACTCCATGGCCACCATGGCACCCAGGCCACGCACTTCGGCAATGACCGGATGCTTACCCTGCAACTGCCGCAAACTCGAGGTCATCAGCTCGCCCAACATGCGACTGCGCGTCAGCAACTGTTCTTCTTCGAAGACTTCCATGACCGCCAGCGCCGCCGCGCAGGCGATGGGGCTGCCCGCGTACGTCCCCCCCAAGCCACCAGGGGCGATGGCATCCATGATTTCAGCCCTGCCGCAAACACCCGAGAGCGGAAAGCCGCCGGCAATCGACTTGGCGAAGGTGGTGAGATCCGGCACCACACCCAATTGCTCCATTGCGAAGAACGTGCCGGTGCGACCGGCACCGGTCTGCACCTCGTCGGCGATCAGCAGAATGCCATGCTGATCACACAGGGCGCGCAGGCGCTGCAGGAAGCCCTTGGGGGCGACATGAAAGCCACCTTCGCCCTGTACCGGCTCGATGACGATGGCGGCGATGTCGCGTGGCTCGGCATCGTTCTTGAAGATGCGCTCGACGCTGGCGATGGCCTCGTCTTCACTGACGCCGTACAAGGCGCACGGGAACTGGGCACGGAACACGCCGCCGGGCATCAGGCCCATGCCTGCGGCATAGGGCACCTTCTTACCGGTCAGCGCCAGGGTCATCATGGTGCGGCCGTGATAACCACTGGTGAAGGCGATCACTCCCGCACGTCCGGTGGCAGCGCGGGCGATCTTTACCGCGTTTTCCACCGCTTCTGAGCCGGAAGTCACCAGCAGGGTTTTCTTGGCGAAATCGCCGGGTACCCGTGCCGCGATCTTCTCGCACAGCTCCACATACGGCTCATAGGCCAGCACCTGGAAACAGGTGTGGCTCACCTTCTCCAGCTGGGCCTGCACCGCAGCCACGACCTTGGGATGCAAATGGCCGGTATTGAGCACGGCGATACCACCGGCAAAATCAATGTACTCCCGTCCTTCTACGTCCCAGACGGTCGCGTTCTCCGCCCGCTCGACGAACACCGGGTGGATTTGCCCCACGCCACGCGGCACGGCAGCCATGCGGCGTTGCATCAGCGATTCGTTGCTCTTGCTCATGATCGTCCTCACAGCCCCAGGCACAAATATTTCAATTCCAGATATTCCTCGATCCCGTACTTGCTGCCTTCGCGGCCCAGGCCCGACGCCTTCACGCCGCCGAACGGCGCCACCTCGTTGGAAATGATTCCGGTGTTGATGCCCACCATGCCGTACTCCAGCGCCTCAGCCACCCGGAACACCCGTGACAGGTCGCGGGCATAGAAATACGCAGCCAGCCCAAATTCGGTGTCGTTAGCCATGGCGATCACCTCGCCTTCATCCTTGAAGCGGAACAGCGGTGCCAGGGGGCCGAACGTTTCCTCACGCGACACCTTGGC
>JAEYXX010000121.1 GCA_023431055.1 Pseudomonadota bacterium
GCACCCGCGTGATCACCGGCCAGGGCAAGCTGCTGCGCTTCGGCGGCGAGGTGATGAAGAACGTCGCCGGCTACGACCTGTCGCGCCTGATGGCCGGCAGCTTCGGTTGCCTTGGCCTGCTCGCCGAAGTCTCGATCAAGGTGCTGCCCAAACCGCGCCAGGTGCTCAGCCTGCGCCTGGACATGAGTGCTCGCGACGCGCTCAACAAGCTTGCCGAATGGGGCCAGCAGCCATTGCCGATCAGCGCCGCCAGCCATGACGGTGTCGCGCTTCACCTGCGCCTTGAGGGCGGCGAAGGCTCGGTCCTGGCCGCACGCCAACGCCTGGGTGGCGAAGAGATCGACAACGCTTACTGGCACGAACTGCGCGAACAGCGCCTGCCGTTCTTCAGCGCCAGCGGCACGCTGTGGCGCCTGTCATTGCCGGCCAACAGCGGCATTCTCGATGTGCCCGGCCGCCAGCTGATCGACTGGGGCGGCGCGCAGCGCTGGCTGAAGTCCGACGCCGATGGCGAGCTGATCCAGAGCGTGACGGCCAAGCTCGGCGGCCATGCCACCTGCTTCGCTGCCGGCCACGCCAGCCCATTCCAGCCGCTGGCTGCACCGCTGCTGCGCTACCAGCGCCAGCTGAAGAACCAGCTCGACCCCCAGGGTATTTTCAACCCTGGCCGCATGTACGCCGAGGTATAAGACGTGCAGACCAATTTGAGTGAACAGGCCAAGCGCCTGCCGCGCGCCGAGGAAGCCGAACGCATCCTGCGCTCCTGCGTGCATTGCGGCTTCTGCAACGCCACCTGCCCGACCTACCAGCTGCTCGGCGACGAGTTGGACGGCCCGCGCGGGCGCATCTACCTGATCAAGCAGATGCTCGAAGGCAACGAGGTCACGGCCAAGACCCAACAGCATCTGGATCGCTGCCTGACCTGCCGCAACTGCGAGACCACCTGCCCATCCGGTGTGCAGTACCACAACCTGCTGGATATCGGCCGCGAAGTGGTCGAGCAGGCGGTGCCGCGGCCGCTGAACGAGCGCCTGCTGCGTCAGGGCCTGCGCGCCGTGGTGCCACGACCGGCGCTGTTCAAGACGCTGACCCAGACCGGTCTGGCCCTGCGTCCGCTGCTGCCGGCCGCGCTCAAGGCCAAACTGCCGCGTGAGGTTCGTCCTGCCAAGCCGCGCCCGACCGAGCAACATGCGCGCCGCGTGCTGATGCTCGAAGGCTGCGTGCAGCCGGGGCTGTCGCCCAACACCAATGCCGCCACCGCACGCGTGCTCGATCGCCTCGGCATCAGCGTCACGCCGATCCACGAAGCCGGTTGCTGCGGCGCCGTGGACTATCACCTCAACGCCCAGGAGGCGGGCCTGCAACGCGCGCGGCAGAACATCGACGCCTGGTGGCCGGCCATCGAAGCCGGCACTGAGGCCATCGTGCAGACCGCCAGCGGCTGCGGCGCCTTCGTCAAGGACTATGGCCATCTGCTCGCCGGCGATCCGGCGTACGCGGCCAAGGCGGCGCGGGTCAGCGCCCTGGCCAAGGATCTGGTCGAGGTGCTGCAGGGCGAGGCCCTAGAACAGTTGCAGGTACGCGCCGAGCAGCGCCTGGCCTTCCATTGCCCCTGCACCCTGCAGCATGCGCAGAAGCTCGGCGGCGCGGTGGAAGGCGTGCTGACGCGCCTCGGTTTCGGCCTGACCGCCGTGCCGGACGGCCATCTGTGCTGCGGCTCGGCAGGCACCTATTCGCTGACCCAGCCCGAGCTGTCGCGGCAGCTTCGCGACAACAAGTTGAACGCCCTGGAAAGCGGCAAACCGGACGCCATCGTCACCGCCAATATCGGCTGCCAGACCCATCTGGACGGCGCCGGGCGTACGCCGGTACGCCATTGGATCGAAATCGTCGAGGAGGCGATGGGCTGAAAGCCTGAACCCTCTCCCCCAGCCCTTCTCCCATTTACGGGAGAAGGGAGAAAAACCAAGAACACGAGGTATGCCATGCAACACAAAGCCGTACTCAGCCAGAAAGAAGTCGCCCAGATCCTCCAGGCGGCCCGCAACGAAGCGCAGCAACAGGGCTGGGCCGTGGCCATCGCCGTGGTCGATGATGGCGGTCATCCACTGGCCCTGGAGCGCCTCGACGGCTGCGCGCCGATCGGCGCCTACATCGCCACCGAGAAGGCGCGCAGCGCCGCCATCGGCCGCCGCGAAACCAAGGGCTACGAGGACATGGTCAACGGCGGCCGCACAGCCTTTATCAGCGCGCCGCTGATCACCTCGCTGGAAGGCGGTGTACCGATCGTGGTCGAAGGCCAGGTGGTCGGTGCCGTGGGCGTATCCGGGGTCAAGGCCGAGCAGGATGCGCAGGTGGCCAAGGCGGGGATAGCGGTGTTGTAAGCAGCGCGCATCGTTTTTTCCCCTCTCCCGCTTGCGGGAGAGGGGACTGATTTAGGCGAGACGAAATTCATAGGCATCCCAGCCAACCGGATGCAGACAGGAGAACAGGAAAATGACCGAACGCGTGCAATGTCAGCGCCTGCAGGTAGCCGCCGAGCTCAAGCAATTCATCGAAAGCGAGGTGCTGCCCGGCAGCGGTATCGAGGCGGCGGCCTTCTGGGGCGGTTTCGATGCGCTGGTGCATGACCTGGCGCCGCGCAACCGCGCCCTGCTGGCCGAGCGAGATCGCCTGCAGAGCGAGCTGGATGCCTGGCATCGCGCCCATCCCGGCCCGATCACCGACATGAACGCTTACCGCGCCTTCCTTGGCGCCATTGGCTATCTGCTGCCGCAGCCGGAGAAGGTCAAGGCGACCACCGCCAATGTCGACAGCGAGATCGCCACCCAGGCCGGCCCACAGCTGGTCGTTCCAGTGATGAATGCGCGCTATGCGCTCAACGCTGCCAATGCCCGCTGGGGCTCGCTGTACGACGCCCTGTACGGCACCGATGCTATCAGCGAAGAAGGCGGCGCCAGCAAGGGGCCGGGCTATAACGAAGTGCGCGGCGCCAAGGTGATCGCCTTCGCCCGCGCCTTCCTCGACCAGGCCGCGCCGCTGGCCAAGGGCTCGCATGCCGAGGCAAGCGCCTATGCCGTGGTCGCCGGCCAGCTGCAGGTGACCCTGAGCAGCGGCGCGCAGACCTCCCTGGCGCAACCGGAGAAGTTCGTCGGTTTCCAGGGCGAGGCCGCCGCGCCGAGCGCCGTGCTGCTGAAGAACAACGGCCTGCACTTCGAGATCCAGATCGACGCAGGTAGCCCCATCGGCCGCACCGACGCCGCCGGCGTGAAGGACGTGCTGATGGAAGCGGCGCTGTCGACCATCATGGACTGCGAGGACTCGGTGGCCGCCGTCGACGCCGCCGACAAGGTGGTGGTCTACCGCAACTGGCTGGGGCTGATGAAGGGCGACCTGGCCGAGGAGCTGGAAAAGGGCGGCAAGCGCATCACCCGCCGTCTCAACCCGGATCGCGTGTACACCGCAGCCGATGGCAGCGAACTGACCCTGCATGGCCGCTCGCTGCTGTTCGTGCGTAATGTCGGCCACCTGATGAGCAACCCGGCCATCATCGATGGCGAAGGTCATGAAATTCCCGAAGGCATTCTCGATGCGGTGGTCACCAGCCTGATCGCCCTGCATGACCTCAAGCGTCGCGGCAACTCGCGCACCGGCAGCGTCTATATCGTCAAACCGAAGATGCACGGGCCGTTCGAAGTGGCCTTCGCCAACGAGCTGTTCGGTCGCGTCGAACAACTGCTGGGCATGCCGGCCAACACCCTGAAAATGGGCATCATGGACGAGGAGCGGCGCACCAGCGTCAACCTCAAGGCCTGCATCGAGGCGGCCAGCGCGCGCGTGGCTTTCATCAATACCGGCTTCCTCGACCGCACCGGCGACGAGATGCACAGCGCCATGGAAGCCGGCGCCATGCTGCGCAAGGGCGACATGAAATCCAGCGCCTGGATCCAGGCCTACGAGCGTAACAACGTGCTGGTCGGCCTGGCCTGTGGCCTGCGCGGCAAGGCGCAGATCGGCAAGGGCATGTGGGCCATGCCGGATCTGATGGCGGCCATGCTCGAACAGAAGATCGGCCACCCGAAAGCCGGCGCCAACACCGCCTGGGTGCCGTCGCCGACCGCCGCCGTACTGCACGCCCTGCACTACCACCAGATCGACGTGCAGGCGGTGCAGAGCGAGCTGGAGTTGATCGACCTGGCCAGCCAACGCGACAGCCTGCTGAACGATCTGCTCAGCGTACCGGTCAGCGCCGAACGGCCGTGGAGCGCCAGCGATATCCAGCAGGAGCTGGACAACAACTGCCAGGGCATCCTCGGTTACGTAGTGCGCTGGGTCGAACAGGGCGTCGGCTGCTCCAAGGTGCCGGACATTCACAACGTCGGCCTGATGGAAGACCGCGCCACCCTGCGCATTTCGGCTCAGCATATCGCCAACTGGCTGCACCACGGCGTGGTCAGCGAAGCCCAGGTACGTGAGACGCTGCAGCGCATGGCGCAGGTGGTCGACGGACAGAATGCCGGCGATGCGGCCTACCGCCCGATGGCACCGAACTTCGAGCAATCCCACGCCTTCCGCGCCGCCAGCGACCTGGTATTCAAGGGCCGCGAGCAACCGTCCGGTTACACCGAGCCGCTGCTGCATGCCTGGCGGCTGCGCTTCAAAGAGGAGGCCTGAGCATCACAGCATAGATGTAGGAGCGGCGACCCGCCGCGAAGCTCTGCGGCGTTGACCAGAATAGCTTCGCCCCGGGGCGGGGCTCCTACACAAGCGGGTTCACAACCGTGGATATGACTTCCACGGAGCAGTAACAAGCCCTGACGGTTAATGACCGTCGGGGCTTTCGAGCATGAGCGCGACGATGGGTGATCCCTGCCGTCGCGGCTCGCGGAAAGGCCGGTGCCGTGGTGCCCGGCCCTTCCAGATGCGTGGCGCCGGGTATCCCCGGAAAACTGTGGTTCACAAGAAAAAGAAGGAACCAACCCATGAGTCAAACGCTGCTGTCCATCCTGGCTTTCGTGCCACTGGTACTGGCGGGTGTACTGCTGATCGGCTTTCGCTGGCCGGCCAAGTACGCGATGCCGCTGGTGTTCGTCCTCACCGCCCTGATCGGCCTGCTGGCCTGGGACATGTCCCTCAACCGGGTCATCGCCTCCAGCCTGCAGGGGCTGATCCTCACCGCTGCGATCCTGTGGATCATCTTCGGCGCGATCCTGCTGCTCAACACCCTCAAGCACTCAGGAGGTATCGCGGCCATTCGCCGGGGCTTCTCCAACATCAGCCCGGACCGACGCGTGCAGGCGCTGATCGTCGCCTGGCTGTTCGGCTGCTTCATCGAGGGTGCCTCCGGCTTCGGTACTCCGGCTGCCGTGGCTGCGCCGCTGCTGGTAGCGCTGGGCTTCCCGGCACTGGCCGCGGTGGTACTGGGAATGATGGTGCAGTCCACACCGGTGTCCTTCGGCGCGGTGGGTACGCCGATTCTGGTGGGCGTCGGCGCTGGCCTGGACAAAACCGGCATCACCGAGCAACTGGTGGCCAGCGGCAGCAGCTGGGAAGCCTTCTTCCACCTGATCTACTCGCGGGTGGCCATCACCCACGGCCTGATCGGCCTGCTGATGCCGCTGATCATGGTGATGATCATGACCCGCTTCTTCGGCAAGAATCAGAGCTGGAAGGAAGGCCTGGCTATCGCGCCGTTCGCCATCTTCACCGCCTTCGCCTTTTCCCTGCCGTACATGGCGGCCGGCGTGTTCCTCGGCCCGGAATTCCCCTCGATGATCGGCGCCCTGGTCGGTCTGGCCATCGTGGTACCGGCGGCCAAGGCCGGCTTTCTGCTGCCCAAGGACACCTGGGACTTCGCCGATGCCAAGGACTGGCCGTCCGACTGGATGGGCAAGATCGAAATGAAACTGGAAGAGGTGGCCGGCAAGGCGCCGATTTCGGTGCCCATGGCGTGGGCGCCCTACCTGCTGCTGGCGGTGTTCCTGGTGATCTCGCGCACCTTCCCCGAGGTGAAAGCGGCACTGATGAGCGTTACCTTCGGCTGGAAGGACATCCTCGGTGAGACCGGCGTATCCGGCACCATCGAGCCGCTGTATCTGCCAGGCGGCATCCTGTGCATGGTGGTGCTGGTGACCTTCTTCCTGCACCGCATGCGTTTCTCCGAACTGAAGGCGGCAGTGGGCGAATCGAGCAAGACCCTGCTCGGCGCCGGCTTCGTGCTGATCTTCACCATCCCCATGGTGCGTATCCTGATCAACTCCGGGGTCAACGGCAGCGACCTGGTGTCGATGCCGGTGGCCATGGCGCAGCTGGTGGCCGATAGCGTCGGCGGCATCTATCCATTCTTCGCTCCGGCTGTGGGCGGTCTCGGCGCCTTCATCGCCGGCTCCAACACGGTATCCAACCTGATGCTGTCGCAGTTCCAGTTCAACGCGGCGCAGTTGCTCGGCGTGTCCGGGGCGATGATGGTGGCGCTGCAGTCGGTCGGCGCGGCGGCGGGCAACATGATCGCCATTCACAACGTGGTGGCGGCCTCGGCCACTGTCGGCCTGCTCGGGCGTGAAGGCATCACCCTGCGCAAGACCATCCTGCCAACCCTGTACTACCTGATCATGGCCGGTGGCATCGCGCTGCTGGCCATGTATGTGATGGGTGTCAGCGATCCGCTGATGAGTGCCGGCTGACCCCACTGTGGTTGGCCCCTGGCGGGCGACGATCGTCGCCCGCGCGCTTGGCGCATCGGTGCAATTACGGTAGCGTTCGTCGCGCACTACCGTGAGATACGCCTGAGGGTTATATGAAAAAGTGGCAATGCGTGGTCTGTGGACTGATTTACGACGAGAGCCAGGGCTGGCCGGATGACGGCATCGCCCCCGGCACCCGCTGGGAAGACGTGCCGGAAGACTGGCTATGCCCTGACTGCGGCGTCGGCAAGATGGATTTCGAGATGATCGAAATCGGCTGATTCGGCCTGGCCACACAACAACGGCGACCTTCGGGTCGCCGTTTTTCATTTCTGCATCGCCCCGGCCGCCGCGCCCGGCTCTTCAACGGCCGACCAATGTGAAGCTCCACCGCAGCGCAGGAAAAACATGCGCGTCATTTAATCCGCGCCAAAAGCCGGTCGCCCTTCAGGTACAGCAGGCAATCACAGCCAGCTTCATTCCGCGCTTACCGCACGAAGGATTACGATCATGGCCTTGTCGATTCACACCAACTATTCCTCTCTCGTCACTCAGACCAACCTGGGCAAAACCAACAACGCCCTGGGCACCAACCAGCAGCGCCTGGGCACCGGCCTGCGCATCAACAGCGCCGCCGACGATGCCGCCGGCCTGCAGATCGCCACCCGCCTCAACGCCCAATCGCGCGGCATGGACGTGGCCATGCGCAACACCGGTGATTCCATTTCCCTGCTGCAGACCGCCGAAGGCGCCTTCAGCGAAATGACCGACATCATGCAGCGCATGAAGGATCTGGCCACCCAGGCGGCGAACGACACCAACAGCGACGACGACCGTGCCTCGCTGAAGGCCGAATATGACGAGCTGGGCAACGAACTGACCAACATCATCAGCAACACCAAGTACGCAGGCGAAGCCCTGTTCGCGGCTGGTGGCAAGCTGACCGGGGCTATGACCTTCCAGATCGGCTCCAGCAGCGCCGAAACCCTGTCGTTCAATGCCGCCGCCAACCTGACCGCCGTCACCGGCGCGATCACCACCATCAAGGCCGAGACCCTCGACACCGCGGCCAATGCCGGCGGCGCGATGGACGAGCTGGAAACCGCTCTGGACGCCGTGGGCACCCTGCGTTCGCAGCTGGGCGCGAACATCAACCGCCTGAACCACACTGCCAACAACCTGGCCAACATGAAGGACAACACCGACATGGCCAAGGGTCGCATCATGGACGCCGACTTCGCCAAGGAAAGCGCCAACATGACCAAGAACAGCATGCTGATGCAGTCCGGCATCTCCA
>JAEYXX010000158.1 GCA_023431055.1 Pseudomonadota bacterium
TGGACAAGGCCGGCTATGATCGTCTGTTGAACGCCAACGCCGACGCCTGAGTGACCGCCATGACCAAGCTCGATACCCAGAACGAATTCATCGCCCGCCACATCGGCCCGCGCGATGCCGACACCGCAGCCATGCTGCAACTGCTCGGCTATGACTCGGTCGACGCGCTGACCAATGCGGTGATCCCCGAGTCCATCAAGGGCACCAGCATCCTCGGCGAGCAGCCGGGCCTGTCGGAAGCCGACGCCCTGGCCAAGATCAAGGCCATCGCCGCCAAGAACCAGCAGTTCAAAAACTACATCGGCCAGGGTTACTACGGCACCCACACGCCGAGCCCGATCCTGCGCAACCTGCTGGAAAACCCGGCCTGGTACACCGCCTACACCCCGTACCAGCCGGAGATTTCCCAGGGCCGCCTGGAAGCGCTGCTGAACTTCCAGACCCTGATCAGCGACCTCACCGGCATGCAGATCGCCAACGCATCCTTGCTGGATGAAGCCACCGCTGCTGCCGAGGCCATGACCTTCTGCAAGCGTCTGTCGAAGAACAAGGCTGCCAACACCTTCTTCGTTTCCCAGCACTGTCACCCGCAGACCCTCGACGTGCTGCGCACCCGTGCCGAGCCGCTGGGCATCGACATCGAAGTCGGCGACGAAGCCGCCATCACCGACGCCAGCGCCTACTTCGGCGCGCTGCTGCAGTATCCGGCGAGCAACGGCGACATCTTCGACTACCGTGCCCTGGTCGAGCGCTTCCACGCCGCCAATGCCCTGGTTGCCGTAGCCGCCGACCTGCTGGCCCTGACCCTGCTCACCCCGCCGGGCGAGTTCGGCGCCGACGTGGCCCTGGGCAGCGCCCAGCGTTTCGGTGTACCGCTGGGCTTCGGTGGCCCGCATGCTGCTTACTTCGCCACCCGCGACGCGTTCAAGCGCGACATGCCGGGCCGCCTGGTCGGTATGTCGGTCGACCGCTTCGGCAAGCCGGCCCTGCGCCTGGCCATGCAGACCCGCGAGCAGCACATCCGCCGCGAGAAGGCCACCAGTAACATCTGTACCGCCCAGGTGCTGCTGGCCAACATCGCCAGCATGTACGCCGTGTATCACGGCCCGAAAGGCCTGACCGAGATCGCTCAGCGCGTACACAGCTTCACCGCCATCCTTGCCCTGGGCCTGACCAAACTGGGCCACAGCGTCGAACAGCAGCACTTCTTCGACACCCTGAGCATCAAGACCGGCGCCAAGACCGCCGAGCTGCATGCCAAGGCCCGTGCCGCCGGTATCAACCTGCGCGAGATCGACGCCGAGCGTCTGGGTCTGTCGCTGGACGAAACTACCGACGAAGCGGCTGTAACAGCCCTGCTGAACCTGTTCGCCGGCGAGCAGGCCACCCCTGCCGTCAGCGAACTCGCTGCACAGATCGCCAGCCGCCTGCCACAAGGCCTGCTGCGCCAGTCGGCGATCCTGCAGCACGAAGTGTTCAACCGCTACCACAGCGAAACCGAGCTGATGCGCTACCTGCGCAAGCTGGCCGACAAGGACCTGGCCCTGGATCGCAGCATGATCCCGCTGGGTTCCTGCACCATGAAGCTCAACGCCGCCAGCGAGATGATCCCGGTGACCTGGCCGGAATTCGGTAACCTGCACCCCTTCGCTCCGGTCGAGCAGGCTGCGGGTTACACCCAACTGACCACTGAGCTGGAAGCCATGCTCTGCGCCGCCACCGGCTACGACGCCGTGTCGCTGCAGCCCAACGCCGGTTCCCAGGGCGAGTACGCGGGCCTCTTGGCCATCCGTGCCTACCACCTGAGCCGTGGCGACGATCAGCGCGACATCTGCCTGATCCCGCAGTCGGCCCACGGTACCAACCCGGCGACCGCCTCCATGGCCGGCATGCGCGTGGTGGTCACCGCCTGTGATGCACGCGGCAACGTCGACATCGCTGATCTGAAGGCCAAGGCCGAAGAGCACAAGGATCGCCTGGCCGCGATCATGATCACCTACCCGTCCACCCACGGTGTGTTCGAGGAAGGCATCCGCGAGATCTGCCAGATCATCCACGACAACGGCGGCCAGGTTTACATCGACGGCGCCAACATGAACGCCATGGTTGGTCTGTGCGCCCCGGGTCAGTTCGGCGGCGACGTCTCCCACCTGAACCTGCACAAGACCTTCTGCATCCCGCACGGCGGTGGCGGCCCGGGCGTCGGCCCGATCGGCGTCAAATCGCACCTGGCGCCGTTCCTGCCGGGCCATGGCCACATGGCACGCAAGGAAGGTGCAGTCAGCGCCGCGCCGTTCGGCAGCGCCAGCATCCTGCCGATCACCTGGATGTACATCACCATGATGGGCGGCAACGGCCTCAAGCGCGCGTCGCAGATGGCCATTCTCAACGCCAACTACATCGCCCGTCGTCTGGAAGAGCACTACCCGGTGCTGTACTCCGGTGAAGGCGGCCTGGTGGCTCACGAGTGCATTCTCGACATCCGCCCGCTCAAGGACAGCAGCGGCATCAGCGTCGACGACGTGGCCAAGCGCCTGATCGACTTCGGCTTCCACGCCCCGACCATGTCCTTCCCGGTGGCCGGCACCCTGATGATCGAGCCGACCGAGAGCGAGTCCAAGGAAGAGCTGGATCGCTTCTGCGACGCCATGATCGCCATCCGCGAGGAAATCCGCGCGGTCGAGCAGGGCCGTCTGGATAAAGACGACAACCCGCTGAAGAACGCCCCGCACACCGCCCTGGAACTGGTTGGCGAATGGCACCACGCCTACAGCCGCGAGCAGGCGGTGTACCCGCTGGCTAGCCTGATCGAGGCTAAGTACTGGCCACCGGTGGGCCGCGTGGACAACGTCTACGGCGACCGCAACCTGGTCTGCGCCTGCCCGTCCATCGAGGCGTATCAGGACGCGTAAGCGCGCTTGTCTCCCCTCTCCCATTTATGGGAGAGGAGCCGGGGGAGAGGGTAAAGCGGTTGTCTACGCAGCCCCCTCTCCCTAACCCTCTCCCCGAGGGGAGAGGGAACCGTTCTTCGCTTCATCCAGTTTCTTTCGGCTCCCCTTACCGGGGCGGGCCTTTTTCATCCCGAGAAAAACGATAAAGAGGGCCTCACCATGTTCAGCAAGCACGACCAACTGCAGGGCTATGACGATGCCCTGCTCGCGGCGATCCAGGCCGAAGAACAGCGCCAGGAAGACCATATCGAGCTGATCGCCTCGGAGAACTACTGCAGCCAGCGCGTCATGCAGGCGCAAGGCAGCGGCCTGACCAACAAGTACGCCGAAGGCTATCCGGGCAAGCGCTACTACGGTGGTTGCGAGCATGTGGACAAGGTCGAGGCGCTGGCCATCGAGCGCGCCAAGCAGCTATTCGGCGCCGACTACGCCAACGTCCAGCCGCACTCCGGCTCTTCGGCCAACAGCGCCGTGTACCTCGCGCTGCTCAATGCTGGCGACACCATTCTCGGCATGAGCCTGGCCCACGGCGGCCACCTGACCCACGGCGCCAAGGTGTCGTCCTCGGGCAAGCTGTACAACGCCGTGCAATATGGCATCGACGAGAACGGCCTGATCGATTACGACGAAGTCGAGCGCCTGGCCGTCGAGCACAAGCCGAAGATGATCGTCGCCGGCTTCTCGGCCTACTCGCGCGTGCTGGACTTCCCGCGTTTCCGCGCCATCGCTGACAAGGTCGGCGCACTGCTGTTCGTCGATATGGCTCACGTTGCCGGCCTGGTCGCGGCCGGCCTGTACCCCAACCCGGTACCGTTCGCCGATGTCGTCACCACCACCACGCACAAGACCCTGCGCGGCCCGCGTGGCGGCCTGATCCTGGCGCGCAAGAACGAGGAGATCGAGAAAAAGCTCAACTCCGCCGTCTTCCCCGGCGCCCAGGGCGGCCCGCTGATGCACGTGATCGCGGCCAAGGCGGTGTGCTTCAAGGAAGCACTGGAGCCGGGCTTCAAGACCTACCAGCAGCAAGTGATCGACAACGCCCGCGCCATGGCCTCGGTGTTCGTCGAGCGCGGCTATGACGTGGTTTCCGGCGGTACCGACAACCACCTGATGCTGATCAGCCTGGTCAAACAGGGCCTGACCGACAAAGCGGCCGACGCGGCGCTGGGCGATGCCCACATCACCGTGAACAAGAACGCCGTGCCGAACGACCCGCAGTCGCCGTTCGTTACCTCCGGCATTCGTATCGGCACCCCGGCGGTGACCACTCGTGGCTTCAAGGAAGGCGAATGCCGCACCCTCGCCGGCTGGATCTGCGACATCCTCGACGACCTGGAAAACCCGGCCGTGATCGAGCGCGTGCGCGGCCAGGTCGCCGACCTGTGCGCCACCTACCCGGTCTACGCTGACTGATACCCGACTGACCACGGGCCGCACGTCGGCCCCAACCGGTGCGCGCGACGCACTCAACAGGAAATCGACATGACCACTGAAACTCTCGCCAAGACTCCGCTGCACGCCCTGCACCTCGAACTCGGCGCGCGCATGGTGCCCTTCGCCGGCTATGACATGCCCGTACAGTACCCGCTGGGCGTGATGAAGGAGCACCTGCACACCCGCGACGCCGCCGGCCTGTTCGACGTCTCGCACATGGGCCAGGTCCTGCTGCGTGGTGAGAACGCTGCACGTGCTCTGGAAACCCTGGTGCCGGTGGATATCATCGATCTGCCACTGGGTACACAGCGCTACGCCATGTTCACCGACGCCCAGGGCGGCATCCTCGACGACCTGATGGTCGCCAACCTGGGCGACGACACCCTGTACCTGGTGGTCAACGCCGCCTGCAAGGAGCAGGACCTGGCCCACCTGCAGAAACATATTGGCGAGCAGTGCCAGATCGAGAGCCTGTTCGAGGAGCGCGCCCTGCTCGCCCTGCAAGGCCCGAAGGCGGCTGAGGTTCTGGCCCGACTGGCACCGGAAGTGAGCAAGATGACCTTCATGCAGGTGGCCCGCGTGCGACTGCTGGGCAGCGAGTGCATCGTCAGCCGCAGCGGCTACACCGGCGAAGATGGCTTCGAGATTTCCGTCGCCGTCGACCAGGCCGAAGCCCTGGCCCGCAGCCTGCTGGCCGAGGCCGAAGTCGAGGCTATTGGCCTCGGCGCGCGTGACTCGCTGCGCCTGGAAGCCGGCCTGTGCCTCTATGGCCATGACATGAGCAGCGCCACCACGCCGATCGAAGCCAGCCTGCTGTGGGCGATCTCCAAGGTGCGCCGCGCTGACGGCGAGCGTGCCGGCAACTTCCCGGGCGCCGAGCGCGTATTCGAGCAACAGCAGAAAGGTGTAGCGCGCAAACGTGTCGGCCTGCTGCCGCAGGAACGCGTACCGGTGCGCGAAGGTGCGGAAATCGTCGATGCCGACGGCACCGTGATCGGCCAGGTAAGCAGCGGCGGCTTCGGTCCGACTCTCGGTGCACCGGTCGCGATGGGTTACGTCAATGCCAGCCACACCGCCATCGACAGCGACGTCTGGGCCGTGGTACGCGGTAAACGCGTGGCGATGAAAGTGGCCAAGACCCCATTCGTGCCGCAGCGTTACTACCGCGGCTGATTTGCTGACTTTCCCGCTCGAGGGAAAGGGCAATGGCGTAGGGCGGGTGAAACCCGCCGTATGGATCTGGCGGGTTGTACCCGCCCTACGCACCGCGAATCTCGTAGCCCGGATGCAACCCGGAGAGCCCCTCAAAAGCTCCCGAATTGCCTCCGGGCTGCGTCGTTTCTACCCCCTGATCCGCTCGTAAGGCACCCGCTCGCGTCCGGCGCGCAGCGTCTGTGCCCACCAGTTCAGTTGCACCAGCGTATGCGCCATCGCCGAGTTGGCACGTCGTGGCTCGCTCAACCGCCCCTGATCATCGAACTGTTCCCAGGCATTGGTGAAGCTCACCGAGCTGCGTACCGTCATGGCATGCAGCTCCGCTAGCACCTGGCGCAACTGCTCCACGGCACGCAGCCCGCCGGACACCCCGCCATAGCTGACGAACCCCACAGGCCGCGCTTCCCAGGATGCCGGCACCTCGTCGATGAACTGCTTGAGCGCCGCCGGATAGCCATGGTTGTACTCGGGAGTGACGATCAGAAAGGCGTCGGCGCGCAACAGATGCTGCAGCGACTGATGGCGTTGCTCGGCAACGGCTTGCGCTTCACCCGCCTGGCGGAACATCACGGCCGGATCGACAAGGCTCAGCTCGAATTCGCTGCGCTGTTCGATCTGCTCACGCGCCCAGGCTACTACCTGGTCGCAGAAGCGCTCTTCGCGCACGCTGCCGTAAATCAGTACCAGTCGAATGCGGTCCTGCATGGGAATGCCCTCGGTGTTGTCTATCAAGGCCTGCGAGGGTAAAACCTCAACTTAACTTGAGGTCAAGAGGAAGTTTCATGTCTGCGCCACAGGAACGCCTGGAACGACCGCTCACTGTCGGTCAGGTAGCCGAACGCAGCGGGGTGAGTGTTTCCACGCTGCATTTCTACGAGGCCAAGGGGCTGATCCACAGCCAGCGCAATGCCGGCAATCAGCGGCGTTATCGGCGTGATGTGCTGCGCCGCGTCGCGCTCATCAAGGTGGCGCAGCGCCTGGGCATTCCCTTGGCCGATATCGGTGTGGCGCTGAGCACACTGCCTTGCGATCACATACCCACGGCAGCGGACTGGCAGCAACTGTCGGCGCAATGGCAGCGTGATCTGGACGCGCGTATCGAGCAAATGACGCGACTGCGCGACCAGCTCACCGGTTGTATCGGTTGCGGTTGCCTGTCGATGCAGGACTGCCCACTGCGCAACCCCAGCGACGAACTCGGCGCACAGGGTGCTGGCGCGCGTTTGCTCGAAACGGATTAATCGTCCAGGCAGTTGCGCCTGTTGCTGAACACCTCGCGGCGGATGTCGCGCACATCCAGGGAGATCGCCGGCACCTGCGGCAGGCGCTCGACCAGTGCGCGCACGATACGTCGCGACAGCGCCCGCTTGTCGTCATCGCTGCGCCCGGCCAGCACGTAGAAGATCAGGTGCACGAACATTCCCTGCTCGCCGCCGACGCAGTGGTGCTCGTACAAACTCAGGCGCACC
This sequence comes from Pseudomonadota bacterium, assembly GCA_023431055.1. Taxonomy (GTDB): domain Bacteria; phylum Pseudomonadota; class Gammaproteobacteria; order Pseudomonadales; family Pseudomonadaceae; genus Aquipseudomonas. The sequence continues at coordinate 7,070 of JAEYXX010000158.1, forward strand.
TTGACCTCGCCAGGTTGGAACAACCCCGTGGCAGCCGCCTGGTCGTGCACCAGTTGCACCAGCTCCTGCGGCGCGATCAGCTCACTCACCTCGCGGGCGGCCTCGATCAGGCAATGCGGCATGGATAAGTCCTTGATGTCAGTGAAGCCGTCATACGTTATCACACAACAAAAGTACGACCTTTAAGGAAATGCTGAAAAAGCTTCACACCGTCACTCCCGCAGGCGGGAGCCCAGGTACCGCGAGGTGCTGGATTATCGCCCTTCGGGCCAGCGCAAGCGCTGTTCAGCGATAAGGCTGCTGACCCGCCTACGCGGGAACAGCGCTTGCGCTGAACGCACTTCAGTGCGGCCCGAGTAGGGCGAGCGCAGCGAGTAATGACGACTATTTCAGACCATCTTTAGGTGTATTTCCCTACTTTACCAACCGATGTGTTCCTCAATTCGCTTCACCGGTTGCTGCTGCGCCGCGCCATTCAGACTTTCGTCTAGACATGCGTTGACAAGCGATAAAAATGCTGTCGATAATCCAACAAGTTGTATGACGACATATGACACCGATAACAACAATAATCAGGGCCAGAACAATGACTACCCTCGCCTCTCCCCCAGCGCAGCAGCTCCTCGCCTGCTCGGCATTCATCGCCGCCACACGCCATAGAACCGGATTCGCCGGAGGCTGACGTCAGCCTTCAGCAATGACCGGCCGCGTCCGGCCGGCCTGCCCTACGGGGCAAACACAACATTCCCATCATGCAGGCCCTGAGCAGGCCAGCAGGGGATGGTTCGTTCAAAAACTGGGAGCACAACAATAATGACCTTACGCAACGCCCTTCCACTGGCCCTGCTCGGCAGCACCGCCCTGGGCCTGTTTCTGCCTGTCAGCAGCGTTCAGGCCGCCGGTTTCGTCGAAGACGCCAAGGTCACCCTTGGTCTGCGCAACTACTACTTCAACCGTAACTACCTGAACGGCACTGACCCGGTCATCAACAACGAACGCCAGGGCCAGGCCGATGGCTGGACCCAGAGCTTCATCCTCGATGCCCGCTCCGGTTACACCGAAGGCACCGTCGGTTTCGGCCTGGATGTGCTGAGCATGCTCAGCGTCAAGCTCGATGGCAACGCCGGCACCAGCAACAGCGGCCTGCTGCCGGAGCGTGGCCCGAGCACCAATCGTTACGTACCCGACGAGTACGGCCGTGTTGCCGTGGCGGCCAAAGCCAAATTCTCCAAGACCGAACTGAAAGTCGGTGAGTGGTTCGCCGTACTGCCGATCCTGCGTGCTGACGATGGTCGTTCGCTGCCGCAAACCTTCCAGGGCGCGCAGATCACCTCCAACGAAATCGACGGCCTGACCCTGTACGGCGGCCAGTTCTGGAAGAACAGCCAGCGTCATGACGCCAGCCGCGAAGACATGTCCTTCGGCGGCGTCGAAGGTGATGACTTCAACTTCGCCGGTGGTGAGTTCCGCTTCAACGACAACCGCACCATGGCCGGCGTCTGGCACGCCCGCCTGGAAAACGTCTACCAGCAGAGCTACGCGCAACTGACCCACAGCCAACCGGTCGGTGACTGGGTGCTGGGCGCCAACCTCGGCTACGTCACCGGCAAGGAAGAAGGCTCGGCCAAGGCCGGCGACCTGGACAACAAGGTGTACCAGGGCGCGTTGTCCGCCAAGCGCGGCAACAACACCTTTACCGTGACCTACCAGAAACTCAGTGGCGACACCAAGTTCATGCGCATCGACGGCGCCAGCGGCGGCTTGCTGGTCAACGATGGCTTCACCAATGCCTTCGACGCCCCGGAAGAGCGCTCCTGGCAGGTTCGTCACGACTACAACTTCGCGGGTATGGGCATCCCGGGCCTGACGTTGATGAACCGCTACACCAGTGGTTCCAACATCCACACCGGCGGCCGTACCGATGCCGAAGAGTGGGCGCGTGAATCCGAGCTGGCCTACACCATCCAGGAAGGCTCGCTGAAGAACCTGAGCATCCGCTGGCGTAACTCCGACCTGCGCCGCGATGTGGGCCAGGATCTGCACGAGAACCGCCTGATCATCAACTATCCGCTGTCGATTCTGTAATACCGGACGCTTCACTACGTCCGATTGACTCCTGTGTGTTAACGGCACTTTAAGCCCGTCCTCGTGACGGGCTTTTTTTGCCTGAGAAATGGCTGCCTCACCCAGAAACCAACTAAGTGCGCACGACGGCAGCTTGCCGTTGAAAGCTGTGGGTGTGGTTTTTTACATCCACCAGAGCGGTGGATCAGTAAAACGTGTACACCCTACATGTCTGATGGCGCGTCACTGCGTGCCCCGACGGTAAACCAGGTGATCGGCTTACCCCAGAATCATCGCGGCTAAAGCCCCTCCCACAGCTATCCGCGTCAGTCACGCAACTTGCCGACCATCTGCGCCAGCACCGTCAACACGTCCTGCCCCAGCTTCCGTGAGCGAGCGCCGTTCCAGCCAGTACCTGGCTGCGGGCTGTCATCGTGGTCCTTGAATGGCATTTCGATGGTGAACGACAGGCAATCGAAGGCTTCGCCCACCGCGTTGCAGGCCAGGGTCAGGTTGGCCTGGCCCGGTTCGTCGCGCGGGTAGCCGAAACGGGTCTGGAACTCCGCGCCGATACCGACCAGACGGCTGCGGAAGTCCTCCTCCAGCGCAGCCAGACGCGGGGTATAACCTGGATTGCCTTCGCAGCCGGCGGTGAACACATGAGGAATTTCCTCGTCACCGTGGATATCGAGAAACAGGTCGACGCCAATGCGCTGCATATGCTGCTGTACGAACAGCACCTCGGGGCTGCGCTCGGAGCTGGCCGACTGCCAGGCGCGATTGAGGTCCTGTCCGGCGTAATTGGTGCGCAGATGACCGCGAGAAGCGCCATCCGGGTTCATGTTCGGCACTAGGTAGAACTCGGCCTCGCGCAGCAAGGCGGCGACCTCGGCATCCTGCGGATTCTGCAGGCGCTCGATCAACCCTTCCATGAACCATTCGGCCATGTGCTCGCCGGGGTGCTGCTGGGCGATGATCCACAGCTTGCGCGCAGTGTCAGTCTGGCCGCCAACGCGCAGCAGCTGAATATCGCGCCCTTCCAGGCTTCTGCCACAAGCCACCAGCTCGGCACCGCGTTCCAGCGCCTTGGCGATCAGGCGCTCATGCCGCGCCCGTGGGTAAGGCTCGAAATAGGCGAAGCGCACGCTCTCATGCCCGGCCTGCAACTGGAAATGCAACTGACCGTCCTGGTAATGGGTCGGCACGCGAAACCAGTTCTGCTGATCGTAACTGGCCACAGCCTGGTAACCGTCCCAGGCGCCGTTATAGGCCGATTGCCCGGCATTGCTCAGGCAAAAGCCATAATCCTGACCAGGCTGCAGGCCATCGACCTGAAAGTGGAACCACTGGAAGTGGTGGCTGTTGAGGTCCGGCCGCATGGCCAGCAACACATGCTGCGGGTCACTGGCATCGATGACCTGGATATTGCCGCTGTCGAAATCCGCACTAATCTTCATGACTGCCTCTTGAGCGAAATCAGCGCTCAGGATTGCAGCTCATGGTGCGAGTGTGAAGCCGACACTGCACGGAAGGATCAGCGCGAACTATGGTGAGCGAGGCAGGCCTAACAGCGACTTGCCTCGATTCTCGCCGGGAGTCCACTGCCATGCCCACGCCATTCAACCTGTTGCACGCCACCACCGCCCTGCTCGCTCTCGTGCTGCTGGCCGGATGCGCCGGGCGCGAGCCTGACGTAGCCAGGCCCGACGAACAGCCGCAAGCGCAACCGCCCGTCACTCAGACCGAACAGGACCAGTTGCGCCAGCAGGCCCAACGCGGCGATCTGGACAGCCAGTTCCAGCTCGGCAGCAGTTACTTCGTCGGCCAGCCGGAGAAGAATCTCAAGCAGGCCGAGTACTGGTGGAAGCAGGCCGCCGACAAGGGCCATGCCATGGCCGCCGTGAGCCTGGCCTATCTCTACACCGGGCGTGACGCACCGGAGTTTGCCAACCAGCGCGACATGCTCAAGTACCTCAACCAGTCAGCCGCTGCGGGCAACCCGATGGCTCAGCATGTGCTGGGCAACCTCTACCGCCGCGGCGAGGGCGGAGTACCGCGCGACCCGGATCAGGCACAACGCCTGTACCAGAGTGCCTGCCAGCAAAACTACGAGCTCTCCTGCACGGCGCTGGGTCGCCAGTAACGCTGCCGCAGAGCCAACTCGCGCGCGAGCCCTGTTACAACTCAGCATGGCCAACGCGCAGCAGGCTTTGAACGGGTTATCAGGGCTGCAGGTCGAACAGCGCCTTGCCGCTTTCCATATCGCAAGGCGCGGAGAAGTGCTCGTGAAAGATCAGCCAGCGACCGCCCTGGCGGCGCAGGCACTGGGTCACGCGCATCCAGCAGGTTTCCAGCTCGCCCTTGTCATTGGTGCCGCCGCAGTGCAGCAGGTAATGAGTGACGCCAAGATCGCCCTCGGCGGTGAACGAACGTCGGCTCGTGCGGTTCGAAACGCCCTTCGCCGCTGCACATTTCCATGCAGGCCTGCCAATGCGCCTGGTATGCCGGGCGCCCCTGGAAGCGCAGCGGCCCCACAGCATCGTAGGCGACCACGCCTTCCACGTAGTGACCCATGATGCGTGCCACAGCCTTGCTGCGGCAGGCGTCGGTTCGACTGTTCAGTGCATCTTGCAGTTCATGCTGACTCATATCGATTTTCCTTCGTGCGTGGATTGGGTGACTCAATGGCCAGCTTGCCGCCGCGCATGCGCACGGTGGTGGCGGTCTGCACCGACTGCAGCGCCTCGGCGGCGAGCATGCGCCCGCTCTCCTGTACTGCATTGGCGTAGGCGAAGCACTCGCTGTCATGCGGGCTGTCGGGGGAGCTGTGCAGCTCCTGTTCGTTGGCGTAAACGAGACAGAGGTATTTCATGGCGCGCTCCAGTTCCTGTGCGGTGGGTACTGGATAGTCGAACGCGACGAAGGTATTTCGACATTGGCCGGAAAAACATCGATGAAGCCGATGAACGGTAGGGTGCGCCATACACACCGACCGCCCCCGTTTTGAGCCCGCCCCGTCTTGTGCACTGGCGATTAGAAGTCGGCCGGCCGCCTAGATGCGCGCAGCGAATCCTATTCGGGCACTTCGACGCTGACGTGGATGGCGTCGTGGCGCCAGAACTCCAGGTCGCAGTCGATGATGCGCCCGTACTGGTCGCGGTTGACCCGGGTAATGCGCAGCGCCGGGCTGCCGGGCGCCACCCTGAGGCTGGCTGCGGCTTCGGCGTGCAGTGCGGTGGGCACCATGTCGAAACGCACGCGACCGTAGTGGATGCCGTACTCGCTGGCATACAGGTCGGTCAGCGAGCGAGTCAGGTCGAACTCGAGAATGCCGGGGAAGTAGGCCGGATTCAGGTAGTGCTCGACATATAGCACCAGGCGCCCGTCGATGCGCCGCGCGCGGCACACCTGATAGACGCTCGACAGCGCAGGCAGCTCCAGCACCTGGCAGATTTCCGCGCTGGCCGGCATCAAGCGCGCACTCAGGACCTCGGTAGCCGGTACCCGCCCCTGCTCGGCGACCATGGCGTGGAAGTGGGTACGTACCAGAGGGTTGTAGGCCACCCGTTGCGGCGAAACGAACCAGCCACGACGCTCCTCGCGATAGACCAGCCCCTGCGCCTCCAACTGGCCGAGCGCCTCGCGCAGGGTGATGCGCGTGGTATCGAACAACTCACTGAGCTTGCGCTCGGCCGGCAACTTGCTGCCGGAGGGCAACAGGCCCCGGTCGATCTGCTCCTGTAACGCGCGGCAGATGATGGTGACGGCCCGTGGCGCTTCTTCGCGCATCAAAATTTCCCCTTTTGGACTAGTCCAGCCCCATCACAGGGCAAAAGTCACTTGCTCAGACGGGTTACAAGCCTAGGCAGTCTAGATGACTGATAGATGACAGCCATGCTGCAAGCACGCCGCATGCCACTGTCACATCCGCTCACGGCCCGCGAAATCAGCTACTTATCCATGGTCTACGCTTGATGAGCGCGCCAGTTGACTGCACCTAGACATCTGCCAGCCGTGGCCGGACATAAAACTGTCATCGAAGGCGCTTAGATTGGCTCGGGTATTGCTGATCTAGACCAACACTCTCACTGCAAAGGAGTTTCCAATGAAACAACTGCTGCTGGCTTCACTGATGGGTTCGGCCATCGCCCTGGCGACTTCCGCCATGGCCGAAGGCACCGACTTGCAGGCACTGGAACAGGCTGCACGCGCCGAAGGCGTGGTGAATAGCGTGGGGATGCCCGATAGCTGGGCCAACTGGAAGGACACCTGGAGCGACCTGAATAGCAAGTACGGCCTCAAGCACTCCGACACCGACATGAGCTCGGCACAGGAGATCGCCAAGTTCGCCGCCGAGAAGGACAATGCCACCGCCGATATTGGTGACGTCGGCGCCGCCTTTGGTCCCATCGCCGTGCAACAGGGCGTGACCCAGCCGTACAAGCCGAGCACCTGGGAACAGATCCCAAGCTGGGCCAAGGACGCCGATGGCCACTGGATGCTGGCCTACACCGGCTCCATCGCCTTCATCGTCAACAAGCAACTGGTCAAGGATGTACCGAAATCCTGGGCCGACCTGAAGAACGGCAAGTACCGCGTCGCCATCGGTGACGTCAGCGCCGCCGCCCAGGCCGTGAACGGCGTGCTGGCTGCCGCCATCGCCAACGGCGGTGACGAGAAAAACATCCAACCGGGCCTGGACTTCTTCGCCGCCATCGCCGAGCAGGGCCGCCTGTCGCTGTCCAACCCGACCATCCAGACCCTGGAGAAGGGTGAAGTGGAAGTCGGTATCGTCTGGGACTTCAACGGCCTGTCGTACCGCGACCAGATCGACCCCAACCGCTTCGAGGTGCTGATCCCCTCCGATGGTTCGGTGATCTCCGGCTACACCACCATCATCAACAAGTACGCCAAGAACCCCAACGCGGCCAAGCTGGCGCGTGAGTACATCCTCTCCGACGCAGGCCAGATCAACCTGGCCAAAGGCAATGCCCGACCGATCCGCGCCGAGCACCTGACCCTGCCGGCCGAGGTGCAGGCCAAGCTGCTGCCCAACGAGCAGTACGCCAAGGTCAAGCCAATCGCCGACGCGGCTGCCTGGGAGGCCACCTCCAAGGCACTGCCACAGATGTGGCAAGAGAACGTGATCATCAATATGGAATAACCGGGGCTCGGTGGTAGGAGCTTCAGCGGCGACAGTCGCGGCTGAAGCCCCTCCCACAAGCTGCTCCCGCAGCCAATACCTGTAGGAGCGGCTGGGCGGCATACCGCTTCAGCCGCGAAACGCTTCCATCGTCTTCAGGATTCCCCATGCCTTCCAAGGTCATCCTCGTCGTGCTCGACGGCCTCAGCCACTCGGTCGCACAACACGCCATGGGCCATCTGCACGCTTGGTGCGACGCCGGGCGCGCGGCCTTCTACCGCCTCGACTGCGAGCTGCCGGCGCTGTCGCGCCCGCTCTACGAGGCCATCCTCACTGGCGTGCGCCCCATCGACAGCGGCATCGTGCACAACGGCGTTTCGCGCCTGTCGCGCGAACGCAGCCTCTTTCATTACGCCCGCGATGCCGGTCTGAGCACCGCCGCCGCGGCCTATCACTGGGTCAGCGAGCTGTACAACCGCTCGCCCTTCGTCGCCGTGCGCGACCGGCATACCTGCGATGAATCGCTGCCGATCCAGCATGGCCACTTCTATTACGCCGACCACTACCCGGACTCGCACCTGTTCGTCGACGCCGAGAGCCTGCGTTTGCAGCACACGCCAGACCTGCTGCTGGTGCACCCGATGAACATCGACGACGCCGGCCACAAGCACGGCCTGGACAGTTCCCAGTATCGCAACGCCGCACGGATGGCCGATGTGCTGCTGGCGGACTACCTGCAGAACTGGATCGATGCAGGCTATCAGGTACTGGTCACCGCCGACCACGGCATGAACGTCGACCGCTCGCACAACGGCCTGCTGCCGGAAGAGCGCCAGGTGCCACTGTTCGTCATCGGTGATGCCTTCAGCCTCGATGCCAATGCGCGCCCACGCCAGCTCGAGCTGTGCGGCAGCATCTGCCAGTTGCTCGGTGTACCGCACGACAAACCCTACTGCGCGGAGTTGCTGAAATGAGCGCGCCACCCTCCCTGCGTCGCTGGCTGCCGCTGTTGTGCCTGCTGCCCTTCACCCTGTTCTTCGTGGTGTTCCAGGTGGCGCCGCTGGTGTGGGTGGCGGTCAACAGTCTGAACAGCCCCGCTGGCTGGGGCCTGGGCAATTTCGAGAAGATCTTCGCCTCCAGGTTCTATATGCAGGCGATCAAGCACAGCCTGGAAATCGCCTTCTGGTCGAGCCTGTTTGGCATGGCCATCGCCATCCTCGGCAGCTACTCGCTGCGCCAGGTGGACTCGAAGCTGCGCAACTTCGTCATCGCCTTCTCCAACATGACCAGCAACTTCGCCGGGGTGCCGCTGGCCTTCGCCTTCATCATCCTGCTTGGCTTCAACGGCGCGCTGACCATCCTGCTCAAGCAGATGGGGGTGATCGAGGACTTCAACCTCTACTCCAAGACCGGCCTGATCGTCCTTTACACCTACTTCCAGATTCCCCTCGGCGTCTTGCTGCTCTACCCGGCCTTCGACGCCCTGCGCGAAGACTGGCGCGAGTCGGCCGAACTGCTCGGCGCCAGCACCTGGCAGTTCTGGCGGCACATTGGCCTGCCGGTGCTGACCCCGGCGTTGCTCGGCACCTTCGTCATCCTCCTGGCCAACGCCCTGGGCGCCTATGCCACGGTGTATGCACTGACCACCGGCAACTTCAACATCCTGCCGATCCGTATCGCGGCGATGGTCTCCGGCGACATCTTCCTCGACCCGAACATGGCCAGCGCATTGGCCATGGTGCTGGTCGGCCTGATGACCCTGATCACCCTCGTCCACCAATGGCTGCTGCGCCGGAGCTACCATGTCACCCGCTGAAAAACGCTCGCCGCTGTTCCACCAACTGGTGGTCTACCTGCTGTTTCTGATCCTGCTGCTGCCGCTGCTCGGCACCCTGGTGTACTCGCTGTCCACCAGTTGGTCGGCGACCATCCTGCCCAGCGGGTTCACCTTCAAGTGGTACGTGGCGCTATGGAGCGATGCACGCTTTCTCGCCGCCTTCGGTCGCTCGCTGCTGGTGTGCTTCGGCGCCCTGGCGCTGGCACTGCTGCTGATCCTGCCGCTGCTGTTCGTGGTCAACTACCACTTCCCCAAGCTCGACGGCGTGATGAACGTGCTGATCCTGCTGCCGTTCGCCATTCCGCCGGTGGTCTCATCGGTGGGGCTAATGCAGCTGTTCGCGTCCGGCCCGCTGCCGATCCTCGGTACGCCATGGATCCTGATCGGCTGCTACTTCACCATCGCCCTGCCCTTCATGTACCGGGCCATCACCAACAACCTGCAGGCGATCAACCTGCGCGACCTGATGGACGCCGCCCACCTGCTCGGCGCCAGCACCTGGCGCGCGGCCTTCATGGTGGTGCTGCCGAATCTGCGCAAGGGTTTGATGGTGTCGGTGTTCCTGTCCTTCAGCTTCCTGTTCGGCGAATTCGTTTTCGCCAACCTGCTGGTGGGCAGCCGCTACGAGACGCTGCAGGTGTACCTGTACAACATGCGCAACGACAGCGGCCATTTCACCAGCGCCCTGGTGATCTCCTATTTCATGTTCGTGCTGCTGATGACCTGGGCAGCCAACCGTCTGAACAAGGACAAGTCATGAGTTTTCTGCACATTCAGAACCTGCACAAAAGCTACGGCCCGACCCGTATCTTCACCGACATCAATATCGAGATCGGCCAGGGTCAGTTCATCACCCTGCTCGGCCCCTCCGGCTGCGGTAAATCCACCCTACTGCGCTGTATTGCAGGCCTGACGGAGGTCGACGGAGGGCAGATCCTGCTGGACGGCGAGGACC
>JAEYXX010000029.1 GCA_023431055.1 Pseudomonadota bacterium
TCGGCGACTGGTACTTCAGCTCCGCCAGGGTGATGGTCAGCTGCGGCGCATTGTAGGCATTGGGTGACGGGGTGAAGCCGAGCAGACGCACGGCAGCCTCGGCCTCGGCCTGTAGCTTGGGCAGTACATGCTCGCTGCTCACGCTGATCGAACTTGTTTCCGGATACAGACCGCCGCGGGTACCAAGCACCGGCGAAGAACGGCCGTCGACCACACGTACCACCACCGGCTGGCCCTGCCCCACCGGGGTCAGCGAACTGGTGAGCTTGGGTTGCGGGGTGAGTTGCTGAGGGCTGAGGGCGCAACCGGCCAGAGTCAGGCTGGTCGCAGCAAGCAAGGCGATCAACGCACGGTGCAGCATGCTCATCTCTCCGAGTGAGGTAAAAGTGGCCGGCAGTATACCCAGCGCGGCCTGAGGCCGACAGTAGTGCTGGTTAAGACCGCCAGCGGGCCGGTGCGGTTCCTGTCATCAGCCTGTCACCGCCCCCTGGCATAAAGGCAGACGTCACCACGCTGGAGCCTTCGCCATGCTGCTGCGCCGCCTGTTCAGTCGCTCTCGTCCGCTGCGCCATTTCGCCTTGCTCGATGCCCAGGGCATTTGCCGCGCCCTGCGCCAGATGCAGGAGCAACCGAGCCAAGCCGGCTGGGTGGAAGTGCGTGAGCCAAGCCTCTCCTGGCTCGGCGCTCCCCTGCCTGCTGGAGCCCGCATTACGCCGGTCGTCACACACGCACGGGCCGTTCACCCGTTGGCGGCCTGACCGATGGAAGAATAAAAGTCACGCAGGGGCGATCAATTCCCCTCATTCACCGTTATAATCACGCCCCGATTATAAGGACGTCTCCTGATCGGGCCGCACGACCTCGCCGATGCAACGTCATCGCCCCGCCCCAGAGAGTCGCCCACTTCGCGCTGCCAAGTCTGGCCAGCCGCTTTTAGCCCATATGCAGAGCCGATAGCAGCCATGCATTGCATGTTTTGCACGGGCAGAAGCGCGCCTAGGCAGTCGAGCTTTTGAGGTTCACCGCTCCAAAAGAGCGTGAAAAAACGGTTTTTACAAACTTCACAAGAGTGTGGCGAACAGATGAACAGTTTTGCGTCCGCAAACCCCAGCCTTGACCCTCCCCACCGAACGACAGGGCATTACGCCTGAGTCTACCGGTATCGCCCTTACAGGCCGCACGGCCGTCCATCTGGTGCAGTTTTTCTTGGAGAGAGGTTAATGGCGCATAACGATTACCAAAGCGTAGATGTGGTGCTGGTAGGCGCTGGCATCATGAGCGCGACCCTGGGCGTGTTGCTCAAGGAGCTCAATCCCGGCATCACCCTGGAAGTGGTTGAGCTGCGCGAGTCCGGCGCGGTGGAAAGTTCCAACCCCTGGAATAACGCAGGCACCGGCCATGCCGCCCTGTGCGAGCTGAACTACACCCCGGAAGGGGCAGATGGCAGCATCGACATCAAGAAGTCGGTGACCATCAACGCGCAGTTCGAAGAGTCCAAGCAGTTCTGGGCCTACCTGATCGAGAAGGGCGCGATCAAATCGCCGAAGACCTTCATCAATCCGGTTCCGCACATGAGCTTCGTGCGCGGCAACAGCGGCATCGCCTTCCTCAAGAAGCGTTTCGAGGCCCTGCGTCAGCATCACGCATTCACCGAAATGGAATACACCGAGGATCGCGCCACCATCGCCGAATGGGCGCCGCTGCTGATCCCGGGCCGCGATGCCAGCGAACCCCTGGCGATGACCCGCGTGCAGGCCGGTACCGACGTCAACTTCGGCGCAGTCACCGAGCAGATGCTCGATTACCTGACCAGCCAGCCCAACGCCAAGGTCATCTGCAACCAGAAGGTCACCGACCTCAAGCGCGACGGTGAAGGCTGGCTGGTGGACATCAAGGACACTCGCTCGGGCGCCACGCGTAAGCTCAAGAGCAAGTTCGTCTTCCTCGGTGCCGGTGGCGGCGCGCTGCCGCTGCTGCAACTGTCCGGCATCCCGGAAGGCAAGGGCTTCGGCGGCTTCCCGGTGAGCGGCCAGTGGCTGCGTTGCGACAACCCGGAAATCGTCAAGCAGCACCAGGCCAAGGTCTACAGCCAGGCCGCCGTGGGCTCGCCGCCGATGTCGGTGCCGCACCTCGATACCCGCGTGGTGGACGGCAAGAAGTCCCTGCTGTTCGGCCCCTACGCCGGCTTCACCACCAAGTTCCTCAAGCACGGCTCGTTCCTCGACCTGCCGCTGTCGGTACGCCCCAACAACCTCGGCCCGATGCTGGCGGTGGCGCGCGACAACATGGACCTGACCCGCTACCTGATCAAGGAAGTGATGCAGTCCGAAGCGCAGCGCCTGGAAACCCTGCGCGGCTTCTACCCGGAGGCCAAGGCCGAGGACTGGCGCCTGGAAGTGGCTGGCCAGCGCGTGCAGATCATCAAGAAGGACGCCAAGAACGGCGGCATCCTGCAGTTCGGTACCGAACTGGTGGCAGCTGCGGACGGCACCATCGCCGCGCTGCTCGGCGCCTCGCCGGGCGCATCGGTGACCGTGTCGATCATGCTCGACCTGATTCGCCGCTGCTTCCCCGAACAGGCCAAGAGCGAAGGCTGGCGCACCAAGCTGGACGAGATCTTCCCGGCCATGGCCGATGTCCTGTCCAAGGATGCCGAGCGCTACCATGAGGTGCAGACGCAGTCGAACAAGCGCCTGCAACTGGACATACCCAGCTGATCAGCAGGTATGAAAAAACCGCCCCTCGGGGCGGTTTTTTTATGGGCTCCATTCGAGCTACTGCTGCCCCCAGGGCAGGATCGGAATGGCCGTCACCGCATTCTGCGGACTGCCTTCGATCACCCGGTCGCTGTAGACCAGGTACACCAGTGTATTGCGCTTGGCGTCGAAGAAGCGCACCACCTGCATGGTCTTGAACACCAGCGAGGTGCGCTCCTTGAACACCTCTTCGCCGTCCTTGAGCTTGCCCTTGAATGCAATCGGGCCGACCTGGCGACAGGCGATGGAGGCCTCGGCACGGTCCTCGGCCAGCCCCAGGCCGCCCTTCACGCCGCCGGTCTTGGCGCGCGACAGGTAGCAGGTCACGCCCGACACCTTGGGATCATCGAAAGCCTCGACGACGATCTTGTCGTTCGGCCCAACCCATTTGAACACCGTCGACACCTCGCCGATGGTCTCGGCCAGTGCCAGGCCGGGCAGCATCAGCAGCCCCAACAACACTCCATTGAACGGACGCATACATGCTCCTAGAACCTGTTCACGATTTCGCGAGCTAGTGCCATACAAGACAAAAACAGGCGAGGAAGCGGAGTGTACTTCTGTACATGAGCATTCCGAGCCTGTTTTTAACGCAGTAGAGCCGACGCGCAGCAAATCGTGTACAGGTTCTCAGACGAGGATCAGATTGTCGCGATGTACCAGCTCCGGCTCATCGACATAGCCCAGCAGCTTCTCGATGGCATCGGACGGCTGGCCGATGATCTTCTGCGCCTCCAAGGCACTGTAGTTGACCAGGCCACGCGCCACTTCGCGACCGTCCGGAGCAACGCAGACCACCATCTCGCCACGGCGGAAGCTGCCCTGCACGGCCTTGACACCGACCGGCAGCAGGCTCTTGCGATCCTGACTCAGCGCCTTCACCGCACCGGCGTCCAGCACCAGAGTGCCACGGGTCTGCAGGTGGCCGGCCAGCCATTGCTTGCGCGCCGCCAGCAGGCCGCGCTCGGGCGCCAGCAGGGTACCCAGGCGTTCGCCGGCCTTGAGCCGCGCCAGCACCTGATCAATGGCACCACCGACGATGACGGTGTGCGCGCCGGAACGCGCCGCCAGGCGCGAAGCGCGCAGCTTGGTCTGCATGCCGCCACGGCCCAGCGCGCCACCCACGCCACCGGCCACAGCGTCCAGCGCCGGGTCGTCGGCACGCGCTTCGAAAATCAGCTCGGCATCCGGGTTGTGCCTCGGATCGGCGGTGTACATGCCGTCGCGATCGGTGAGGATCACCAGCAGATCGGCCTCCACCAGGTTGGCCACCAGCGCGGCCAGCGTGTCGTTGTCGCCAAAGCGGATCTCGTCGGTGACCACGGTATCGTTCTCGTTGATCACCGGCACAACGTCGAGGTCGACCAGGGTACGCAGGGTGCTGCGCGCATTGAGGTAGCGCTTGCGGTCGGAGAGGTCGTCGTGGGTCAGAAGGATCTGCGCGGTGCGACGGCCATGCTCGGCAAAACTCGACTCCCAGGCCTGCACCAGCACCATCTGACCGATGGCCGCGGCCGCCTGCAGCTCATGCATCGCACTAGGTCGGCTGGTCCAGCCCAGGCGGCTCATGCCGGCCGCCACAGCCCCGGAGGACACCAGCACCAGCTCGACGCCCTGCTCGCGCAGGGCCACCATCTGCTTGACCCACACCGCCATGGCCGCACGATCCAGGCCACGCCCGTCGGCGGTCAGCAGCGCACTGCCGATCTTCACCACCCAGCGCCGTGCGCCGGTCACCTTGTCACGCATGATCTTCCAACCTTAGCCAGAAAACGATGGGGTCCGCCCCATCTACAAAAACGCCGCAATTAAGCGGCGTTGGAAATTTTGCTTAATCCCGGACGTAAATGATTTCCGGGCCGTCGTCGTCTTCATCGTCGAAGAAATCATCGTCTTCGTCGATATCGTCGACGCTACGCACGCCGGATTTACGCAGCGCACGCTGATCGTCCAGCGCCTGCAGACGGGCGCGGGCCTCGTCCTCGATGCGCTGATCCAGCTCGGCCAGCTCCTCGGCGAATACCGGATCTTCGGCGATGCGTTCGGCACGCACTTCCAGGTAATGCATGATGTCGCGGCTGATACGCTCAGTGCCGTCGCGGCTGATGGCCGACACCACGTAGACCGGGCCCTGCCAGTTCAGACGGGCGACGATATCGGCCTTGCGCGCCTCGCGCTCGTCCTCGGGCACCTGGTCCATCTTGTTCAGCACCAGCCAGCGATCACGCTCGGCCAGCGCCGGGCTGAAGCGGCCCAGCTCGTCGATGATCACCTGCGCAGCCTCGGCCGGATCGCTCTCGTCCAGCGGCGCCATGTCCACCAGGTGCAGCAGCAGACGGGTACGCGCCAGGTGCTTGAGGAAGCGAATACCCAGACCGGCACCCTCGGAGGCGCCTTCGATCAGGCCGGGGATGTCGGCGACGACGAAGCTCTTGAAGCGATCGACGCTGACCACGCCCAGGTTCGGCACCAGGGTGGTGAAGGGATAATCCGCGACTTTCGGCTTGGCTGCGGAAACGGCGCGGATGAAAGTGCTCTTGCCGGCATTCGGCAGACCGAGCAGACCGACGTCGGCCAGCACTTTCAGCTCCAGCTTGAGGTCGCGCGACTCACCCGGTTTACCCGGCGTGGTCTGACGCGGCGCACGGTTGGTGCTGGACTTGAAGCGGGTGTTGCCCAACCCGTGCCAGCCGCCCTGAGCGACCATCAGGCGCTGACCGGGCTTGACCAGATCGCCGATCACTTCCTGGGTCGCCACGTCGATCACCGTGGTGCCGACCGGTACCGGCAGGATCAAATCCTCGCCCTTGGCGCCGGTGCAGTCGGTGCTGCCGCCCTTCTCGCCGTTCTGCGCGTGGAATTTGCGGGTGTAGCGGTAATCGATCAGGGTGTTGAGGTTCTCGTCGGCCTCGAGGAATACCGAGCCGCCGTCACCACCGTCCCCGCCGTTGGGGCCGCCCTTCTCGATGAACTTCTCACGACGGAAGCTCATCATGCCGTTACCGCCGTCACCGGCTTTTACAAATATCGATACTTCGTCGACGAATTTCATGGATATGCCTCCCGCTTCATCTGCGGGCCAGGGGAACGCTTGCCGGATCATCCAGAGCTAGCGGATCTGGCAAGCGAACCAAAGATACACAAACAAAAAAGCCCCGTCCTACGGACAGGGCTTTTCCAGCGCGTAGGCGATTAGGCCTGAACGACGCTCACGTAGCGACGGCCGAAAGCGCCCTTCACTTCGAACTTGACCACGCCTTCGATCTTGGCGAAGAGGGTGTGGTCCTTGCCCATGCCCACGCCGAAACCCGGGTGGAACTCGGTGCCGCGCTGACGAACGATGATGTTACCGGCCTTGATGACCTGACCACCGTACATTTTCACGCCAAGGCGTTTACTTTCGGAATCGCGGCCGTTACGGGTAGAACCGCCAGCTTTTTTGTGTGCCATGAGTCAATACTCCTATAAAGGGATCGGGGCCGACGAATCAGGCCTGGATACCGGTGATTTTGATCTCAGTGAACCACTGACGGTGGCCCTGACGCTTCATGTGGTGCTTACGACGGCGGAACTTGATGATGCGCACTTTGTCGTGACGGCCTTGCGAAACGACTTCGGCAACCACTTTAGCGCCGTCTACGACCGGAGCGCCGATCTTAACGTCGTCGCCATTGCCGATCAGCAGAACGCGATCGAAAGTCACGGCTTCGCCGGTAGCGACTTCGAGCTTCTCGATCTTGAGGAATTCGCCTTCGGTGACTTTGTATTGCTTGCCACCAGTAACAATTACTGCGTACATGGTAAATCTCCGTTGATCCTGCTCACCCAGCGCTTTAGAAAAGTCGTTATTGGCTGGCATGGCTGCTTGGGGCCGGAAGTGACACCCTTGCAATTGCGTAAGGCAGGGAAATGCCCAGGGGGAAGTTCAGGGTGCGCGATTGTACGCAAGCGGCAGGCAAGCTGCAAGCCTCAGGCTTCAGGCTTCAGGCTTCAGGCCAAGCAGTGTGTGAGGCAGCACAGCGCATGGCCAAGCGCTTTTCCGCTTCTAACCTGCAGCCTGCGGCCTGTAGCCTATGGCCGCTTCCTTGACAGCCCCCACCCTGCCACCTAGCATGCCGCGCAACCTCAAAGGAGCACCAGTCGCCGATGCAACCCCAGGCTTTCTACCGCGTGGTAGCGGACGATTTCACTGCCGTCGATGGCATCATTCGCCAGCAGGTGGTTTCTCGCGTGCCGCTGGTGGAAAAGATCGGCGACTATATCATCTCCGCTGGCGGCAAGCGGCTGCGCCCGCTGCTGGTACTGCTAGGCGGCCGTGCGCTGGGCTATCAGGCCGACGACCTGCGCCTGCTGGCCGCCACCATCGAGTTCCTGCACACCGCCACCCTGCTGCATGACGACGTGGTCGACATGTCCGACATGCGCCGTGGCCGCAGCACTGCCAATGCCCAGTGGGGCAACGCACCGAGCGTGCTGGTGGGTGACTTCCTTTATTCACGCTCGTTCGAAATGATGGTCGAGCTCGGCTCCATGCCGGTGATGAAGATTCTCTCCCACGCCACCCGCGTGATCGCCGAAGGCGAAGTGCTGCAGCTGTCCAAGGTGCGCGACGCCAGCACCACGGAAGAGACCTATATGGAGGTCATCCGCGGCAAGACTGCAATGCTGTTCGAAGCCTCGACCCACAGTGCCGCGGCTCTGGCCGGCGCCAACGAGGCGCAGCGCGAAGCCCTGCGTACCTTCGGCGACCACCTGGGTATCGCCTTCCAGCTGGTCGACGACCTGCTCGACTATAAGGGCGATGCAGCCGAACTGGGCAAGAACGTCGGTGACGACCTGGCCGAAGGCAAGCCGACCCTGCCGCTAATCTACACCATGCGTGAAGGCACCGAGGAGCAGGCTGCCCTGGTGCGCCGTGCGATCCAGAAAGGTGGCATCGAAGACCTGGAAAGCATCCGCGCCGCAGTCGATGCAGCCGGCGCTCTGGATTACACCGCACAGCTCGCTCGCGACTACGCCGAACGCGCCATCGCCTGCCTGGATGTGCTGCCGACCGGTGAGTACCGCGATGCACTGATCGAGCTGAGCCGTTTCGCAGTCGCCCGCACACACTAAGAAGTAGCCCGGATGCAATCCGGGAAAGCCTTACCCCAAACGATTCGCCCCGGATTGCATCCGGGCTACAGGCCGGCGATACATAGCAACAGCTCAAACAAAAACGCCCCGAACCAGTCGGGGCGTTTTGCGTTCAGGCGCAGCCGATTACAGACGCAGGCCGCCGTCCAGCTCCAGGATGCGACCGGTGTAGTAGTCGTTTTCCAGAATGTAGGCCACCGAATGGGCGATCTCGGCCGGTTTGCCCATGCGCTTGAGCGGAATGCCCGAGGTCATCTTCTCCAGGGCTTCCGGCTTCATGCTGGCGGTCATCTCGGTTTCGATGAAGCCCGGCGCCACGCCCGCCACGCGGATGCCGTAGCGCGCCAGCTCCTTGGCCCAGACCACGGTATCGGCAGCGACACCGGCCTTGGCTGCTGAGTAGTTAGCCTGGCCCATGTTGCCGGCACGGGAGATCGAGGAAATGTTGACGATGGCGCCCTGGTTGCCCAGCTCGATCATCTTCGCCGCCACTTCACGGGTACAGAGGAACACGCCGGTCAGGTTGACGTCGATCACCGACTGCCACTGCGCCAGGCTCATCTTGGTCATCTCACCGTCCTTGACGCGGATGGTCAGGCCATCGCGCAGGATGCCGGCATTGTTGACCAGGCCGTTGATGGCGCCGAAATCCTCGGCCACCTGGGCGACCATGTGCGTGACCTGCTCTTCATTGGCCACGTTGCACAGGTAGGCACGGGCGTCGCCACCAGCGGCCTTGCAGGCTGCCACGGCTTCATCGAGCTTTTCCTGGTTCAGATCGACCAGCGCCAGCCTGGCGCCCTTGGCCGCCAGGTACTCACCCATGGCGCGGCCCAGTCCCTGGCAGCCGCCAGTGATGATGATGACTTTGTCTTTCAGTTGCATCGCTTTATCCCCTCAAGGTGCAGCATTTAGCGACCCCGCTGATGCCCGCTAACCGCTATGCTAGGGCGTCTGTCCGTTTCTGACGGATTCTTTGCGAGGAGTCATAAGGTGAGCGTGAAAGCCGGCAAGCATGCACGAGAATTGCTGCTCAAGGAATACCGTGGCGTGCTCAGCACCCACTCCAAGGCCATGCCGGGTTTCCCTTTCGGATCGGTGGTGCCCTACTGCCTGGACGCCGAGGGCCGGCCACTGATCCTGATCAGCCGCATCGCCCAGCACACCCATAATCTCGGGCAGGACGCCAAATGTTCGCTATTGGTTGGCGAGCGTGGCGCAGAGGATGTGCAGGCGGTCGGCCGCCTCACTTTGCTCGCCGAAGCACGACAGTTGCATGACGAGAGCGAAATCGAAGCGGCCGCACAACGTTATTACCGCTTTTTCCCACAGTCGCGCGACTACCATCGGGCGCATGATTTCGATTTCTGGCGGCTGGAGCCGGTGCGCTGGCGTTTCATCGGCGGTTTCGGTGCCATTCACTGGCTCGACCAGGTGGCCCTGGCCAACCCCTTCGCGACGGACGGCAGCGAAGCGAGCATGGTCGAGCACATGAATGAAGACCACGCCAAGGCCATCGCCCACTACGTCGAACTGGCCGGCCTGCCCCGGCACGAACCGGCGCAGATGGTCGGTGTCGACAGCGAGGGCTTTCACCTGCGCATTGGCCAAAGCCTGCACTGGCTGGCCTTTCCAACATCCTGCAACAACCCGGGACAGGTGCGTGAAGCCCTGGTGACGCTGGCTCGCGCCGAGACCTGGCAGACCGACGGCTTGGCTTCAGCTTGAATTCAGGCCACAACCCCATACTTAACTCCTACTGGAAGCTCGCTTCCGCCAAGGACTCTCTGAACATGCGCGCGTTTCTGTTTCTCTTCCTGCTCTTCCCGATCATCGAGCTGGCGTTACTGATCAAGGTCGGCAGCGCCATTGGCGTGCTGCCCACTCTGCTGTTGATCATCGGTACCGCGGTGCTTGGCAGTATCCTGCTGCGCGTCGCCGGGGTCGCCACCGCCTGGCGTGCCCGGGAAAAACTCTCGCGCGGCGAACTGCCCGAGCAGGAAATGCTCGAAGGCCTGTTGATCGCCGTTGGTGGTGGCCTGCTGCTGCTGCCGGGCTTCATCAGCGACATCTTCGGCGTGCTCTGCCTGATTCCCTTCACCCGTCGCCTGCTGGTCGGCAAGATTCGCCGCCGCGCCGAGGAACAGGCCCTGCGCCAGCGCGCCTTCTTCGACGACCAGGCTGCCCGCACCGGCAAGACCAACCCGAACGTCCTCGAAGGCGAGTACGAGCGTCGCGACTAACTGCTTCACTGCGGGCGCCGCCTTGCGGCGCCCGATCTCTCGCCCAGCCTGGCGCATGTAAAAAATTTACGTCAGCCCCCTTGAAATGCCCTTGCCCGCCCACATGTAGCAGTCACCGCAAGGTGCCTGCCCCTGAGGCAGTCCAACTTTCGCGGTACGCCCAGCGTGCCGCACCCGGCCTCGCCGGATTTTACAAACCCGCCGACCACACAGAGTCGGCAAGTTGGCCATCAATTGTTAGGAGAGATCGACAATGAAGCTTCGTCCTCTGCATGACCGCGTCGTGATCCGTCGCAGCGAAGAAGAGACCAAAACCGCAGGCGGCATCGTGCTGCCGGGTTCGGCCGCCGAGAAGCCGAACCAAGGTGAAGTCGTTGCCGTCGGTACCGGTAAGGTTCTGGATAACGGCGAAGTCCGTCCGCTGGCCGTCAAGGTCGGTGACAAGGTGGTATTCGGCCCGTACTCCGGCAGCAACACCGTCAAAGTCGACGGCGAAGACCTGCTGGTAATGGGCGAGAACGAAATCCTCGCTGTCGTCGAAGCCTGATTCCCACGAATCTCCGTTTAACCTTCAAGAATTTGAGGACTGATCAACATGGCTGCTAAAGAAGTCAAGTTTGGCGATTCCGCCCGCAAGAAAATGCTCGTTGGCGTCAACGTACTGGCCGACGCCGTCAAAGCCACCCTCGGCCCAAAAGGCCGTAACGTGGTTCTGGCCAAATCCTTCGGCGCCCCGACCATCACCAAAGACGGTGTGTCGGTTGCCAAGGAAATCGAACTGAAAGACGCCTTCGAGAACATGGGCGCCCAGCTGGTCAAGGACGTCGCGTCCAAGGCCAACGACGCTGCCGGTGACGGCACCACCACCGCTACCGTTCTGGCTCAAGCCATCGTCAACGAAGGCCTGAAGTCCGTCGCTGCCGGCATGAACCCGATGGACCTGAAGCGCGGCATCGACAAGGCCACCAGCGCCATCGTTGCTCAGCTGAAAGACCTGGCCAAGCCGTGCGCCGACTCCAAGGCCATCGCCCAGGTCGGCACCATCTCCGCCAACTCCGACAGCTCCATCGGTGACATCATCGCCGAAGCCATGGACAAGGTCGGCAAAGAAGGCGTCATCACCGTTGAAGAGGGCTCGGGCCTGGAAAACGAACTGTCCGTCGTAGAAGGCATGCAGTTCGACCGCGGCTACCTGTCGCCGTACTTCATCAACAAGCCGGACACCATGGTTGCCGAGCTGGAAGGCCCGCTGCTGCTGCTGGTCGACAAGAAGATCTCCAACATCCGCGAACTGCTGCCGGTTCTGGAAGCCGTTGCCAAGGCTGGCCGTCCGCTGCTGATCGTGGCTGAAGACGTCGAAGGCGAAGCTCTGGCTACCCTGGTCGTCAACAACATGCGCGGCATCGTCAAGGTCGCTGCCGTCAAGGCGCCGGGCTTCGGCGACCGCCGCAAGGCCATGCTGCAGGACATCGCCATCCTCACCGGCGGCACCGTGATCTCCGAAGAAGTTGGCCTGTCCCTGGAAAGCGCCACTCTGGAGCACCTGGGTAACGCCAAACGCGTCGTCCTGAACAAGGACAACACCACCATCATCGATGGCGCTGGCGCTCAGGTCGACATCGAAGCCCGCGTTGCGCAGATCCGCAAGCAGGTCGAAGAAACCTCTTCCGACTACGACAAAGAGAAGCTGCAAGAGCGCCTGGCCAAGCTGGCTGGCGGTGTTGCCGTGATCAAGGTTGGCGCTGCCACCGAAGTCGAGATGAAAGAGAAAAAAGCCCGCGTTGAAGACGCCCTGCACGCTACCCGCGCTGCCGTGGAAGAAGGCGTGGTACCTGGCGGTGGTGTTGCTCTGGTTCGCGCTCTACAGGCCATCGAAGGCCTGAAAGGCGACAACGAAGACCAGAACGTCGGTATCGCTCTGCTGCGTCGCGCTGTTGAAGCGCCGCTGCGTCAGATCGTTGCCAACGCCGGTGGCGAGCCGAGCGTCGTGGTCGACAAGGTCAAGCAAGGTTCGGGCAACTTCGGCTTCAACGCCGCGACCGACACCTACGGCGACATGATCGAGATGGGTATTCTCGACCCGGCCAAGGTCACCCGTTCGGCCCTGCAAGCTGCTGCTTCCATCGGCGGCCTGATGATCACCACCGAGGCCATGGTTGCCGAAGCGGCTGACGACAAGGCTCCGGCCATGCCTGACATGGGCGGCATGGGCGGTATGGGTGGCATGGGCGGCATGATGTAAGCCGACCGGTTCCCACGCAGTACCAAGAACCCCGCGCCAGTCGCGGGGTTTTTTTTGGCCTGCCATCCATGGCGGCCACCCTGCGGGCCGTCGCTACGCGACGTTAAAAATTTCTCCCGGAAATTTTTTATGCCCGACGAAAAGCGATACAGGCCGAAAAATCCGATGACATTACCGATGGACTCGGGAACGTTGTTTGCTTATGTTTTGTTACAACCCTGAACGATGCAGTCCCCGTTCACGAGACGAGTGCTGCGTAAACCTCCAATAGAAGAACAAAAATATGGCCCCTTGCAGTACGCGCGAGATTCCTCAGCAGGTATTCCAATACTGGTGGCAACAGCAAGGTGATTGGGTCGAAGAGCCCAACGCTCGCCGCGGCGGCGAAAGTGGTGTGCAGCGCCTGCTGGATGAAACCGGCGTGCTCTACGCCAAGAAACAGATCGGCCATATCTACCGCAGCCTGCTGCACCCACAGGGACGCCCGACCGTACTGCGCGAACGCAGTGCATTGCTGGCCCTGGACGCACTCGGCGTGCCCGTTCCCAAGCTGATCTACTGCGGCGTTGAACGCGACCCACAACAGGGCTGGCGGGGCCTGCTGGTGACCGCCGAGCTCGAAGGCTTCATGGACATCGAAAGCTGGTACGCCAAAGGCGGCCGCGAAGCCTGTGGCGAAGCCGCACACACCGAGCTGCTGCAACTTGTTGGCGCGACTCTGGCGCGCATGCACCTGGGGCGCTGGCAGCACGGTTGCCTGTATGCCAAACATGTCTTCGTTAACCTTGCCGGCGAAACGCCGCAGGTTGCCCTGCTGGATCTGGAGAAAAGCCGTCGCCGCCTGACACGCGCCCAGGCCGCTCAGCACGACCTGCCTCAACTACGACGCCACAGCCCCTGGTCCGACACCGACTGGCAGCAACTGCTGCAGGGCTATCGCCAGATCTTCGCCGATGGTGCCAAAGGCCACGGCACGGCTATTGCGTAAACAAACGACTGCCGGCCCAGGGTCGGCAGTGTTTTTTCCGCAACACCTCGTTCCATCCGCATCACCCCCACCAGGAAGTGGCTCTACCTTGCACCTTTGCGCTGGGTAGCAAGCAGAGCTGCAGGCGACTGCAACTGCCAGGGCCGGCTGTTACAGGGGGCCTTAACGGGCACCTAAGGTTACGTCGATACGTTACCCGCAGCATTGTTGAACCAACCGACAAGGCCCGTGTCCCAGCACAGCCCCGGCTGGTGCCAGCTACGCGCTAAGACCGTTCGTCGCATGAGACGACGACAAGGCAATGGGTGATCTAGGTTTAGCGAACAGCGTTTGGCAGCGCTTTCAAGGGGTTAGCAAAATGAAATTAGAAATAGCACGAGGTTTGTTCCTGGGCCTCGCCCTCAGCGTAACGGCAATCGCCGCCGCAGCCTGGCAGGAGCCCGGCCCGCGCGTGCTGGAAGCGCAAGCCTGCGCCGCCGCAGAGCCCTGCCCCACCGCACCTTTGCGCAAGCAAGTGCAGCCCGCCGCCAAACCCGATGCCAACCTGCTGGTGCTGATGTTCGGCCTCAGTGGCGCGATGAAGGGCGAGCACTAAACCACACCCAGGGTCATACCTCGCCCAGCGGGCTGACCTGCATCAGCAGGTGGCCCGCCAGGCGCTGCCTCTTGGCGCTCATACCCGCGCAGCTCGATCACCCGTTCTGCTCCTCGATACTCCCAGTACTCGCTCATGCCTCTGGCCCCACAGGCCACATCCCTGAGAATGCCCGCATAGTGGCGTTTTAGAGCCTCTCGTTCAGTTTTGATTAAGTAAGAATCTTTATCGTCGCCCCGGAAGTGACCGATCGGTCACAGGCGTTTGGCTGGCAGTCGAGAACGTCACCGATGAACATCACAGGAGATGCAACGATGAACTCAACCGCTTCCCGAACCGGCAATACCCTGCGCCCCGTCGCCAAGGACAACGCGCTGGCCGCCCTGCAACAACTGCTGCAGGGCTTTCGGCGTTTCCGCCAGGAGGTCTACCCGCAGCAGCAGGCGCTGTTCAAGCGTCTGGCCTCGGCGCAGTCGCCCAGCGCAATGTTCATCACCTGCGCCGACTCGCGCATCGTGCCGGAGCTGATCACCCAGAGCGACCCCGGCACCCTGTTCGTCACCCGCAACGTGGGTAACGTGGTACCGCCCTACGGACAGATGAACGGCGGCGTATCCACCGCCATCGAGTACGCCGTACTGGCGCTCGGCGTACAGCACATCATCGTCTGCGGCCATTCCGACTGCGGTGCGATGAAGGCCGTGCTCAACCCGGACAGCCTCGACGGCATGCCCACGGTACGCGCCTGGCTACGCCATGCCGAAGTGGCGCGCAGCGTGGTGGCGGACAACTGCAAGTGCGGCAGCGCCCATGAAACCCTCGGCGTGCTGACCGAAGAAAACGTGGTGGCGCAGCTCGACCACCTGCGCACTCACCCTTCCGTCGCCGCCCGTCTGGCCAGCGGCCAATTGCAGATCCATGGCTGGGTCTACGACATCGACAGTGGCGGCATCCGCGCCTACGACGCCGCTTCGGGCAACTTCCTTCCGCTTGACGGCGACGAGCAGCCCTGCGCCACCCCGCAACCGCGCTACGCCAGCGCCTGATCCACCCATTTCCCTGAGCCTGTGCCCCTGGATGGCGCGGGCACGGGCTGCTTTTGCCCGTAGATCGGGTCAGGAGAGATATTCATGACTGTATTTCGCACACTGCCACGGGACGCGCTGGCGTCCGTGGTGGTCTTTCTCGTCGCCCTGCCGCTGTGCATGGGCATCGCCATCGCCTCCGGCATGCCGCCGGCCAAGGGACTGATCACCGGCATCATCGGCGGTCTGGTGGTCGGTTTCATCGCCGGCGCGCCACTACAGGTGAGCGGCCCGGCTGCCGGCCTCGCCGTGCTGGTGTTCGAGCTGGTGCGTACTCACGGCATGGCTGCGCTAGGCCCGGTGTTGCTGCTGGCCGGCCTGATCCAGCTGCTCGCCGGCACCTTGCGCCTGGGCGGCTGGTTTCGCGTCACCGCGCCGGCGGTGGTCTACGGCATGCTCGCCGGCATCGGCATCCTCATCGTGTTGTCGCAGGTGCACGTGATGATCGATGCCGCGCCCAAGGCCTCCGGCCTGGACAACCTGCTGGCCTTCCCCGGCGCCGTGGGTGATGCGCTGACCCTGCTCGGCAGCAACGCCATGATCGCCGGTGCAGTGGGCCTCGGCACCATCGCCAGCATCTGGCTGTGGGAGCGTTTTCGCCCAGCGCCACTGCGCTTTCTGCCCGGCGCGCTGGTCGGCGTGACGCTCGCCACTCTGGCCAGCCTGTGGCTGACACTGCCGGTCAAACGCGTCGAACTGCCGGCCAACCTCGGCGATGCCATCGACTGGATCACCCCGCAGGGCTTGGCCAGCCTGGCCGATCCGCAACTGCTGATCGCGGCGCTAGCCCTGGCCTTTATTGCCAGCGCCGAGACGCTGCTGTCTGCCGCCGCTGTCGACCGCATGCACGATGGCCCACGTGCGCGCTTCAACCGCGAACTATCTGCCCAGGGCATCGGCAACATGCTTTGCGGTGCAGTCGGCGCCCTGCCGATGACCGGCGTGATCGTACGCAGCTCGGCCAACGTCCAGGCCGGTGCTCGCGGCCGCACCTCGACCATCCTCCACGGCGCCTGGCTATTGGCCCTGGTCGCTCTGCTGCCGGTCGTACTGCAGAGCATCCCGGTGGCCAGCCTCGGCGCGGTGCTGGTGTACACCGGCTGCAAACTGGTCGACCCCAAGGCCATGCGCAACCTCGGCCAGTACGGCCGCGCCCCGGTGTTCATCTACGCCGCCACGGCGCTGTGCATCGTCTTCACCGACCTGCTGACCGGCGTGCTGGTGGGCTTTGGCCTGACCTTACTGAAACTGGTGTGGAGCGCCTCACGCCTGCGCGCGAAGCTGGTGCCCACCGGCCCGAACAGCGCCGAACTGCGCATGAGCGGCGCCGCCACCTTCCTGCGCGTGCCACAACTGGCCAAACTGCTGGCCAGCATCGAACCGGGCACACGCCTGCACCTGAGCCTGGCGCGGGTCAGCTATATCGACCATGCCTGCATGGAACTGCTGGAAGACTGGGGCCGCTCCGCCCGCGCCCAAGGCGGCGGGCTGGAAATCGCCGAAGGTGCGGCGTTGAAACGCCGAGTGGAAGGCAGGCAGCGCACCGCCCTGGCCTGATTGCACCACGGCTCACTCACCCAGGCCGCTGAGTGAGCCAGGTCAATGGATCGACTGATGGACTATGGCGCAACGCCATTATTCGCAGTAATGTCGATCCATCGCCCAGCAAGGACGCACCATGGCCAGCAAACCCAACACCGCGCGCCAGCACAAGCACTTCGCTGTTTTGATCGATGCGGACAACGCCCCCGCCGCCATCGTCGAAGGCCTTTTCGAAGAAATCGCCAAGTACGGCGTCGCCAGCGTCAAACGCATCTATGGCGACTGGACGCAGCCCAACCTCGGCAGTTGGAAGAAAGTGCTGCTCGACCACTCCATCCAACCGATCCAGCAGTTCGCCTACACCAAGGGCAAGAACGCCACCGACAGCTCGCTGATCATCGACGCGATGGACCTGCTATACACCCGACGCTTCGATGGCTTTTGCCTGGTTTCCAGCGACAGTGACTTCACGCGGCTGGCGGCACGTTTGCGTGAGGAGGGGGCTGATTGTCTACGGTTTCGGCGAGGAGAAAACACCCTCCCCCTTCGTCTCTGCCTGCGACAAGTTCATCTATACCGAAATCCTTCGTGCCGACGCAGCTAAGCCAGCGGAAGAGCCGCTCAGCAACGGCGACAAGATCAAAGACGTCGCTGGCGAGACCACCCCCGCCGAACCGGCCAAAGTGCCCGCCAAGCCGAAAGCACAGAAGGTACCGGTGGACTTTATCGCCAAGGTCATCGACGACAGCGACGACGAGGACGGCTGGATCCAACTCGGCGCCCTCGGTTCGAACATCAGCAAACTGCGTCCGGCATTCGATGCCCGGCTATATGGCTTCAAGAAGCTCAGCGATTTGATCAAGGGGCATCCGAAGCGGTTTGAGCTGCAGGTGCGGGGCAGCAGCGCGACGGGGGGTGAAGCGTTGTATGTGCGGAATCGGAAAGCAGGGTGATAGCTTTACAGCTAATGTTGGTAGGCATCGTTTCGCCCAATACAAGGGTTTAACACAACAAGGTAAAAGATATGGAATTCTTTGAAAAACTGAACAATCTCGCATCTAAGATTCGCCAACAAGGTGCGGCTATCAAAACCGAAGAGGCGACAAAGAACGCCTTCGTAATGCCATTCATAAATACCGTACTGGGATATGACGTCTTTGACCCAACAGAAGTAACTCCAGAATTCGTGTGCGATGTAGGCACGAAGAAAGGCGAAAAAATTGACTACGCAATATTGAAAGAAGGCGAAGTTCAAATATTGGTTGAATGCAAGAAAATTGGCGAACCATTGAACATCAACCATGCATCTCAACTATTCCGCTACTTCCATGTCACCAACGCACGTATCTCGATCCTCACCAACGGGCAAGTGTACAAATTTTTTACTGATCTTGACGCACCTAACAAGATGGATGAAAAGCCCTTCCTTGAACTGGATTTACTTGACATCGATGAACATGCCGTACCAGAGCTGATAAAACTCACCAAATCTGCTTTCGACGTAGAATCCATCATCAACTCTGCTGGCGAACTCAAGTATGTCAGCCAGATCAAAAAGGAAATTGCCGCACAATTCAGCAAACCGGAAGATGATTTTGTTAAATTTTTCGCATCGCGCGTTTACGACGGAATGATTACCCAGAGAGTTCGCGAACAATTCACCGAATTGACTCGCAAGGCGGTTGCTCAGTTCTTGAGCGATCAAATAAATGATCGCTTGAAATCTGCGATGAGTGGAGCAGTTCAACCTAGTTATGCCTCTACCGTATCAGCACCTACTGAAACACCAGCAGAACAGCAGAGTGAATCAGCAGAAGATAAAGTGATAACCACACTAGAAGAGCTTGAGGGTTATCACATAGTAAAGGCAATCGTCCGCTCGGTTGTAGACTCAAAACGGATTGTGCAGCGTGATACTCAAAGCTACTTTGGCATTCTACTAGACGATAACAATCGAAAACCTATCTGTCGTCTTCACTTCAACCGGCTGCAGAAATACATCGGCATTTTTGATCAAGAAAAGAACGAGACGCGCCACCCGATCAGCTCACTGGATGAAATTTACGATTTTGCAGACCAACTGAGAACGACCATTAGCTTTTACTCATGAATAAGTAATCCGAGATATCAGCAGGGTGGACAACGTGGCGCTTGTGCACCGAGGCGCCTCACAAGATATGCGCCATTTCGACACGACGCTTTTCGCCCTTACGGCGAGTCACTTTCTCTTTGCTCGCGCGAAAGAGAAAGTAACCAAAGAGAAAGCGCGCCCGACATCCGGGTTTCGCTTCGCGAAACTTCCCTCGCTCCGGCGCTGCTCCGAGGGTCGTCACGGTGGGCCATCCCTGGCCCATCGTTCCTCGTTTGGCATCCATGCCAAACGCCCCTCTACGCAGCACCTCCACTCGGCCTCCTGACGGGATCAGAGATCGCGGCGCCTGCCAGATTTGTGGAATCAACTGCGGAAATGCCGCGGCTTACATCCGACCTACGACTTGGATTCTGGCAACCCTGCAGAGAACGATCAGGCGCTGCCAATCGCCCCTTCAGAAGGCCGAACGGAATCGTTGTGTAGAGGGTTGAGCGGCATGGATGCCGCGAGAGCCGCGATGGGCCAGGGATGGCCCTTCGCGGCGGGCCCTCGGAGCAATGATGGAGTGAGGGGAGTCGAGCGCAGCGAGACCCGGATGGCGGGGCACAGCGTTTTTGCTTACTTTTTGGCGTTTGAAAAAAGTGAGTCGCCGTAAGGGCGAAACCGTAATTTCAGACAACGAATTTGCGGCGTCGGAGTACAAAAACCAAGAGAGCCCTCTCCCCTAGCCCCTCTCCCATAAATGGGAGAGGGGAACTGATCGCGGTCCATCAGTAATCTCAGCGTGCCTTCGAGGCTTCCGAGATTTTCGCGGCTGAAGCCGCTCCTACAGATTTGGGTGGCTTCGGGTCGCGGCTGAAGCCCCTCCCACAAGAGCGTGGCGATACCAGCGGACTTGCCTTCACGCCCCCGCAATCAATCGTTCGATGATCTCCCGCCGCTCAGGATGCTCCGGCACCCGAATCCCGAACTCTTCTCGCAATACCCTCAGTACCTCATCGACACTCTGCAACTGCACCCGTTCACTCGCCTGCCCCAGTCGGTGAATGGCGAAGCTGCCGTTGTTCAAGGTCTTGCGCAGGCCCGGCCCGGTGCGGGCGGCAATCATCTGGCCAAGGAAGGGCGAGTCCGGGTGGGTGCACACGTACCAGTTACCCACCACGTAATCGATATCCGCCACCTGCTGCAGATCGAACACGTACATCGCCCGCCAGCTACCCGCCACCAACGCGCGCAAGGTGTAGGTGCCGTCCACCAACGTCAGCCGATAGGGCTCATGCGGTGTGGGCTGCTCGGCCTCGCTGTCGAGCAGCAGTGGACCGGTCGGCACCATGCCGCCAAAGCCGACGTCAGTGATGTAGCGCACGCCATCGATGGTCACCAGCACCAGCATATGGGTGCGCGCCGGCAGGGCATCTTCCGGACCGCCCATGACCACGCGGCCGGTCAGCCCGCGCGCGTCGAAGCCCAACGCCTGCAACAGCAGCAGGTACAGACGGTTAAGTTCGAAGCAGTAGCCGCCACGGCCCTGGCGTAGCAGCTTGTCCTGGATCGCGGCGGGTTCGACCTCCACCGGCACGCGCAGCATGCTCGCCAGGGTTTCGAAGGGGAACTCGGCGGTGTGCCGCGCTTGCAGCTCGCGCAGGGTGTCGAGGCTCGGTGGCGGCGCCGACGAGTAACCCAGGCGCCCGAGGTAGGTGTGCAGGTCCAGCTTGAATGCTTCGGTCATCGTGCTTCTCCCTTTCTCACTGCCGGCTGTTGTACCAGAGGTATAGGGATAGGCGATATGCAACGAGCCGCAGGCGTGTTCGAATCAGCGCTTTCGGTTTGCGGCGGCCGGCACACACAAATCCGCGCAGATGCGCCAATCTATCGCTCACCGCCCGAGCTTGCCGAGGACTCCATGATGCACCTGCGCCTTTTCTGCACCTTCTCCCTGTTAATCACCCTGAGCGGCTGCGGCGCCGGCGAGACGGCCGCCACGGCCACACTCCAGGCGGAGCAGGCCAAACAGGCCCAGCAGCAGATGGAGCAGCTCAAGCAGCAGATCGACCAGGCCAATGCGGCGAACACTCAGCGTCTGCAGGAGGCCATCGATCAGGCGCAGTGAATCTGGCCTGGTGGCGCGCACGACTCAATCGATTGCGACTCTGCTCGTCGACACTGGCGAGCAATACGCCGCGCTGCATTGCGGCCACTTACTGGACGTTCGGCACTTCCCTGATAGCCATAAGCCGTTATAGTACGCGCCCCTATCAGCACTACGACAAGGATGTAATCCGGATGTCTTCCCTCAAGTCTGCCGCCATGCTGGCAGCTGCACTCATCGTCAGTGGTTGTTCCACCGCCACCTGGGTCAAGCTCCCCGACGACAGCGCGCTCATCGTCAACGAGCGCCCGGCTCTTCACAAAGAAGGCCTGATCAAGACTCGCCCATTTTCATGGGGTGCCGCAGCAGGCGTTCCTTATCGTCTGGAGGACAGGCAATCCCATGTCATCCAGAGCGGCCGCCTGAAAACACGCTTTCGCGTTGCCTCGATCTTCTGGCCGCCGGTCGGCATAGCCTATTGGCCGATGGGCTTCGGCCAGCGTTGCTACGATCTGACTGGTCCGGCGCCACAGACCTGCACTCATCAGGATCTGATCGACCTGCGAAGGAACCATCGCCTTTCCCGCTGACGAAAAAGGGGAGCCAATGGCTCCCCTTTTTCTGCCCGCATGAATCAACGATTGCTACCAGCGCCGCAGTGTTGGTCAGGTATTACATCGCCGGTGCTTGCACGTTCATTCGCGGCTGAAGCCGCTCCTACGAGAAGCCCAAGCACAGCGACACTGCGACCAAGAAAAAGGCCGGTCTTGCGACCGGCCTTTGCATTCAACGCCTCAGCTCACTCAACCATTGCTGGGGAAGGCGAACTGCGCCGCTTCGTGGCTCTTGCGCGCCGGCCAGCGTTGGGTGATGGCCTTCTTGCGGGTGTAGAAGCGCACGCCATCCGGGCCGTAGGCATGCAGGTCGCCGAACAGCGAGCGCTTCCAGCCGCCGAAGCTGTGGTAGCTCACCGGCACCGGCAGCGGCACGTTGACGCCGACCATGCCGACTTCGATTTCGTCGCAGAACAGGCGCGCGGCTTCACCGTCACGGGTGAAGATGCAGGTGCCGTTGCCGTACTCGTGATCGTTGATCAGTTGCATGGCTTGTTCCAGGCTGCCGACGCGGACGATGCACAGCACCGGGCCGAAGATTTCGTCGGTGTAGATGGTCATCTCCGGGGTGACCTTGTCGAACAGGGTGCCGCCGACGAAGAAGCCATTCTCGTTACCCGGTACCACCAGGCCGCGACCGTCGACCACCAGCTTGGCGCCCTGCGCCACACCGGCGTCGATGTAGCCCTTGACCTTGTCTCGCGCCGCAGCGGTGACCAGCGGGCCCATGTCCAGGCCGCAGGAGGTGCCGGCGCCGATCTTCAGCGCCTGGATCTGCGGGACGATCTTCTCGACCAGGGCGTCGGCGATCTGGTCGCCCACGCACACGGCAACCGAGATGGCCATGCAGCGTTCGCCGCAGGAGCCGTAGGCTGCGCCCATCAGTGCGCTGACGGCGTTATCGAGGTCGGCATCGGGCATCAGCACGGCGTGGTTCTTGGCGCCGCCCAGGGCCTGCACGCGTTTGCCGCGCTTGGTACCTTCGCTGTAGATGTACTCGGCAATCGGGGTCGAGCCGACGAAGCTCAGGGCCTTGACCTCGGGCGCCTCGATCAGCGCGTCGACTGCGTCCTTGTCGCCGTTGACCACGTTCAGCACGCCCTTGGGCAGGCCGGCCTGGTTCAGCAGTTCGGCGATGAACAGGGTGGAGCTCGGGTCGCGCTCGGACGGCTTCAAGATGAAGCAGTTACCACAGACGATGGCCAGCGGGTACATCCACAGCGGCACCATGGCCGGGAAGTTGAACGGGGTGATGCCAGCCACCACGCCGATGGGCTGCAGGTCGGTCCAGGCGTCGATGTTCGGGCCAACGTTGCGGCTGTACTCACCCTTGAGGATTTCCGGCGCAGCGCAGGCGAACTCGACGTTCTCGATGCCGCGCTTGAGTTCGCCTATGGCGTCCTCGATGGTCTTGCCGTGCTCGGCGCTGATCAGCGCGGCGATTTCGTTCTCGTTCTGCTCCAGCAGCTGCTTGAAGCGGAACATGATCTGCGCGCGCTTGGCCGGCGGGGTGTTGCGCCAGGCCGGAAAGGCGGCCTTGGCGGCGTCGATGGCCAGTTGCATGGTGGCGCGGTCGGCCAGGCCGACGGCAGTGGTGGAGTCGCCGGTGGACGGGTTGTACACCGGGGCGCTGCGACCGTTGCCGGCAACGCGTTCGCCGTTGATCAGGTGCGGGATATGGCTCATGGGGCTCTCCAGAGGCGTAGGGTGGATGACGCTCTTTTCATCCACCTTGGGGATTCGATGATTGGTGGATGGGTAAAGCGTCATCCACCCTACGGTTCAATCCAGTTTGTTCAGCACGTCACCGACGGCGTTGAACACGCGGTCGAGGTCTTCGATCTTGGCGTTGAAGGTTGGGCCGAACTGCAGGGTGTCGCCACCGAAGCGCACGTAGAAGCCGGCCTTCCACAGGGCCATGCCGGCCTCGAACGGACGGATCACCGCGTCACCATCACGCGGGGCGATCTGCAGCGCGCCAGCCAGACCGCAGTTGCGGATATCGATGATGTGCTTGGTGCCCTTCAGGCCATGCAGGGCAGCCTCGAACTTGGGCGCCAGCTCGGCGGATTGCTGGATCAGGTTCTCGCGCTTGAGCAGCTCCAGCGTCGCCAGACCGGCGGCACAGGCCACCGGGTGCGCCGAGTAGGTGTAGCCATGGGTGAACTCGATCATGTGCTCCGGCGACGGCTGCTGCATGAAGGTGTTGTAGATCTCGCTGCTGGCGATCACCGCACCCAGCGGGATGGCGCCGTTGGTGATCTGCTTGGCGACGTTCATCAGGTCCGGGGTCACGCCGAAGAACTCCGCGCCGCTCCACTTGCCCATGCGGCCGAAGCCGGTGATCACTTCGTCGAAGATCAGCAGGATGTTGTGCTGGGTGCAGATCTCGCGCAAGCGCTGCAGGTAGCCCACCGGCGGCACGATGGCACCGGCCGAACCGGACATCGGCTCGACGATCACCGCGGCGATGTTGGAGGCGTCGTGCAGTTCGATCAGCTTGAGCAGTTCGTTGGCCAGCTCCACGCCGCCAGTCTCGGCCATGCCCTTGGTGAAGGCCATGCCCGGCTGCAGGGTGTGCGGCAGGTGGTCGGCGT
Organism: Pseudomonadota bacterium; assembly: GCA_023431055.1. Lineage (GTDB taxonomy): Bacteria > Pseudomonadota > Gammaproteobacteria > Pseudomonadales > Pseudomonadaceae > Aquipseudomonas. Next base: position 23,980 of record JAEYXX010000029.1, read on the forward strand.
CCATCAGTTGGCCGTACATCTTGCGGTTGCCACCGATGCCGCCTAACGCGGTACCAGCGATGTTGACGCCGTGGTAGCCACGGGCACGGCCGATGAAACGAGTCTTGGAGGCCTGGCCTTTGAGGCGCCAGTAGGCCTTGGCCATCTTCACCGCGGTGTCGGCGCACTCGGAGCCGGAGCCGGTGAAGAACACGTGGTTGAGCTCGCCCGGCATCAGGTCGGCGACCTGCTCGGCCAGTTTGAACGACAGCGCATGGCCGAACTGGAAGCCCGGCGAATAGTCGAGGGTGCCGAGCTGCTTGGCCACGGCGTCCTGAATTTCCTTGCGCGAGTGGCCGGCGCCGCAGGTCCACAGGCCGGAGAGGCTGTCGTAGATCTTGCGGCCCTGATCATCGGTCAGCCAGCTGCCTTCGGCCCCGACGATGATGCGCGGGTCGCGCTGGAACTGGCGGTTGGCGGAGAACGGCATCCAGTGCGCATCCAGCTTGAGCTGGCTGGCCAGGGACGGAGTTGCGGTCTGCGGCATGTTCATCGGGTGGCCTCGGCAGTGGCGGCGTGATCAGGGGCAATGTGGGAGGGGCTTTAGCCGCGACTGTCGACAGCAATCGCGGCTGAAGCCGCTCCTACAAAAGCTCGTTGTTGCCAGCAAAGGTGCCACGGGCATAGAGTCAGTAAAACAATACTCTTCTTATCTTCAGTTCAAGGCCGACTAAACAAATGAGCAGCCGCCGTCCCGATCCGCTGGCCCAGGTCAGCGACTTTGAAATCCGCCTGCTCAAGCTGTTTCGCAGCGTGGTGGAATGCGGCGGTTTTTCCGCCGCGGAAAGCGCATTGGGCATCGGCCGCTCGGCCATCAGCCAGCAGATGAGCGACCTAGAGCAACGCCTCGGCCTGCGTCTATGCCAGCGCGGCCGCGCCGGCTTCGCCCTGACCGAAGAAGGCCGCGAGGTGTACCAGAGCACTCTGCAACTGCTGGCGGCGCTGGAGAGCTTTCGCACCGAGGTCAACGGCCTGCACCAGCACCTGCGCGGCGAACTGAACATCGGCCTGACCGACAACCTGGTGACCATCCCGCACATGCGCATCACCA
>JAEYXX010000096.1 GCA_023431055.1 Pseudomonadota bacterium
ATTTTGCCTCGGGCTTCCTTCAGATTCGCAGTCACCCACGACACCCTTGCCTCTGGCTAACACTTCCCCTTGCCGGGTGTGTAGAGGACTTTCACCTCCTAGTCGTCCAGCTCACCACCACAGTGAATCGAACAGCGCCAGTCACGGCGCTACGCGCCATGCCTGGCGCACCAATAAAAAACCCGCCGTAGCGGGTTTTCGTTTCAGCAGGATCGAATCACTTCTTGCCCAGCTTCTTCAGCTCTTCGTCGCGCAGTTCGCGGCGCAGGATCTTGCCGACGTTGGTGGTCGGCAGCACGTCGCGGAACTCGACGGCCTTGGGCACCTTGTAGCCGGTGAGGTTGGCGCGCATGTGCTCCATCACCTGCTCCTTGGTCAGGCTCTCGCCCGGTTTGACCACCACGAACACCTTGATCGCCTCGCCGGATTTTTCGTCCGGCACGCCAATGGCGGCGCACTGCAGCACGCCCGGCAGGGTTGCCAGCACGTCTTCCAGCTCGTTCGGGTAGACGTTGAAGCCGGACACCAGAATCATGTCCTTCTTGCGGTCGACGATGCGCAGGTAGCCGTCTTCCTGGATCAGGCCGATGTCGCCGGTCTTCAGCCAGCCTTCGGCGTCGAGGATCTCGTCGGTGGCTTCCTGTCGCTGCCAGTAGCCCTTCATCACCTGCGGGCCCTTCACGCACAGCTCGCCGATTTCGCCGATGGCCAGCTCCTGGCCGTCGTCATTGATGATCTTGCACAGCGTCGAAGGCACCGGAATGCCAATGGTGCCAAGCTGGATGGCGCTGAACGGGTTGACCGTGGCCACCGGGCTGGTCTCGGTCATGCCAAAGCCTTCACAGATGGCGCAGCCGGTGACTTCCTTCCAGCGCTCGGCGGTGGCCAGTTGCAGGGCCATACCGCCGGAGACGGTGAGCTTCAGGCTGGAGAAGTCCAGCTTGCGGAAGTCCTCGTTGTTGCACAGGGCGACGAACAGGGTGTTGAGGCCGACGAAACCGGTGAAGCGGTACTTGGCCAGGTCCTTGACCACGGCCGGCAGGTCGCGCGGGTTGGTCAGCAGAATGTTGTGGCCACCGATCAGCATCATCGCCATGCAGTGAAAGGTGAAGGCGTAGATGTGGTAAAGCGGCAGCGGCGCGATCAGCACTTCGCAACCTTCATCGAGGTTGGCACCCATCAGCTCCTTGACCTGCAGCATGTTGGCCACCAGGTTGCGATGGGTGAGCATGGCGCCCTTGGCCACGCCGGTGGTGCCGCCGGTGTATTGAAGCACGGCGATGTCGGCATTGCTCGGGTTGGCTTCGCTGAAGCTCTGACCACGGCCCTTGGCCAGGGCATCGTTGAGCTTGACCGCCTGCGGCAGGTTGTAGGCCGGCACCATCTTCTTCACGTGCTTGATCACGAAGTTGACCAGCAGACGTTTGAAGGTCGGCAGCATGTCGCCAACTTCGGTGACGATCACCGTCTTCACCCCGGTCTTGGGCACGACCTGCTCGGCCAGGTGGGCCATGTTGGCCAGGCAGATCAGCGCCTTGGCGCCGGAGTCGTTGAACTGGTGCTCCATTTCCCGCGCGGTGTACAGCGGGTTGGTGTTGACCACCACCAGGCCGGCGCGCATGGCACCGAAGACCACGATGGGATATTGCAGGACGTTGGGCAGTTGCACGGCGATGCGGTCGCCGGGCTTGAGATCGGTGTGCTTCTGCAGGTAGGCGGCGAAGTCACCGGAGAGCTTGTAGATCTCGCCGTAGGTGAGCGTCTTGCCCAGGTTGCTGAAAGCAGGCTTGTCGGCGAAGCGTTGGCAGGACTCTTTCAATACCGCGAGGATGTTCGGGTACTGGTCGGGATTGATTTCGGCAGCGACCCCAACGGGATACTTGTCCTTCCAGAAGTTTTCGGTCATGGAAGCCCACTCCTAAGCAACAGCTGATCTTCACCGCGCGCAGGCGGTTGTTTGTTGTGTGTTTAGCTCGCTTTACCGCTGGCCCACGGCCCGGAAGCGCGCCGAGAGTAGCAGCTTTGCCAGAGGCCCACCAGCACCAAGAACGGCCTACGCAGTCGTAAAAGTGACCGAAAAGGACCAACAAGTCACAACGCGAGTTTTCTGCCGATGATCGGCGAAAAGCCTCTAGCTCGCATATTGCAGCGTTTGGAGCCTAGCGCGTAAGTGTGACCGATGCAGTGCGGTAGCGCATGCAACAGGTATTGGCGGTTACGAAATCACAACAATTGGACTGCCGATGGCAGCGGGAGGCGGGAAGCCCCTTCTCTACCGCGAGAAGGGGCTCTGGAGTCAGGCGATATCGCGCAGCTCGCGGCGCAGGATCTTGCCGACCGGGGTCATGGGCAGGGCGTCCTTGAACACGATGTGCTTGGGCACCTTGTAGCCGGTGAAGTTTTCCTTGCAGTAGGCCTTGAGCTCTTCCACGGTCACGCCGCCGTCACGCGGCACCACGAACAGCTTGACCACTTCCCCGGATTTCTCGTCCGGCACACCGATGGCCGCACAGCTGGCGACTTTCGGGTGAGCCATGATCACATCCTCGATCTCGTTGGGGTACACGTTGAAGCCGGAGACGATGATCATGTCCTTCTTGCGGTCGACGATGCGCACGAAACCGTCCGGGTCGATCACCGCGATATCGCCGGTCTTGAACCAGCCTTCGGCGTCGAGCACTTCGGCGGTGGCTTCCTCGCGCTGCCAGTAGCCCTTCATCACCTGCGGACCCTTGATGCACAGCTCGCCGCGTTCGCCCAGTGGCAGCTCGTTGCCGTTGTCGTCGATCACCTTGAACGCGGTGCCCGGCACCGGGATGCCGACCGTACCCAGGCGCGCCTTGTCGCCGTAGGGGTTGGTGCTGGCCACTGGCGAGGTCTCGGTCAGGCCGTAGCCTTCGACCACGGTGCAGCCGGTCATCTGCTGCCAGCGCTCGGCGGTGGCCTTGACCAGCGCGGTACCGCCGGAGTTGGTGACCTTGAGGCTGGAGAAGTCCAGGTTCTTGAACTCGGGGTGATCCATCAGCGCGACGAACAGGGTGTTGAGGCCCAGCAGCGCGGAGAACTTCCACTTGCCCAGCTCCTTGACGAAGCCCGGGATGTCGCGCGGGTTAGTGATCAGTACGTTGTGATTGCCGTTGACCATCATGCACATGCAGTTCGCGGTGAAGGCATAGATGTGATACAGCGGCAGCGGCGCGATCATGATCTCCTGGCCCTGCTTCATCAGCGGCGTGCCATCCGGGCCGAGCTGCGACAGGCAGGCATCGACCTGCAGCATGTTGGCCACCAGGTTGCCGTGGGTGAGCATGGCGCCCTTGGCCACGCCCGTGGTGCCGCCGGTGTACTGCAGCACGGCGATGTCGTCGTGGCTCGCCTTGACCGGCGCCAGCGCCTGGCCGTGGCCCTGCTTGAGCACCTGCTTGAAGGGGATGGCCTGGGGCAGATGGTAGTCCGGCACCATCTTCTTGACCTTCTTCACCACGGTGTTGACCAGCCAGCCCTTGAGGCTCGGCAGCAGGTCGCCCATCCTGGCTTCGATCAGGTACTCGATCTCGGTATCCGGCAGCACTTCCTGCACCAGCTTGCCGAACATGTTCAGGTACACCAGCGCGCGCACGCCGGCATCCTTGAACTGGTGACGCATCTCGCGGGCGGTGTACAGCGGGTTGGTGTTGACCACGATCAGCCCGGCGCGCATGGCGCCGAACACCACGATCGGATACTGCAGCACGTTGGGCATCTGCACGGCGATGCGGTCGCCCGGCTTGAGATCGGTGTGCTTCTGCAGGTAGGCGGCGAAGGCGGCGGAGAGGCGATCCAGCTCGGCATAGTTCAGCGTGACACCAAGATTGCTGAAGGCCGGACGGTCGGCGAAGCGCTTGCACGAGCGCTCGAACACTTCGATCACCGACTTGTAGCTGGATAGGTCGATATCGTTGGGCACGCCAGGGGCGCGTTTGTCGTTCCAGAAATCAGGTTGCATTGTTCTTGTCCTCTTCCCCTGAAGTGATCTGACTGCCCGGAAAGTAGCAGCTTGGAGCCGAGCCGCAAATAGCTCGAAGGCGTCATTGATGGGCTGAATTTCGCAATAAATGTTGTGATTCGTAACCGATCTTTACTGCTTCGAAGAAAACCGCGGTGCTTTGCCTGATGACGGCCAAGGTGCACAATGCCGCCAATCTCCGGCACAAGGATTCGCCATGCGCCACAACGCCTTCCCCCTGGTAACCCAGGACGGTCTGCACCTGCACGTCAACCACTGGCATGGTGACCAGCCGCCGCGCGCGGTGGTCATGCTGTCCCACGGCATGGCCGAACACAGCCTGCGCTATGCACGCCTGGCCGAAAGCCTGGTAGCCGCCGGCTTCGACCTCTATGCGCTGGACCAGCGCGGCCATGGCCAGAGCGCCGCTCAAGGCGTGCTCGGCCACTACGCCGACGAAGGCGGCTGGGACAAGGTGGTCGGCGACCTGGCCTCGCTCAATCACCATATCCGCCAACGCTACCCACAGGCGCCGATCTTCCTGTTCGGCCACAGCATGGGCAGCTACATCGGCATGGCCTACCTGATGGGCCACAGCTGCAGCCTGCAGGGCGCCGTACTCTCAGGCTCCAACTACCAGCCGGTGGCGCTGTACAAGGCTGCCCGGCTAATCGCCGGTTTCGAGCGCTGGCGCCTGGGCCCCAAGGGGCGCAGCAAGGTCATCGATTTTCTTTCCTTCGGCTCGTTCAACAAGGCCTTCAAACCCAACCGCACGGCCTTCGACTGGCTCAGCCGCGACCCGGCGGAAGTGGACAAATACGTGACCGACCCGCTGTGCGGTTTCGTCTGCACCACGCAGCTGTGGTGTGACCTGCTCGACGGCCTGCAATACATCACCCCGGTCGAGAACCTGGCGCAGATTGATGCCGACCTGCCGCTGCTGGTGATCGGCGGCTCACGCGACCCGGTCAGCGACGGCAAGCGCCTGAGTGATCTGGCAGGCGCCCTGCGCGAGGCCGGCGTGCGCGACGTGCAACTGAAGATTTATCCCGAGGCCCGTCATGAGTTGCTCAACGAGAGTAATCGCGACGAGGTCACCACCCACCTGATCGACTGGCTGCAGCAGGCGCTGAGCCAGGATCGAAGCCCAATCAAGGAGTGTCCATGACCCAGGTAACCAATATCCCCTACGAGGCCCTCGAAGTCGGCCAGCAGGCGAGCTTCGAGAAACAGGTCGAAGAGCGCGACGTGCAACTGTTCGCCGCCGTCTCCGGTGACAACAACCCGGTGCACCTGGACGCCGCCTTCGCCGCCGAGACCATGTTCAAGGAGCGCATCGCCCACGGCATGTTCACTGGCGCCCTGATCAGCGCCGCCATCGCCTGCAACCTCCCCGGCCCGGGCACCATCTACCTCGGCCAGCAGCTCAAGTTCACCCGCCCGGTGAAGCTCGGCGATACCCTTACCGTGAAGCTGGAAGTGCTGGAAAAACTGCCGAAGAACCGCGTGCGCATCGCCACCCGCGTGTTCAACCAGGACGGCAAGCAAGTGGTCGACGGCGAAGCCGAAGTGCTCGCCCCGAGCGCCGAGCAGACCGTGACCATGCCGCCGATGCCGCAGGTGACCGTAAACTGATGCGCTGCAAGCTGGTGCGCGACAGCTCTGGCGCGCACCACTTTTGTTCTATGCTCACAACGCAATTCTAGAAATGCGCTTCAAAAAGGCATTTCTTTGTGCAAACAGCACAAATCTTTTTGACGAGTAGACCAAACCGAACGCACCTGCCACTCTGGCACGCCCCCTGCTATCGCCAAGGCCTCATCCTCTTACCGGAGCCAGGTCCATGAGCCATGCCACCCCCGATAGCGATTACCCCCTGAGCGAGGTGCCCAACGGCGCACGCAAGGGGCTGTTCTCCACCGCCATCCTGCTGTTCGGTTTCACCTTCTTCACCGCCACCATGTTCGCCGGCGGCAAGATCGGCATGGCCTTCGACTTCACCACCCTGCTCTGGGCCGCGGTGATCGGTAACCTGCTGCTTGGCCTGTATGCCGCCGTGCTGGGCCTGATCGCCTGCCACAGCGGCCTGAACTCGGTGCTAATGGGCCGTTTCTGCTTCGGCGAGGTGGGCAGCAAGCTGTCCGACATGCTTCTCGGCTTCACCCAGATCGGCTGGTATGCCTGGGGCACGGCGACCATCGCCATCGTCCTGGTGAAGATCCTTGGCCTGTCCGAAAGCCTGACCATTCCGTTGATGGTGCTGTTCGGCTTCGGTTTCTGCCTCACCGCCTTCGTCGGCTACAAGGGTCTGGATCTGCTTTCGCGCGTCGCCGTGCCGGCCATGCTGGTGCTGCTGGTGGCTTCGCTGTGGATCGCCACCCGTGATATCGGTGGCCTGGCCGGGCTACTGGCAGTCGAGCCCAAAGAGAGCATGAGCCTGAGCGTGGCCATCACCCTGGTGTTCGGCACCTTCGTCAGCGGCGCCACCCAGACCACCAACTGGACGCGTTTCGCCAAGAGCGGCCGCGTCGCGGTGCTGGCCAGCCTGTTCGGTTTCTTCATCGGCAACGGCCTAATGATCGTTGCCGGAGCCTACGGCGCCATCGTCTACCAGCAGCCGGACGTGGTCGAAGTGCTGGTGCTGCAGGGCCTGTCCATGGCTGCCGTGATCATGCTGTTCCTCAATCTGTGGACCACTCAGGACAACACCATCTACAACTTCGCTGCAGCCGGCTGCAACCTGCTGCGCACCGGCAAGCGCAAGACTGTCACCCTGGCCGGCGCGGCCATCGGCACGCTGCTGGCCATTGGCGGCATGTACGAGATGCTGATTCCCTTCCTGATCCTGCTCGGTTCGGTCATCCCGCCGATTGGTGGCGTGATCATGGCCGACTTCTTCTACGGCCACCGCGCGCGCTACCCGAAACTGGCTGATGTACGCCTGCCCGCCTTCAACTGGATCGGCCTGGGCGCCTACCTGATCGGTGCACTCAGCGCCTACTTCTCGCCCTGGGTCGCGCCGCTGGTGGGCATCGCCGTGGCTGCCCTTGCCTACGTCGTGCTGTTCGAACTGAACAAGGCCCTGGCCGGCCGCCAGCAGGTCGCTGGCGCGTGAGCTTGACCGTCGCCGACGTACTCGCCCTGCCCGGCCTGGCCAGCATGCACCTGCGTGCTGGCCAGGCCGGGCGCGACAATGCCGTGCGCTGGCCCTACGTGGCCGAGAACGAAGGCATCGCCGAGTGGGTGATGGGCGGCGAGCTGATCTTCGTCACCGGTATCAACCACCCGCGTGACGAAGCCAACCTGCTGCGCCTGGTGCGTGAAGGCCATGAGCGCGTGGTCGCCGGCCTGGTCATCCTCACCGGCGCCGAGTTCATCCAAGCCATCCCGACCAGCGTCATCGCCGAAGCCGAGCGCCTGAACCTGCCGCTGATCGAGCAGCCCTACGCGCTGAAGATGGTGGTGGTCACCCAGGCCATCGGCACCGCGCTGGTTCACGCACAGCAGCTCGGCCGCTCGCGCCAGCACGTGCTGGAACAGGTGCTCGACGGCGATTACC
>JAEYXX010000100.1 GCA_023431055.1 Pseudomonadota bacterium
ACCAGGTTCCAGAACGCCTCGACGTACTTCGGACGCAGGTTGCGGTAGTCGATGTAGTAGGCGTGTTCCCAGACGTCGCAGGTCAGCAGCGGGGTGTCGCCGGAGGTCAGCGGGCAGCCAGCGCCGATGGTGCTGGCCAGGGCCAGGGAACCGTCAGCTTTCTTCACCAGCCAACCCCAGCCGGAACCGAAGGTGCCGATGGAAACCTTGCTGAACTCTTCCTTGAACTTGTCGAAGGAACCGAAGGCAGCGTTGATGGCGTCAGCCAGGGCGCCGGTCGGCTGGCCACCGCCGTTCGGCGACAGGCAGTTCCAGTAGAAGGTGTGGTTCCACACCTGAGCGGCGTTGTTGAAGATGCCGCCCGAGGAGGTCTTGACGATTTCTTCCAGGCTCTTGCCTTCGAACTCGGTGCCCGGCACCAGGTTGTTCAGGTTCACGACGTAGGTGTTGTGGTGCTTGTCGTGGTGGAACTCGAGAGTCTCGGCAGAAATGTGCGGCTCGAGGGCATTCTTTTCGTAAGGCAGCGGCGGCAATTCAAAAGCCATGGTCTATCTCCTACTCAGGTCGTGTGCGGTATGCGCAAGGCCGATCACGGGCGGCCTATGGGCGGCGTCGAGTTTGTACTCTTTGCGCCGCAGACTCGGAATCATAGCACCCGGCCACGGCCATAACCACGCAACATCTGTGTGGGAAAGCCGGTGCCAGGGCCTCTGCAGCATTGGGTTCGACAAGCAGAGGCGCCAGCAGTTGCTTCTTTCGGCGCGCTCGTACGCAAACGCCAACAGACCTTTAAAGCGCGCCGGCTTTTTTCCAGGCCAGATAACTGCTGACCAGTTCGGGGCCCAGTTCGCCTGGGCGCGCATCGAGCACCGGCACTTCATGGGAGGCCAGGCGTTCGTGCAACTCGGCTCGTGCGTTGAGATAGTCGAGCGTGCCGCAGTAGGCCAGGGCCTGGTCGAATTGCTCCACCGGCGTCTGGCGCAGACGGTCCAGCGCTTCCTCGCGCAGGCTGGCGATCAGCACGCGGTGCTGGCGCGACAGGCGACGTACGGCTGCGAGCAGATCCTGATCGTCTTCGTCGCGCAGATTGGTCACCAGTACCACCAGCGAGCGGCGGCGCTGACGCGCCAGCAGCAGGTCGGCAGCAGCGCTGAAATCGGCCGGTTGCTGGCTGGTGTCGAGGTCATAGACGGCGTTGAGCAGCACGTTCAGCTGTGCGGGGCCCTTGACCGGCGCCAGGTAACGCGACTGATTGCCGGCGAAGGTCGCCAGACCAACGGCATCGCCCTGGCGCAGCGCCACGTAACTGAGCAGCAGGCAGGCATTGAGGGCGTGGTCGAAGTGCGACAGCTCGTCATCCTGGCTGCGCATGCGCCGGCCGCAGTCGAGCAAAAAGACGATCTGCTGGTCGCGCTCGTCCTGGTATTCGCGAGCGATGGGCGTGCGCTTGCGTGCGGTGGCCTTCCAGTCGATCTGGCGCAGGGTGTCGCCATCACGAAACTCGCGTAGCTGGTGAAATTCCAGGCCCAGGCCGCGACGCGGGCGCTGGCGCACGCCCAGCTGGCTCAGCCAGTCATCTACGGCCTTGAGCTGTGCGCCATATAGGCGCGCGAAATCCGGATAGACGCGGCTTTCGCCGGCGAGCGGCAGCAGGCGCTTGGCCTGCCACAGGCGCAGCGGGCTGGGCAGCTTCAGCTCGCACCGGGCGAAATGGAAGTGCCCGCGCACCAGCGGCTTCAGGCGATAGCTGACCTGTGTCTGCTGGCCGGGGTGCAGGGTGATGCGTTGCGGCAGGCAATCGAACTCCATGCCTTCAGGCACATGGTCGAAGACTTCGATTTCCTGGGTTTGAGTGAAGTCGTGATGAGCGATCAGTTGCACCTCGCTCCAGCGCCCTAGCGGCAGGTTGCCGGGCAGCACGCGCTCCAGGCGCGGCGAGTGCTGGCGGCGCAGCCACAAGGCATCGGCGGCGGCGATAAGCGCCAACGCCAGCAACAGCCCCCAGGCCAGTGGCATCAGGCTGTCTGCCAGGCGCATGCCGAGCAGGGGCAGGGCGCCGAGCAGCACGGCAGCGGCGAACAGGCCGCCGAGCAGCCCGAGGAGCAGGCGCGAAGGTTTCATAGGCGTGGTGCCGGCACCTGATCGAGCAACTGTTGCAGCACCTGATCCACCGACAGGCCTTCGATATCCAGCTCCGGCGCCAGACGCACGCGGTGACGCAGCACGGCCAGCGCGCAGCTCTTGATGTCATCCGGCAGAACGAAATCGCCACCGCGCAGCAGCGCGCGAGCACGGGCGCCGCGCACCAAGGCGATGGACGCACGCGGCCCGGCGCCCATGGCCAGGCCTGGCCAGCTGCGGGTGGCGCGGGCCAGGCGTACGGCGTAATCGAGCACCTGATCATCCAGTGGCAGATCGCTGGCGATCTTCTGCAGGGCCAACACATCCTTGGCCTGCAACAGGGTGCGCAACGGGCTGACTTCGAGCATGTCGGCCTTGGCCGAGCGGGTAACCTGGCGCACCATGTTCAGCTCTTCATCCTGCTGCGGATAATCCATGCGCAGCTTGAGCATGAAGCGGTCCAGCTCCGCTTCCGGTAGCGGGTAGGTGCCTTCCTGCTCGATCGGGTTCATGGTCGCCAGCACCATGAACGGCAGCTGCACGGGCAGGGCGCGACCTTCCAGCGTTACTTGGCGCTCCTGCATCACTTCCAGCAGGGCGGCCTGGGTCTTGGCCGGTGCGCGGTTGATTTCGTCGGCCAGCAGCAGGTTGGTGAATACCGGGCCCTTGCGCAGCTTGAACTGCTCGCTCTGCATGTCGTACACGGCATGGCCGGTGACATCGCTGGGCATCAGGTCCGGGGTGAACTGGATGCGCGCGAACTCGCCGCCGAAGCAACGTGCCAGGGCACGTACCAGCAGGGTCTTGCCCAGGCCCGGCACGCCCTCGACCAGCACGTGGCCACCGGCGAGCAAGGCGGTCAGCACGTCATCGATCACCGCGCTCTGGCCGATCACGGCCTTGCGCAGCTCGGCGCGCAGGGCCTGGGCCAGTTGGCTGGCGCGCTGGCGTTGCTGCGCTTGCTGGTTGCTCGGCGCGGCGCTCGGGGTTTCCTGCACCGGCAGGTTATCGTTCTCGGGGATTTCGCTCATAGGGCATTCCTGAGGGTTTGCAGGTGGGCGACCTGGCGGGTGAAGTCACTGGCGGACAGGCGTTGCGGCGGCAATGGGCGCATGGCCTGGCTGATGTCCTTGGCGGGCAGGCGGGTCAGGCGACCGAGCACCTGCCACTGATCGGCTACCGCGAGCTTCTCGAAGCCGGGGTAGCGGCGGCGGGCACGGCGGTTGATGTCCTGTTGCAGGCCCTTGAGCAGACTGTGCTGGCCACTGCGACGCAGGAGGAAGTCGGCGCTGCCGCGCAGGTGTTCCTCGAGCTGACGCCGTGCTCGGCTGGCTGGTGCCTGCAGCGGGCCGTGGCGCATGCCGACGTGCCACAGGCTGGCGATGATCAGCAGCGCCAGCACCAGCAAGGCCAGCGGGAAATGGCGCAGCAGCAGGCGCGCCAGGCCATCGCTGTCGGCGTGGTAGAGCAGGGTCACGGCGCTGTCCTGGCTCAGATACCAGAGCAGCCAGGCATGGTCGTACTCGTTGATGTTGCGGTTCTGCCAGATCCACGGATCGCTCAGCACGGTGATCAGGCCGTCGCCGTGGTACAGCTGCAGCAGGTGCGTGGCGGCCTCGCTATTGGCCCAGGCGTGGGCACGGTTCTGCGCGTCGTACAGGTGAAAATCGGTGTCGAAGGCGATATAGGCCGGCGCCTGCTCATTCTCCAGGTAGAGCTTGGTGAGCTGCGGGTAGGCCTCGTGCTCTTCGTTCTTTTCGCTTTCCGCTGGTGCCTCGCTGGTCTCTTCATCGTCCAGCTCGTCGCTCATGTACTGCTGGATGCCGAGCAGGTCGAGCAGCAGGTCGCCGCTCTTGCCTTCCTCTTCGTCCCACAGGCGTTCGGCGATGAACAGCAGATGTCCACCATTGGCCGTCCATTGCAGCACGCGCTCGACCTGGCGCGGCGTCATGTTGCCGCGGTCGGCCAGCAGCATCAGGGTCTGGCCCTCGCTGGGCAGGCCATCGAGTACGTCCAGACCTTCGGCGCGGCGCGCGGCGATGCCCTGCTTGCGCAGGAAATGTTCAGCGGCCAGGTAGGGGCTGCTGGCAACCTCGGGGGCAGGGCCGTGCTCGATCACGTCTTCGTAAGGTTCGAGTTTGCCCAGCACGTAACTGGCGATCAGCCCCACCGCCAACAGCAGGGCCATGGCGAGGATGAATCCGCTGCGCCGACTCATGCCGCACGCTCCTGGCCGAACAGGCTGCGCCAGCCCTGGCACAGGCCCTGGCGCAACGATTCGGCAGGTGTGCGATGACCATAGGCCAGCGCCTGCCAGTGCTGGGTGAGCTGGCGACTGTAGTCCTCCAGGTTCTGCTGCCCAAGGCCTGCGACCAGGTGCAGCACTTCCCCTTCGGTGTGCGACTGCTTCAGCGGCAGACGGTGTTCGTGCAGCAGACGGCTGAGCAGCGCGCGGTAGAGCAGGCCGAGCGCAGCGCGCGGTTGTTCGGCCCAGAGCCGCTCAGCTTCGCTAGCGACATCGTCGGGCAGGCTCTCCGGGGCCAGCTCAAGGCCAAAGAGCTGTTGCGGTGCTGGCGGCCGGCGCCGCGTCGGCAGGCCAATGCGTTCGCCAAAGGTCTGCAGCCATTCGCGATAGCGCCACAGGATGAAGGCCACCAGCGCGGCCAGCGCCGCCCACAGCAGCACTTCGAAGATTTGCGCAACGACATCCAGGCTCTTCCACCATTCGCCCAGCTTGAGCAGGTTCTTGAGCATGTCGAGGAAGGCTTCGACGTCTTCCGGTTTGGGCTCCTCGGCAGGTTTTTCCTCCCCCAGGCGCCAGCGTGTGACGGTTTCGCGGTGCTGGAAGGGCGGCTCGTCGAGCAGCGCTTCGATGCTGGCGCGCGCGGCCTGGCTGGTCAGCGGCTGCTTGAGCATGCGCGGGGCGTCGGGGCCTTGCGCGTCGGTCTGCTCGACCTCTTCGCTGACGATCGGCGGGGTGTCGGCCCAGGCATCGCCTGGCAGCTGTGCCAGCAGGACGGCGCAACCGAGCAGCAGGGCGTAGGCGCTGCCGGTCAGGCGCTGGCGCAGACGGCGGAAGGTCAGCTCGATATCCCAGGCTTCCAGGGCGGTACGGCGGTTGAGGTAGAGGGTGAAACCGCAGGCGACGTAGACCGGTTCCCAGAGGATCAGCAGCAGCACGTAGAGCAGGTTGGACAGGTGCTCCAGCCACAGCCACTGACCGCTGCTGGCGGCGATCAGGCTTTCCCAGGTCCAGTCCAGCTCCACCTGCTGCGGCAGCATCAGGTAGAACAGGGCGACCAGCCCCATCCACAGGGCCATTTCCAGGTGCACGCCCACCAGTGTCAGCCAGGTGGCGGCGGCGCTGTCACGCTGGCCGAGCACTACCAGGCGCTGGCTGCGTGCCTGACCGGATAGGCCTTCGAGCTGCAGCACGGGCAGATCGAAGCTGCGCGTCGGGCTCAGGCGGCGCCAGGTCAGGCTGGCCAGCAACTGTGGCCACAGCAGTTTCGGCAGTGCGCGCAGGGCTTGTTTCAGTGAGGGCGTATTGCCGAACAGCGCCTGCGAAAGGATGTACAGCGGCAGCCGTTCATAGGCGGGTTTGAGCCACCAGAACAGGAAGATGGCCCAGCCCGGATACTGCCAGAGCAGGGCGCAAAGCAGCGCGAAGAGCGGCAGGGTGACCAGCGCCCAGCTGGCCATCAGCAGGCCGGCGTGACGACGGGCGAGCAGCACGCCGAGGTCGATGGCTTCCCAGGCGCTGCGCGGGCGAATGGCCACGCTGGCTTCAGTCAGGCGCATGCTGTCTCCGCCCGGCCAGCAGCAGGTAGCTCAATACCAGCACCCAGAGTCCGGCACCGACGATGTACTTGATGTTCGGGCTGGCGAAGGTGGTGGATGACCAGAACGCTTCGATGAAAGCGGCCAGCAGCAGGAACAGGATCACCCCGCAGACCAGTTGGATCGCTTTGCCGGCCGCCAGGCGCAGGGCCTCGCCGCGGGGCAGGCGGCCGGGGGCGAGCAGCGCCCAGCCGAGCTTGAAGCCTGCCGCGCCGGCCAGGGCGATGGCGGTCAGCTCGAAGGCGCCATGGCCAATGACGAAGGACCAGAACGGTTCGCCGTAGCCAATGCGCGTCAGGTGACCGGCCACGGCGCCGATCATCAGGCCGTTGAACAGCAGGAAGAACAGGCTGCCCAGGCCCAGCAGCAGGCCGCTGGCGAAGGTCTGAAAGGCGATGCCGATGTTGTTCATGATGTAGAAGCCGAACATCACCCAGTCATCACCGGAGCCTCGTTCGCTGAAGCGACCGAGGCGGCGCGCATCAGGGTCGTACATGCGCTCCATTTCGCTGACCTGATCGGGGCTGACCATGCTGAAGAGCAGTTCGGGATAGAGGTAGGTGAGCAGCCCCATCAGGGCCAGGCTGCCAAAGAACAGCAGGCTGGCGACGCAGACGCTGCGCCATTCGCTACGTACCAGGCGCGGAAAACCGCCGAACAGAAAGCGGATCATCTGCGCGCCGAGATGGCTGCGATGGCGGTAGAACTGCTGGTGGCCACGCATCGCCAGCTGCTGCAGCTGATCGATCAGATGGCTGCTGTAACCGCGGGCCTGGGCCAGGGCCAGGTGCTGACAGAGCTGGCGGTAGCGAGCGGCGAAGCTCTGGCAGGTCTGCGCATCGGCCTTGCCGCGCTCGAGTGCATCGAGTTGGCCGTTGAAGGCATCCCAGTCCGGCTGATGGCGACTTTCGAACAGACTCTGCTTCACGGGGCATTCCCCAGCAGACCACGGGCGATGCCATTGAGGCGCGGTTCGGCCTGCTCGGCAGGCACCTGCAGCGGTTCGGCCAGCAGCGCCGCCAGCTCCGCTCTGCGGGCTGCGGACAACTGGCTGCCGCGTTCGGCGAAACCGAGGATGGCGCGTTGCTCGCCCAGGCTGAGCGGGAAGGGTGCGGGTAGTGGTTCGGCGTCGGCGAGCTGCGGTTTGCTCAGCGGCGCGTCGCGATACACCACCAGCGTGCCGGCGGCGATATCGCCGAGGCGCTTGAACGCCGGATGGTTCAGGCAACTGATGATACCCAGGGTATAGCCGAATGGCAGGATATCGACGAAGCGCAGCAGGTTGCGCGTCAGCGAGGCGGCCCAGCCGATGGGTGTGCCGTCATCGTGCACCACGCGCAGGCCGAGCATCTGCTTGCCGGGGGAGCGGCCCTGGTTGAGTACCTCGAACAACACCATGTACCACCAGGTCACGAGAAACAGCAGGATGGTGCCCAGGCCCATGCCGAACTGACCGAGCAGGCCGAGGACGATGAACATCAGGGCGAGAATCAGGCCGCGAATGGCCAGGTCGATGGCGAATGCCAGGGCGCGCGGGACCAGCCCGGCCGGTCGCAGATGCAGATCGATACCTTCCGGCGTTTCGACCTGATAGCGAGTATCCAGGGGCGGCAGGGGGGATGAAAAGCTGGCGCTTGAGCGTGAGGGCATCGGCGAACTGCATCAAGGAAAGCCCGATGCTAGCGAGCAGCGGGCTACGAACGCAACCGGGCCAGCGAACTGGCCCGAGTGACGTCGGCTTACTGGGCGGCCGGCAGCACGCCGAAGATGGTGCGATACAGCACGCCCATGGCCACAACCATCAGCGGGATGCTCCACACCAGACCGATGCCCAGCGGGATGGCGCTGATCATGACGATCAGACCGAGCACGATGAACAGGCCGAAGACCTTGAACCAGTGCTGGGTGATGGCCTTGCGCGAGGCTTCCAGCGCCTGCCAGGGCGACAGACCGCGCTCGACCACCAAGGGGATGGCCAGCAGGTAGGCGACGCCCAGGTAGATGCCGGGGATCAGCAGCAGGATCATGCCGAGGTAGATCAGCAGCATCATCACCACGGCGGTGATGATCAGCGGCACGGTGCGGCCGAAGTGGCTGAAGATCTCGTTGAAGCTCAGCGGCTGGTCGGCGGCACGGCGAATGCCGACCATGTTGATGCCGGCCATGAAGGGGTAGGCCAGGGCCGAGGCCAGCAAGGAAATCAGGATTTCGCCGATGAATACCAGAGCGATGCTGTCGCTCAGTGCGCCGAAGATGCCCACCACGCCGCCGAGGATGAAGGTGGCAGCCAGCAGCACCACGTAGAACACCAGGAAACCACCGATGATGATGCCTTTGGTGCCCTTGACCTTGCTCCAGGACTCGCTCAGCAGTTCACCGATGCTGAAGTCATAACCACGTGCCAGGGCTTCCTCGATGCTCGGAGCCTGGCCCTGAGACGATTGCTGCAGATCGCTGGTGGGAGCCGCGTAGGGATTGGGCGTGATCGCGTCACTCATGATTGCGTCCTTGTACAGAGTGGGAGGGAAGTGCCCATGCTAATGGTTACAGCATTTTTCTAACAAGGGAGTTGCGTCCACTCATATTGCGGCTGTGCGCTGGTTCATGCTTTTGCCGAAGGCGGCGAGCCCGGAGGTGAATGATAGACTGCGGGCAATTTTGCCCTGGGGACGCAGCTGCCAATGACTTCCAGCATCTTCTGGTACGACTACGAGACCACCGGTATCAATCCGCGTTGCGATCGTCCGCTGCAGGTGGCGGGCATCCGTACCGACGACGCGCTGAACGAGATCGGCGAGCCGCTGAACATCTATTGCAGGCCCAGCGACGATATTCTGCCGCACCCGGCGGCCTGCCTGGTGACCGGCATCGATCCGCAGCGCCTGCAGCAGCTGGGCCTGGACGAGGGCGAGTTCATCACCCGCGTGCATGCCGCGCTGTCGACGCCCGGTACCTGCGGCGCCGGCTACAACAGCCTGCGTTTCGATGACGAAGTGACGCGTTACAGCCTCTATCGCAACTTTTTCGACCCCTATGCGCGCGAATGGCAGGGCGGTAACAGTCGCTGGGACCTCATCGATCTGGTGCGTACCGCCTACGCGCTGCGGCCCGAGGGCATCGAGTGGCCCGAAGACGACGGGCGCGTCTCGCTCAAACTGGAGCGGCTGACCCAGGCCAACGGCATCGATCACGGCCAGGCGCACGATGCGCTGTCCGACGTGCGCGCGACCATCGGCCTGGCACGCCTGCTGCGCGAGCGACAGCCACGGCTCTACGACTTTCTCTATCAGCTGCGCAGCAAGCAGCGGGTCATGGATCAGATTCGCCTGTTGCAGCCTGTGCTGCACGTTTCCGGGCGCTTCTCCGCGGCGCGCCACTACCTGGCGCCCGTGCTACCGCTGGCATGGCACCCGCGCAACCGTAACGCGCTGATCGTCTGCGACCTGCAGGCCGATCCCTCGCCCTTGCTGGAACTGGACGCCGATACCCTGCGCAGCCGTCTCTACACGCGCCGTGAGGAACTCGCCGAGGGAGAGCTGCCGGTGCCGTTGAAGTTGCTGCATATCAATCGCTGTCCGGTGGTGGCGCCGTTGTCGGTGCTGCGCGAAACGGATCGGCAGCGCCTGCAGCTGGACTGGTCGATCTGCGAGCGAAATGCCGAGGTGCTGAAGAATGCGCAGGCGCTTTGGCAGGACAAGCTTCCTGCCGTCTACCGCGAAGAATCCTTCGAGGGTAGCAGCGACCCAGAGCAACAGCTCTACGACGGCTTTATCGGTGATCGTGATCGACGTTTGTGCGAGCAGGTGCGTAGCGCCCAACCTCAGGCATTGGCCAACGACAAATGGCCTTTCGATGATGCGCGACTACCGGAGTTATTGTTTCGTTATCGCGCACGCAACTTTCCTGACAGTTTGTCGCCTGGCGAACGTCAGCGCTGGATGGAGTTCTGTCGGCAGCGGCTGAGCGATCCGCAGTTCGGTGCCCCTAATACGCTTGGGCAATTTCGCGCAGCGCTGGAGCAATTGCGCGCTGATTGCAGTGCGCCGCAATTGCAACTTCTGCAGCAGTGGCAGGCCTATGCAGATGAACTGCAGGCACGTTTTGCCGTGAATTGACCGGGGCTGATGCCTTGCACCAGGCGGGCGGCCTTATCGCGTTCGTCAGTTATTTGTAAGAAAACTGTCGGGAGCGGGAACTTTTTGTCGGCTCAGCTTATTGCAGCATCTGGTGGGCCGTTATTGAGCGCCCATACTCAGCGCAAGGAATTGCCCAAATCTGCTTGACGCAAGACTCAGAAAGCTGAGCAATAAAAAACGCCAGCATGGCTGGCGTTTTGCGGTATCGCTCAGGTGTTAGCCCAGCAGAGTGGCCCAACCCTCTACGACGTCGGCGCCCCACTTGGCTTTCCATTCTTTCAGCGTCTTGTGGTTGCCGCCCTTGGTTTCGATCACTTCACCGCTGTGCGGGTTCTTGTATTGCTTGACCTTGCGTGCACGCTTGGTAGCGGCAGGTTTGGCGGCGCGGGCGCCTTTGCCAGTCTTGGCTTCAGGGTCGAGCAGAGCAATGATGTCGCGCAGCGACTTCTGGTATTCGCCCATCAGGGTGCGCAGCTTGCCTTCGAACTCCAGTTCTTTTTTCAGTTTGTCGTCTTGCGACAGGTTCTTCAGGCGCTCTTGCAGTTCTTTGATGGCTTCTTCTGTAGCGCGGTATTCATTGATCAGCGACATGGGCATTTACCTTGGCGTGAATAAGTCTGTGGTAGTCAACAGTGAGCCA
This sequence comes from Pseudomonadota bacterium, assembly GCA_023431055.1. Taxonomy (GTDB): domain Bacteria; phylum Pseudomonadota; class Gammaproteobacteria; order Pseudomonadales; family Pseudomonadaceae; genus Aquipseudomonas. The sequence continues at coordinate 10,738 of JAEYXX010000100.1, forward strand.
ATAATAGTCAGGCGCTAATAGCAAGTAAACAGTGCTTCATAAAATTACCGCCGCGCAATGCAACCCTTTGTGTCTGTCAGTGGTGAATTAAATCGGCTATTGCAAACATTCCGGAAAGTTTTCGGTGCGCTACAGTCGCGCATTTTTGGGGCGCTCTAGCCTGAGTCCGTGCGGCTGCGCCCTGCTGCAGTTTTGCCGGCTTATCGTTAGAATGGCAGGCTTTATGCGCCGCCATTGGAATCTTAGTTATGCGCACCTTCAGATTGGTCATTTCCTGCCCTGACCGCGTCGGCATCGTTGCCAAAGTCAGTAATTTTCTCGCCACCTATAACGGCTGGATTACCGAAGCCAGTCATCACTCCGATACGCAGACCGGCTGGTTCTTCATGCGTCACGAAATTCGTGCCGACTCCCTGCCGTTCGATCTGGATGGTTTCAAGCAGGCGTTTTCCCCCATCGCCCGCGAGTTCTCCATGGAGTGGCGTATCACCGATTCGGCGCAGAAGAAGCGTGTGGTGCTGATGGCCAGCCGCGAGTCGCACTGCCTGGCCGATCTGCTGCACCGCTGGCACAGCAATGAACTCGATTGCGAGATTCCCTGCGTGATCGCCAACCATGATGACCTGCGCAGCATGGTCGAATGGCACGGCATTCCGTATTTCCACGTGCCGGTCGATCCTGCGGACAAGGCGCCGGCGTTCGCCGAGGTGGAGCGCCTGGTCAAGGAACATCGGGCCGACGTCATCGTGCTGGCGCGTTACATGCAGATTCTGCCGCCAGCGCTTTGCGCCGAATTCGCCCAGCGCGTTATCAATATCCATCACAGCTTCCTGCCGTCCTTCGTTGGCGCCAAGCCCTACCATCAGGCTTCGCTGCGTGGCGTGAAGCTGATCGGTGCAACATCTCATTACGTAACCGAAGAACTGGATGCCGGCCCGATCATCGAACAGGATGTAGTCCGTGTTACGCATCGCGACGACATCGAGGAAATGGTGCGCCTGGGCAAGGACGTGGAGAAGATGGTTCTGGCGCGTGGGCTACGCTATCACTTGGAAGACCGAGTGCTGGTGCACGACAACAAGACGGTGGTGTTCGACTGATCTTGCTGCATGGGCCGGCTCGATGTACGTCAGAGGAGAACGGCCATGCTCAAGTCCATCAAGGTGCGCGATTACATGACTCGCCATCTGGTGACCTTCAGATCGGATACCGATCTGTTCACCGCCATCAATCGGCTGCTCGAACACCGGATTTCCGGTGCTCCTGTGGTCGACTCTCAGGGGCACCTGATCGGCCTGCTGTCGGAGGGTGACTGCTTGCGTGGCATTCTCTCCGGTGCCTACTACGAGGCCGTCGGCGGCACCGTCAGTACCTACATGACCACCGCCGTGGAGACGGTCAGCCCGGAGGCGGACATCATCGAGCTGTCGGAGCGCTTCCTGCGTGGCCGACGCCGGCGTTTGCCGGTGATCGAGCACGGGCGCCTGGTCGGGCAGATCAGTCGCCATGATGTGCTGCGCGCAGTTAAGGAGTTCGCCCAGCATGAGCAGGGCGAGCTGAACATTGGTTGAGGGTGTTGACGATGAACGATCCGTTGGACAAGGCCAGCGCCAAGGCGCCTCCGACATTGGGCGAAGGTTGCGTGCGGCGCTACGATCCCGAAGCCCTCAGCGAGGAGGATGGCACCGATTTCGCCGAGGCGGCCGAGCTCTGGCGACAGTTGCAGGAGCAGCGGGACAATTCTGGAGCGTGATGCAATACGAAGGGCGTCCTGCAGACGCCCTTTCTTCATGCGGCTGACTGCCTAGATACGGAAGCTGTCGACCAGGTGCTTGAGGCGTACGGCCTGTTGTTCCAGGTCGTCGCAGGCGCGCAATGTCGCCTGCAGGTTTTCCACGCCTTCCTGGTTGAGGGAATTGATCTCGATGATGTCCATGTTCAGTGATTCGATCACCGAGGTTTGTTCTTCGGTCGCAGTCGCTACCGACTGGTTCATGCCGTCGATCTCGCCGATGCGGGCCGTCACAGTCTCCAGGCGCTCACCGGCCTGATTGGCAATTTGCACGCTGTCTTCACTGTAGCGCTGGCTTTCGGTCATGGTGGTGACCGACTCGCGTGAACCGACCTGCAGTTCCTCGATCATCTTCTCGATTTCCTGTGCCGACTCCTGGGTGCGGTGCGCCAGGTTGCGCACCTCGTCGGCGACCACGGCGAAACCGCGTCCCGCCTCGCCGGCACGGGCTGCTTCAATGGCGGCGTTGAGTGCCAGCAGGTTGGTCTGCTGGGAGATGCTTTTGATCACTTCGAGAATCTGACCGATATCCACGGTTTTGCTGTTGAGCATCTCGATCTTGGCGCAAGCGTCGCTGATCTTGTCGGAGAGTTCGCTCATCGATCGGATCGCCTGCTGCACCACTTTGCCGCCGTCCTCGGCCTGATGCCGTGCATCCGAGGCCTGGCTCGAGGCGTCAGCGGCGTTGCGGGCGATTTCCTGCGCGGCGGCGCCGAGTTGGTTGATTGCCGCAGCCACGCTGTTGGTGCGGCTGGACTGTTCGTCGGAGTTGGCCATCGATGAGTTGGAGGCATTGACCACCAGTTTCGCGACTTCGTTGACCTGGACGGTCGCCGAAGACACCTCGCGGATGGAGCTGTGGATACGTTCGACGAACTGGTTGAAAGAGCGCGCCAGCGCGCCAAATTCATCGTTGGACTGGATCGTCAGGCGCTTGGTCAGGTCTCCTTCACCCTGGGCAATGT
>JAEYXX010000131.1 GCA_023431055.1 Pseudomonadota bacterium
TGAGCACAGCAATCAGTCAGACTGCTTATAACTATAAGGTGGTCCGCCAGTTCGCCATTATGACGGTGATCTGGGGGGTCATTGGGATGGGTCTAGGCGTGTTCATCGCCGCACAACTCGTGTGGCCGGAACTCAACCTGAACCTTCCGTGGACCAGCTTCGGCCGCCTGCGCCCGCTGCACACCAACGCGGTAATCTTCGCCTTCGGCGGGTGTGCGTTGATGGCAACGTCCTTCTATGTCGTGCAACGCACTAGCCAAGCGCGTCTGATCTCCGACGGTCTGGCCGCCTTCGTCTTCTGGGGCTGGCAAGCAGTGATTGTCCTGGCAGTCATCACCCTGCCGCTGGGCCTCACCAGCACCAAGGAATACGCCGAGCTGGAATGGCCGATCGACATCCTCCTGGGCATCGTCTGGATCACCTATCTGGTGGTGTTCTTCGGCACCATCGTCAAGCGCAAGACCAAGCACATCTATGTGGGCAACTGGTTCTTCGGGGCGTTCATCCTGGTTACCGCGATGCTGCACATCGTCAACAGTGCGGCCATGCCGGTAAGCCTGTTCAAGTCGTACTCGGCCTACGCCGGCGCGACCGACGCGATGATCCAGTGGTGGTACGGCCACAACGCCGTGGGCTTCTTCCTGACCACCGGCTTCCTGGGCATGATGTACTACTTCGTACCCAAGCAGGCCGAGCGTCCGATCTACTCCTATCGCCTGTCCATCGTGCACTTCTGGGCGCTGATCACCCTGTACATCTGGGCTGGTCCGCACCACCTGCACTACACCGCTCTGCCGGACTGGGCGCAGTCCCTGGGCATGGCCATGTCGGTCATCCTGCTGGCTCCGAGCTGGGGCGGCATGATCAACGGCATGATGAGCCTGTCCGGCGCCTGGCATAAGCTGCGCACCGACCCGATCCTGCGCTTTTTGGTCGTGTCCCTGGCGTTCTACGGCATGTCGACCTTCGAAGGCCCGATGATGGCCATCAAGACCGTCAACGCCCTGTCCCACTACACCGACTGGACCATCGGCCACGTACACGCCGGGGCGCTGGGCTGGGTAGCGATGATCTCCATCGGCTCGCTGTATCACCTGATTCCCAAGGTGTTCGGCCGCGAGCAGATGCACAGCATCGGCCTGATCAACACCCACTTCTGGCTGGCTACCATCGGTACCGTGCTGTACATCGCCTCGATGTGGGTCAACGGCATCACCCAGGGTCTGATGTGGCGTGCAGTAAACGAAGACGGCACCCTCACCTACTCCTTCGTCGAAGCGCTGGAAGCCAGCCATGCAGGTTTTGTCGTGCGCATGATCGGCGGCGCCTTCTTCGTCACCGGCATGCTGCTGATGGCTTACAACACCTACCGCACCGTGCGTGCCGCCAAGCCGGCTGAATACGAAGCGGCTGCGCAGATTCCCGCCGGAGTAGCTCACTGATGAAACACGAAATCATCGAGAAGAATATCGGCCTGATGGCGCTGCTGATGGTGATTGCCGTCAGCATCGGCGGCCTGACTCAGATCGTCCCGCTGTTCTTCCAGGACGTCACCAATGAGCCGGTGGAAGGCCTCAAGCCCTACACCGCCATGCAACTGGAAGGTCGCGATATCTACATCCGCGAGGGCTGCGTCGGCTGCCACTCGCAGATGATCCGCCCGTTCCGCGCCGAGACCGAGCGTTACGGCCACTACTCCGTCGCTGGCGAAAGCGTCTGGGATCACCCCTTCCTGTGGGGTTCCAAGCGTACCGGCCCGGACCTGGCCCGCGTCGGCGGCCGCTACTCGGACGAGTGGCATCGCGCCCACCTGTACAACCCGCGCAACGTCGTGCCTGAGTCGAAGATGCCCGCCTACCCATGGCTGGTGGAGAACAAGCTCGACGGTCGCGACACCGCCAAGAAGATGGAAGTCATGCGTGGCTTCGGCATCCCCTACACCGACGAAGATATCGCCGGTGCACGCGATGCCGTGAAGGGCAACACCGAAATGGACGCGCTGATCGCGTACCTGCAGGTGCTTGGTACTTCCATCAAGAACAAACGGTAAGACGCTATGGACATCGGGATGATTCGCGGCATCGGCACGGCGGTGGTATTCATCGCCTTCATCGGCGTGGTGCTCTGGGCTTACAGCAGCAAACGCAAATCGAGCTTCGACGAAGCAGCCAACCTGCCCTTCGCCGACGATCCCAAGCCCGAGTCCAAGCGCGATCAGGACTCTTCCAGGAGCAATAACCAATGACCACGTTCTGGAGTTGGTACGTAACCATTCTGTCTCTGGGCACCATCTTCGCCCTGACCTGGCTGATCTTCGGCACCCGCAAGGGCCAGCGCCAGGAAACCACCGAAGAAACCGTCGGGCACAGCTTCGACGGCATCGAGGAGTATGACAACCCGCTGCCGAAGTGGTGGTTCATGCTGTTCATCGCCACCATCGTCTTCGCCCTCGGCTACCTCGCGCTGTATCCGGGCCTGGGTAACTTCAAGGGCCTGCTGCCGGGCTACGACTACGTCGACAACGAAAAGCAGACGCCTTTCGCGGCCGGCGTACAGATCGCTGACGGCTCCATGCGTCACTCCGGCTGGACCGGCGTGCACCAGTGGGAAAAGGAAATGGCGCGCGCCGATGAGCAATACGGCCCGCTGTTCGCCAAGTACGCCGCCATGCCGATCGAAGAAGTCGCACAGGACCCGCAAGCCCTGAAAATGGGTGGCCGCCTGTTCGCCTCCAACTGCTCGGTTTGCCACGGTTCCGATGCCAAGGGCAGCTACGGCTTCCCCAATCTGACCGACAACGAATGGCGTTGGGGCGGCGAGCCGGAAACCATCAAGACCACCATCCTCAAGGGTCGCCAGGGCGCCATGCCGGCTCAAGGCCCGGCCATTGGCGAAGACGGCGTGCGCAATGTCGCCGCCTACGTGCTGACCGAGCTGGCCGGTCGTGAGCTGCCGGAAGGTGTGGAAGCCGATATCGAAGCGGGCCAGAAGGTCTTCGCCGGTACCTGCTTCGCCTGCCACGGCGCTGACGGCAAGGGTACTCCTGCCATGGGCGCACCGAACCTGACCAACCCGGCAGCGTTCATCTATGGCAGCAGCTACGCGCAACTGCAGCAGAGCATCCGCTACGGTCGTCACGGCAACATGCCAGCCCAGGAAGAATTCCTCGGCAACGACAAGGTGCACCTGCTGGCTGCCTACGTGTACAGCCTGTCGCACAAGGCCCAAGAGCAGTAATCGCAGAACGACTCTTTTGACAAGGGTCAATGAACGCCCGGGTCGCGACCGCTGGTCGCACCCGGGCGTTGTCTTTCAGGCGTACCATATGAGCTACCGTGAATTGACCCTGACCGGCACGTATCGGCCCGGGCTGCCACTCAACCGCTTTGGTATGCATTGATGAGCGAACAGATTCCCGTCCAGGACGTCACCCCTCCTACTGCCAAGAACGCCGGCGTCGATCTCTACGCCAGCCGCGAGAAGATCTATACCCGCGCATTCACCGGCCTGTTTCGCAATCTGCGGCTTGCTGGTGGCGCCCTCCTCTTCCTGCTGTTCTTCGGCACCGTCTGGCTGAACTGGGAAGGCCGCCAGGCCGTCTGGTGGAACCTGCCGGAACGCAAGTTCCACATCTTCGGCGCCACCTACTGGCCGCAGGACTTCATGCTGCTGTCCTGGCTGTTGATCATCTGTGCCTTCGGCCTGTTCTTCATCACCGTGTTCGCCGGCCGCGTCTGGTGCGGCTATACCTGCCCGCAAAGCGTCTTCACCTGGGTATTCATGTGGGCGGAGAAAGTCACCGAAGGTGACCGCAACCAGCGCATGAAGCTCGACAAACAGCCCATGAGCGGCAGGAAGTTCGGGCGCAAGCTGGCCAAGCACGGCATCTGGGTCGGCGTGTCGCTGCTCACGGCGATCACCTTTGTCGGCTACTTCACGCCTATTCGCGACCTGGTGATCGAGATCTTCACCGGCCAGGCCAGCGGCTGGGCCTATTTCTGGATCGGCTTCTTCACCCTCGCCACCTACGGCAACGCCGGCTACCTGCGCGAGCAGGTGTGCATCTACATGTGCCCCTATGCGCGTTTCCAGAGCGTGATGTTCGACCAGGACACCCTGATCGTCTCCTACGACCCGCGCCGCGGCGAGAAGCGCGGCCCGCGCAAGAAGGACGCCGACTACAAGGCACAGGGCCTGGGTGACTGCATCGACTGCAAGATGTGCGTACAGGTCTGCCCCACCGGCATCGATATCCGCGACGGCCTGCAGATCGAATGCATCGGCTGCGCCGCGTGCATCGACGCCTGCGACGACATCATGGACAAGATGAACTATCCCAAGGGGCTGATCAGCTACACCACTGAACACAACCTGTCCGGGCGCAAGACGCACCTGCTGCGCCCGCGCCTGATCGGGTACGCTGTCGCACTGGTCGCGATGATCGGCCTGTTCGCCTGGGCCGTGGCCACTCGTCCGCTGGTGGAGCTGGACGTGCTCAAGGACCGCGTGCTGTTCCGCGAGAACGAGCGCGGCTACATCGAGAACGTCTACACCCTGAAGATCATGAACAAGGCCCAGCGCGACATGACCTACGTGATCAGCGCCGACGGTCTCGACGGCTTGACCTACGAAGGCAAGCGAGAAGTGCGAGCCCTGGCTGGCGAGGTCTATTCCTTCCCGGTCGAGCTCTCCATCGCACCGGAGAAGTTGCCGTCTAGCGCCAACAACATCGTCTTCCACGTACAATCGGCGGACGACCCCAGTATCAAGAACGACGCCGACAGCCGCTTTATCGGCCCCAGCGTCCGCTGACAACGGAAAGAGCATGTCCGAGCAAAACCCATCGCCAGCCAAACCCTGGTACAAGCAGTTCTGGCCCTGGTTCATCCTGTTCCTGCTGGGCTACTCGGTGGTGCAGGGTCTGACCCTGCTCACCATCGCCACCAAGAACCCGCCCGGGCTGATCTCCGACGATTACTACGACGTCGGCAAGGGCATCAACCAGTCTCTGGAGCGCGAGAAGCTGGCCGAACGCCTGCAACTGCACGGCGAGCTGGTGCTGGACAACACCACCGGTGTCGCCACCCTCTCGCTGCAGGGCAGCAGCAATCCGCAGCAGATCGTCCTCAACCTGATCTCGCCGACCCAGCCGGAACGCGACCGCCGCGTGATTCTGCAGCCAACCGCTGACGGCCAGTACCGTGGGCAGATGGTCGACCAGGTCAGCGGTCGCCGCTTCGTCGAACTGCTTGGTCAGGAAGGTAGCCAGAACTGGCGCCTGTTCGAGGAAGAGAACATCACCGATGGCCAGACCATCCTGATCGGTGACAACCCCTCCTACTGACCTAGCCGATGCCCGCCCCCACTCCTTGCTACCACTGTGGCCTGCCGGTGCCTGCCGGCAGCCATTTCCGCGCCGAGGTACTCGGCCAGAGCCGCGAAATGTGCTGCCCTGGCTGTCAGGCCGTGGCCGAAGCCATCGTCGACGGGGGGCTCGAGCATTACTACAGCCATCGCAGCGAAAACTCTGCCAACCCGCAGGCACTGCCCGCAGCCCTGCCGGACGAGCTGGCGCTGTATGACCGCAGCGACGTGCAGCAACCCTTCGTCCAGCACCAGGGCGAACTGAGCGAAACGCAGCTGCTGATCGAAGGCATCAGTTGCGCCGCCTGTGGCTGGCTGATCGAGAAGCACCTACGTGGCGTGCCGGGTGTCGCCGAAGCACACCTGAATCTGTCCAATCACCGTTTGCAGGTGCGCTGGCAGGACAACCAGATCGCGCTGAGCAAGCTGCTCGCCGAACTGCGCCGCATCGGTTATGCCGCACACCCCTGGCGCGCCGACGAGGCCGCCGAACGCCTGGCCGCGGAAAACCGCCGGCGCATGCGCGAGCTGGGCGTCGCCGGCCTGCTGTGGATGCAGGTGATGATGGCGACCATGGCCACGTGGCCGGAATTCAATATCGACCTGTCACCGGAGCTGGACAAGATCCTGCGCTGGACCAGCCTGTTCCTTACCACGCCCATCGTCTTCTACTGCTGCGGTCAGTTCTTCCGCGGTGCCCTGCGCGACCTGCGCACGCGCCACCTGACCATGGACGTCTCGGTCTCGCTGGCCATCGGCGGCGCCTACGTTGCCGGCATCTGGTCGACCATCACTGGCCAGGGCGAACTGTATTTCGACGCCGTGGGCATGTTCGCCCTGTTCCTGCTCGCCGGCCGCTACCTGGAGCGGCGAGCACGCGAGCGCACAGCTGCAGCGACCGCACAACTGGTGCAGTTGCTGCCGGCCTCCTGCCTGCGCCTGGAGGCCGACGGCCAGAGCCAGCGCATCCTGCTCAGCGAACTGCGTGTCGGCGAGCGGGTGCTGGTGCAGCCCGGCTCGCTGATTCCGGCCGACGGCCGCATCCTCGCCGGCCAGTCCAGCGTCGACGAATCGCTGCTCACCGGCGAATACCTGCCGCAGGCGCGCGGCATCGGCGACGGCGTCACCGCCGGCACGCTGAATGTCGAAGGCCCGCTGACCGTCGAGGTGCAGGCGCTAGGCGATGCCACTCGCCTGTCGGCCATCGTGCGCCTGCTGGAACGGGCGCAGAGCGAAAAGCCGCGCCTGGCGGAGATCGCCGATCGGGTCTCGCAATGGTTCCTGCTGTTCATTCTGATCGCTGCCGCCGTGGTCGGCTTCGCCTGGTGGGAAATCGACTCCAGTCGCGCCTTCTGGGTGGTACTCGCCCTGCTGGTGGCCACCTGCCCCTGCGCCCTAGCCCTCGCCACACCGACAGCGCTGACCACCGCCACTGGCAGCCTGCACAAACTGGGCATGCTGCTCACTCGCGGTCATGTCATCGAGGGTCTCAACCAGATCGATACCCTGGTGCTGGACAAGACCGGCACGCTCACCGAAGGCCGCCTGACCCTCAAGGCCATCCATCCGCTGCGCGACCTTGACGAGGGTGCCTGCCTGGCGCTGGCCGCTGCGCTGGAGAACCGCTCGGAGCACCCCATCGCCCGTGCGTTCAGTCAGGCGCCGCGTGCTGCGCAATCCGTCGACAGCCATCCGGGCCAGGGCCTGCAGGGCAGCGTCGACGGTCACCTGCTACGCATCGGCGAAGCCAGCTTCGTCTGCGCCCTGAGCGGCGAGGCCGTACCGCCGATTGCCAGCGAGCACGGCCAGTGGCTGCTGCTGGGCGATGAACAGGGGCCGCTGGCCTGGTTCGTCCTCGACGACCGCCTGCGTGAAGACGCGCCGGAACTGATCGCCGCAGCACGTGCCCGCGGCTGGAACATTCACCTGCTGTCCGGCGACAGTTCACCGATGGTAGGCGAAGTCGCCCGCCAACTTGGTATCGACGACGCCCGTGGCGGCCTGACCCCGGATGCCAAACTGGCAGTGCTCAAGCAGCTACACAGTGAAGGGCGGCGCGTGCTGATGCTCGGCGATGGCGTCAACGACGTACCGGTATTGGCTGCCGCCGATATCAGCGTGGCCATGGGTTCGGCTTCCGACCTGGCGAAGACCAGCGCTGACGCGGTGCTACTGTCCAACCGCCTGGGCAGCCTGGTCGACGGCCTGAAACTGGCCAAGCGCACGCGGCGCATCATCATCGAGAACCTGGCCTGGGCGACCCTGTACAATGGCCTGGTGTTGCCCTTCGCCGCCCTGGGCTGGATCACGCCGATCTGGGCCGCCGTGGGCATGTCGCTCAGCTCGCTGCTGGTGGTGCTCAATGCGCTGCGCCTGAGCCGCACCCCGAACACCTAGGAGCGAGCTCTGCTCGCGAACCGCTTCTTCGCGAGCAGAGCTCGCTCCTACCCAGACGCCACCACGGAGACCGCATGTCCGCCCTCTACATCCTGATTCCCGTTGCCATCGCCCTGGTCGGCTTCGCCATCTGGCTGTTCTTCTGGGCGGTGGACAGCGGTCAGTACGACGACCTCGACGGTCCGGCCCACAGCATTCTGTTCGACGACGAAGACCCGCTGCACAAGGCCGGCATCGAGCAGGCCGAGGAACCTAACAAGCAGGACAAACCCGATGCTTGAACTGGCGCCGCTGCTGGTGTCGGCGCTGATTCTCGGGGTGCTAGGCGGTGGTCATTGCCTGGGGATGTGCGGCGGCCTGATGGGCGCGCTGACTCTGGCAATTCCGCCGGAACAACGCAGCAGGCGCCTGCAACTGCTGCTGGCCTACAACCTCGGGCGCATTCTCAGTTACAGCCTGGCAGGCCTGCTTCTCGGCTTGGCTGGCTGGGCCATTGCCGGCAGCAAGGCCGAGGTAGTCATGCGCACACTGGCGGCGCTGCTGCTGGTCGCCATGGGCCTGTACCTGGCCGGCTGGTGGACTGGCCTGACGCGTATCGAGGCGCTCGGTCGCGGCCTGTGGCGCCACATTCAACCGCTGACGCGGCGCTTTATGCCAGTCACGAGCATCCCGAAGGCAGTGGTGCTCGGCGGTCTCTGGGGCTGGCTGCCGTGCGGGCTGGTCTACAGCACGCTGCTGTGGGCATCCAGCCAGGGTAATGTTGTCGACAGCGCCCTGCTGATGCTGGCCTTCGGTCTGGGTACCTGGCCGGTATTGCTGGCCACCGGTCTGGCAGCAGAGCGCATCACCGCGCTGCTGCGCAAACGCGGCGTGCGCATGGCGGGTGGCCTGCTGGTCATCCTGTTCGGCATCTGGACCCTGCCAGGCCCGCACCAGCACTGGCTGATGGGGCATTAGAGCGGCTTCAGGCTTCAGGCTTCAGGCTTCAGGCTTCAGGCTTCAGGCTTCAGGCTTCAGGCTTCAGGCTAGCGTAGCCCGGATGCAATCCGGGGGAAACCTGCCACAAGCCCCGGATTGCATCCGGGCTACGTCACTATCGCTCCGGTGAAGCTTTTTTCGCTCTCGCCTGCAACCTGCGGCCTGTGGCCGCCCCTCTTGTAGCCCCGTTGATTCAGGTCAAGGCCACCCTTTGCGCGCATCCCTAGACTGGCCGCACAGCCTGTCCAGGATTATTTCCCATGCAAGACGCCATCCAGTGGGATGCCGACCTGATCCGCCGCTACGATCTCGCCGGCCCGCGCTACACCTCGTACCCGACCGCCGTGCAGTTTCACGACGATATCGGCCCATTCGACCTGCTGCATGCGCTGCGCGACAGCCGCAAAGCCGGACGGCCATTGTCGCTGTACGTGCACATCCCCTTCTGCGCGCACATCTGCTACTACTGCGCCTGCAACAAGGTCATCACCAAGGACCGCGGCCGCGCCCTGCCCTATCTGGAAAAACTCGAGCGGGAAATCGAGATCGTCAGTCGCTACATCGACAAGACGCAGGCGATCGAGCAACTGCATTTCGGCGGTGGCACGCCGACCTTCCTCAGCCACGACGAACTGCGCCGCCTGATGCAGCACCTGCGCCAGCACTTCAACCTGCTGGATGACGACTCCGGCGACTACAGCATCGAAATCGATCCACGCGAGGCCGACTGGTCGACCATGGGTCTGCTGCGTGAGCTGGGCTTCAACCGCGTCAGCCTCGGCGTGCAGGACCTCGATCCCGAGGTGCAACGCGCAGTCAATCGCCTGCAGACACTGGAGGAAACCCGCGCCATCGTCGAGGCAGCGCGTACCCTGCAGTTCCGCTCGGTGAACATCGACCTGATCTACGGACTGCCCAAGCAGACGCCGGAACGCTTCGCGCGTACCGTGGCCGAGGTGATCGCCCTGCAACCGGACCGCCTGTCGCTATTCAACTACGCGCACCTGCCCGAGCGTTTCATGCCGCAGCGGCGCATCAACAACGATGACCTGCCCAGCCCTGGCGACAAGCTGGTCATGCTGCAAGCCAGCATCGAACAGCTGACCCGCGCCGGCTACCGCTACATCGGCATGGACCACTTCGCCCTGCCCGACGACGAACTGGCCATCGCCCAGGAAGAAGGTACCCTGCAGCGCAACTTCCAGGGCTACACCACCCACGGTCATTGCGATCTGATCGGCCTGGGCGTCTCCGCCATCAGCCAGATCGGCGATCTCTACAGCCAAAACGACAGCGATATCGCCACCTACCAGCAGACGCTGGGCAACGGCCAGCTGGCGACCCGCCGCGGCCTGCACTGCAATGCCGACGATCGCCTGCGCCGCGCCGTGATCCAGCAGTTGATCTGCCATTTCGAACTGCACTTCGCCGGCATCGAACAGGCCTATGGCGTGGTATTCCATGAGTACTTCGCGGCGCTCTGGCCGGAGCTGGAGCAGCTCCACCGCGATGGCCTGATCGAGCTGAGTGCAAGCAAGATCGAGGTCCGCCCGGCCGGGCGTCTGCTGGTGCGCTCGCTGTGCATGCTGTTCGACCGCTATCTCAACGACCAGGTACGCCAGCGCTTCTCGCGGGTTATCTGAGCAGGCCCGCCCCCGTGACGGTTGTACGCCGTCACGGGGCACCGCCTCAACTCATCGCCAGCGTGGTGGCAGCCTGCATCTGCTCGCTGGAAAGGCCATTCTCACGCATCAGCTTGACCAGGTTGGCGTTGGCAGCCGTCAGCGCACTATTCAGTGAAGCGAGCTCGGTCTGCAGCCCCTCGACCTGCTGGCGCTTGGCCTCCGCATCCAGACTCTGATCACTCATGATCGCGTCGATCTGAGCCTGTTTCTCGGCGATCTGCGCGCGCAACTCGCGAATCATCTTGAGCAGATCCTTGATCGCCTGCGGCAACTCGCTTTTGTCGATATCCTCGTTCTTGTCGGGTTTGGCCGACATGCTCTTGCCCAGCTCTGAAAGGCTCACCCGCAGGCCTTCGCGCACTTGCTCCGGGCTGCGCTGCTCTGCGGTCAATTGTCGCTGAACACCCTGAGCGAGATTGCTCAGCGGGCCACTGGATTGAATACGCATCGCGCTGCTCCCTGCCTTGGACTATGGTTCTACACTCTGTATCGGCGCACGAGTGCTGATCTTGAGCATTCGGTTAGACCTGCATATGGCTGGCCGCCATGCGAACCCTGCGGTACCCTAGGCCCATTGCGTGTAAATCCGGGAAGCCCGACGATGTCCGAGAGCATCAAGCTGCGTACGCAGCATCAAGCCCATTGCAAGGATTGCAGCCTGGCTGCCTTGTGCCTACCCCTCTCCCTGAACATGGAAGACATGGACGCTCTGGACGAAATCGTCAAGCGCGGCCGTCCGCTGAAGAAAGGCGAGTTCCTGTTCCGTCAGGGCGATGCCTTCGGCTCGGTATTTGCCGTGCGCTCCGGTGCGCTGAAGACCTTCAGCCTGAGTGACGGCGGCGAGGAGCAGATCACCGGCTTCCACCTGCCCAGTGAGCTGGTCGGCTTGTCCGGCGTAGACGGCGAACGCTACCCGGTTTCGGCGCAGGCACTGGAAACCACCTCGGTCTGCGAAATTCCCTTCGAACGCCTCGACGACCTGGCCCTGCAACTGCCACAGCTGCGCCGCCAGCTGATGCGCATCATGAGCCGCGAGATCCGCGATGATCAGCAGATGATGCTGTTGCTGTCGAAGAAGACCGCCGACGAGCGCATCGCCACCTTCCTGGTCAACCTGTCCGCACGCTTTCGCGCCCGCGGTTTCTCCGCCAATCAGTTCCGCCTGGCCATGTCGCGCAACGAAATTGGTAACTATTTGGGCCTTGCGGTAGAGACTGTGTCTCGCGTATTTACCCGCTTCCAACAGAACAAGCTGCTCGAAGCCGAAGGCAAGGAAGTGCACATTCTCGATCCGATCGAGCTGTGCGCATTGGCCGGCGGCAATCTCGACGTTTGAGTTCGCACGATTTTCGCGGGCTCATGCATTAGGACCCGACGATGATCTTTGACGAATTCAGCATCAAGACCCTGATCCGCCCGGTACCGGATTTTCCCAAGCCGGGCGTCATCTTTCGCGACATCACCCCGCTATTCCAGTCGCCACGCGCCCTGCGCATGGTCGCCGACAGTTTCATCCAGCGCTACGTCGAGGCTGAGTTCAGCCATATAGGTGCCATGGATGCGCGCGGATTTCTGATCGGCTCGATCATCGCCTACGAACTGAACAAGCCGCTGGTGCTGTTTCGCAAACAGGGCAAACTGCCGGCGGACGTGCTCAGCGAGGGCTACCAGACCGAGTACGGCGAAGCCTTCCTCGAAGTGCACAGCGACAGCCTGTGCGAGGGCGACTCGGTATTGATCTTCGATGATCTGATCGCTACCGGAGGCACCCTGATCGCTGCTGCCAACCTGGTTCGACGCATGCGTGCTACGGTCTTCGAGGCCGCTGCGATCATCGACCTGCCTGAGCTGGGCGGCTCGCAGAAACTGCAGGATGCCAATATCCCGGTTTTCACCCTGACTGCCTTCGCGCTAGACGACCGCTGAGTGCCTCCAGCCCGGCAGTCGTCCGGGCTATCGCATAGACCTCCACTGAAAACCGCTATGCCTGAACTCGACCAGAACCAATTCCATGCCGACTGGCGCCAGCACCTAGCCCAGCTCATGGACGGCAAGGCCGTACAGCGCCTGGTCACCGTGCTGATTCTGATCAACGCGGCCATTCTCGGCCTGCTGACCTCCAAGGAAACCGTAGACCAGTGGGGCTGGCTGCTGCTGCCACTGGACGCCGCGATCCTCGCCTGTTTCGTCGTCGAGCTGGCACTGCGCTTCGCCGCCCGCGGTGTCGTGCTACTGCGTGATCCATGGGCGGTGTTCGACTGCATCGTCGTCGGCATCGCTCTGGTGCCGGCCAGCGGCCCCTTCGCCGTACTGCGTGCCCTGCGGGTGTTGCGCGTGCTACGCCTGGTGTCGATCAACCCGAGCATGCGCAAGGTGGTCCAAGCGCTGCTCTCGTCACTGCCAGGCATGGGCAGCATTATCATGTTGATGGGGCTGATCCTCTACGTCTCCGCGGTCATGGCCACGCAACTGTTCGGCGAACGCTTTCCCGAGTGGTTCGGCAGCCTGACCACCAGCCTCTATTCGCTATTCCAGATGATGACCCTGGACAGTTGGTCGAGTGGCACCGTGAGGCCGATCATGCAGGTGTATCCGCTGGCCTGGCTGTTCTTCATCCCGTACTTGCTGATTGCCACCTTCATGATGCTCAACCTGTTCATCGCAGTGATCGTCAACGCCATGCAGGATGCTCAGGAACCCAGCGCCGAAGAGCAGGAACAGAACCGGCGCGATCAGGCCATACTCGACGAACTCAAGGCACTGCGCGCGGAAATCGCCGAATTGCGGCGAAACTCCTGAGATAAACGTTACTACAGCGGAGTAACCCTGTTACTCCGTCGCAGCTCCATCCCCGCCTCAAACCTCGTCACCCGCCTTAAGTTGGCGGCGCTCAGCGCCCGCACGCCCGATAGTTACATCGTTCAATGACACCGTTGGTCTGTCGAGATTAGCCATCTGCGACCCCGAGTGCCGCCAGCCAGAGCCGCACGTCAATCGGGAGTACCAACGCCCAGAAGAGGACTCGAACGATGAATGCAAGCGCCACCCTGCCCCAGCCGAAATCCAGCTTCCCGGTTCGTCGCATGGACTTCAGCTTCGCCGAAACGCCGAAATACTGGTTCTTCGACGCCCCCTTCATGAGCCACTTCATGAACAACCTGTCGTCACTGTTCCCCTATGGCGAAAAATTCTTCGTCGACAGCGTGCGGGCGGTGCGCGACCAGGTCAGCGAGCCGCAACTGAAGAAGGACATCAGTGCCTTCATCGGCCAGGAGGCCATGCACTCCAAGGAGCATGCGGCCTATAACGACTACGCCAACGAACACAATATCGATCTGGAGCGCCTGGAACTGCGCATCAAGGTGCTGCTCGAATGGACGACCCGCTTCAGCACCAAGAAACAGCGCCTTGCGGCTACCTGCGCGCTGGAGCACTTCACTGCGACCATGGCCGAGCAACTGCTCAAGCGCGAAGACCTCACCACGCAGATGAACGATCCGAAGCTGTACCAGCTGTGGATGTGGCACGCCATCGAGGAGAACGAGCACAAGGCGGTGTGCTATGACGTGTACCAGAAGGTTTATGGTGGCTACTTCACCCGTACGCTGGTGATGCTGCTGACCACCGTGATGTTCCTCGGCGTGATCGGCTGGTTCCAGGTTCACCTGCTGCGCAAGGACGGTCAGCTGTTCAACTGGCGCAGCTGGGGCTTCGGCCTGAAGAAACTGTTCGGCCCGCGTAATGGCTTCTTCACCAAGCTGATCGGCCCCTACCTGGACTACTACCGCCCCGGCTTCCATCCCAAGGATCACGACACCGAGAAGCTTGAAAACCGCTGGCGCGAGCGCCTCGGCTTCAGCAGCTGATATTCCAAGGGCGGCCCAGGCCGCCCTTTTTCGTTCGAGTGCGCATCTGCGTAGCTTGCGCCAAACTCAGACCGTAGGAGCGGCTTCAGCCGCGAAATTTCGCGGTTAAATACGCACCTGCACAAGCTCCGCCCCCTTCACCAGCATCGCCCTTCAGCCCAGGCGCAGCTGTCCCATGCTCTGCAGCACGCTGGCGCCGGTGAACAGCATGACGATCTGCTCCTCGGCCAGCGCACAGATCGCCTCGCGCCGCTGCGGCTGGCCGATGTAGTCCAGCGACTGCTCGAACAGGCTGCGACTGATCAGCCCCGAAACCTGGCGCACCGCCGCCACGCTGACGATATCCGGCAGCAGTTTGAACTCGACGATGTCCTCGGCCATGTCGTCGGCGAAGTCGTCCATCACCTGGCGCAGGGCCTCGCGCAACACGGGCGACGCGCCGTGCAGCTCGCGCACTCCGATGATGAACGCCTCCGGGTGCTCGGCGACGAAGTCGAAGAACAGCTGCACCGTCTCGTGACACACCCGCCGCCCGCGCCCGAGGTCGATACCCAGCAGCTTGGGCAGCAGCGGCCCGTCCTCCTTGACCGCGCGCTGCGCGGCCTCGCGGCGCAGATCGCGCAGCGGTTGACGCAGCAGCCGGGTGATCTCGCCGATCACGGTCAGGCCGAGGTCGTCGACATCGCGAAAGTGACGGTAGAAGGTATTGGGGTTCAGCCCCGCCTCGCGCGCCAGCTCGCGCAGGCCCAGGCTGCTGAGGCTGCGGCTGGTCGAGGTGAGACGTAACGCCGCCTCCATCAGCAGGCGCTTGCCAGGCGCTTCGCTGGTCCTGTCGCGTACCTGCGCATCGTCGTTGTGCATCCTTACCCCTACCTAAAGTTGGTTTGTCGATTCGATGGCTTGCCGCAAAGTATACACATGTCTACCTTCGTATACAGATGTAGACACCAACAATAACGACAAGCAGGAGTCCGGCCATGAATGCGCCCGTGTCACCCCCTACCGCTGCCCGCCATTGCAAGATCGCCATCCTCGGCAGTGGCTTCTCCGGCCTCGGCATGGCCATCCGCCTCAAGCAGCAGGGCGAGCAGGACTTCCTGCTGTTCGAAAAGGAAGCCGGCGTCGGCGGCACCTGGCGGGTGAACAACTACCCGGGTTGCGGCTGCGACGTGCAATCGCATCTGTATTCGTTCTCCTTCGAGCCCAACCCGAACTGGACGCGGATGTTCGCCAGGCAGCCGGAAATCAAGGCCTATCTGGAAGGTTGCTGGGAGAAGTACCGGTTGCAGGACAAGACCCTGCTGGGCACCGAAGTGGTACAGATCCGCTGGGACGAGCACGCCGAGCTGTGGCACCTGCAGGATCGCGCCGGTAACCAGTACAGCGCGCAGTTCGTGGTCTCCGGCATGGGCGCCCTGTCGACACCCTCGATACCCAAGCTCAAGGGCCTGGAGACCTTCGCTGGCGAGGTGTTCCACTCGCAGCAGTGGAATCACGACTATGACCTGACCGGCAAGCGCGTGGCGGTGATCGGTACCGGCGCCTCGGCCATCCAGTTCGTACCGCAGATTCAGAAGCAGGTGGCGCGGCTCGATCTCTACCAGCGCACCGCACCGTGGATCATGCCCAAGCCCGACCGCGCCATTGGCGATGGCGAACGCCAGCGCTTCAAGCGCTTTCCGCTGGTGCAGAAGCTCTGGCGCGGCGCCCTGTACGGCATCCTCGAAAGCCGGGTGATCGCCTTCGCGTTCGCCCCACGCCTGCTGCGCATGGCCCAGGGCATCGCCAAGCTGTACATCAAGAAACAGATCAAGGACCCGGTGCTGCGCGCCAAGGTCACCCCGGACTACACCATGGGCTGCAAGCGGGTGCTGATCTCCAACGACTACTACCCGGCGCTGACCCAGGCCAACGTCGAGGTGATCACCGACGGTATCGCCGAAATCCTGCCCAATGCCGTGCGCACCGCCGACGGCCAGGAGCGCGAAGTGGATGCCATCATCTTCGGCACCGGCTTCACCCCCAGCGCCCCGTTGCCGCGCGGCACGGTGTTCGGCCGCGGCGGCGTCGATCTGCTCGACACCTGGCCCGAAGGTCCGGAAGCCTACAAGGGCACCATGACCGCAGGCTTCCCCAACCTGTTCTTCCTCATGGGGCCGAACACCGGCCTGGGCCATAACTCCATGGTCTACATGATCGAGTCGCAGATCACCTATGTACTCGGCGCCCTCAACCTGCTCGAAGAGGGCCGGCTGCAGAGCCTGGAACCCAAGCGCGAGGCGCAGGACGCCTTCAACCGCAAGATCCAGGGCACCCTCGGCAGCACCGTATGGAATGCCGGCGGCTGCATGAGCTGGTATCTGCACCCGGTCAGCGGGCGCAACTGCACGGTGTGGCCCGGCTTCACCTGGCGCTTTCGCATGCTGACGCGCAACTTCGATCCGCATGCCTACCACTTCAGCCGGCAGCACGCCGCCCATCCGGCGCAGAGCAATGCCATCACCCTCGACGTGCAGGAGGTCAGCGCATGAAATCCTTCGAGAACAAGGTAGCCGCCATCACCGGCGCCGGCTCCGGTATCGGCCGCGCCCTCGCCTATCACTTGGCGCGCCAGGGCTGCCACCTGGCGCTGTCCGACGTCAATGTCGAGGGTCTTGAGGAAACCGTCGAGCAGGCCCGCAAGCTCGGCGTCACCGTGAGCGGACAACGCGTCGACGTCGCCGACCGCACTGCCGTCGAGGCCTGGGCGAAGCAGGTCGTCAGAGAGTTCGGCCGGGTCAACGCCATCTTCAACAATGCCGGCGTGGCACAGGGCGGCACCGTGGAGGGCAACGACCATGCCGACTACGAATGGATCATGAACATCAACTTCTGGGGCGTGGTCAACGGCACCAAGGCCTTCCTGCCCTACCTCAAGGCGGCCGGCCAGGGTCATGTGATCAACGTCTCCAGCGTGTTCGGCCTGTTCTCTCAGCCTGGCATGAGCGCCTACAACGCCAGCAAGTTCGCCGTGCACGGCTTTACCGAATCGCTACGCCAGGAACTGGACATGGCCGATTGCGGGGTTTCCGCCAGCTGCGTGCATCCGGGTGGCATCAAGACCAACATCGCCAAGACCGCGCGGATGAACGACAGCCTGGCCAAGGTCACCGGGCAGGAGGCGGAACAGGCACGCCAGCAGTTCAACGACCAGCTGCTGCGTACCACGCCAGAACAGGCGGCCAAGATCATCGTAAATGGAGTGCTGGCCAACAAGCGGCGCATCCTGATTGGCGCTGACGCCCATGCCCTGGACTGGATGCAACGCAGCATGCCGGCGCTGTATCAGCGCCTGGTCACCTTCTCGATGCGCCTGGCGGCGCGCTTTGCACCGAAACCGAGGAGCGTGAACAAGGTGAGTGAGGCGACCGAGTAGAGGCTCATCAGCAGCAGACACAGGGCCGGCCATTGCCGGCCCTGTGCGTTTGTCGGGCAACGCTCGCGGCCGCGACATCTGGACTATGGTAGGGGAACAGACGCACCACTCATCCACGCGGCGCCGCCACCGGCTCCCGGCTGGAACCTCGGTGTAGCGTCGACGCCGAGGGCGGCGCCTTGATCCACGAGGTGGCCTCATGAGCGCGCTTACCTGCACCCACCGCGATCACGTCATTCGCGCCAGTGTCATGGAGCATCCCGGCCTGCCCACGCCCTGGGCCGGCGGATGCCAGATCACCGACCCCGACGGCAACACCAGCAAACGCCAGACCCTGCCGGTGGACTACGCCTTCATGGATGACCTGCAAAAGGCCCAGCACGCGTCCATCGCCCATGGCAAATGGCTGGTGGATCAGAAGCTGGATCACGGCCGCAATTGGCATTGAGGGCAACCCAGACGTAGCCTGGATGGAATCCGGGAGAGATCGGAAATCGCCCCGGACTCACTCGGGCTACGAACGGTCGCGCAACGGATCGAGAAGCGGCTTGAGGCCGTTGTGGTCGATCTCCTGCATCAGCGCGAGCAGCTGGCCCAATTCGCCTTTGGGAAAACCCGTGCGGGCGAACCAGTTGAGGTAATGGCCCGGCAGGTCGGCGATCAGCCGGTCCTTGTACTTGCCGTACGGCATGCGGCGGGTCACCAGGAGTTTCAGCGCTTCGGGGTTCATCGGTAGCTCGAATGGCGAGAAAAGAACCCCGCCATTGTGCCAGGCATCAGTCGCGCAGCGCTTCGCGAATGAACTCCAGGCGATCCTGGCCGAAGAACATTTCGCCATTGACGAAACAGGTCGGTGCGCCGAACACGCCGCGTTTGACCGCCTCTTCGGTGGTCGCCTTGAGCGCGTCCTTCACCGCAGGTTCGGCGATCTGCTCCTGCAACGCCTGGGCGTCGAAGCCGGCCGCGGTCAGCACTTCGGCCACTCGGACCGGGTCGCCCATGTTCAAACCGTCCACCCAGATCGCCTTGAACAGCGCCTGCAAGGCATCGTCGAATCGCTCGGCTTGATGCATCTGCACCGCCACCAGCAAGCGCATCAGCGTCAGGGTATTGATCGGAAAGTGCGAGTTGAAGCGCATCGGTACGCCATAGCGCTCGGCAAAGCGCGCCAGGTCGCGAATCATGTAGCGCCCCTTGGCCGGAATCATCGCCGGCGAGGCATTGCCGGTGGCCTGGAACACGCCGCCGAGCAGCATCGGCCGATAGACCAGCGTTGCTCCGGTTTCGCGGCACAGATCAGGCAACTGGGTATGGGCCAGGTAGGACGCCGGGCTACCCAGATCGAAGAAGAATTCCACCGTCTTGCTCATCAGCTTCACTCGCTCGTTATTGTGATTATGGGTTCAGCGCAGGTTACCAGCGCTCCATCCACGGGCGCAGATCCAGCTCGAAGGTCCAGGCATCGCGCGGCTGAGCATGCAGAAACCAGTAGCTGTCGGCGATGTGCTCGGGATCGAGAATGCCATCCTGATCCTTCTTGGCGTAGAGCTCGGGAAAGCTGTCGCGGATGAAGGCGGTATCGATGGCGCCGTCCACCACCACATGGGCGACATGGATATTCAAAGGCCCCAGCTCACGCGCCATGCTCTGCGCCAGCGCACGGATGCCGTGCTTGGCGCCAGCGAAAGCGGCGAACCCGGCAGCGCCGCGCAAACCCGCAGTGGCGCCGGTGAACAAAATGGTGCCACGACCACGGGCGACCATGCGCTTGGCCACCGCCTGACTGGTAAGAAAGCCGGCGAAGCAGGCCATTTCCCAGATCTTGAAATACTTGCGCGCGGTTTCCTCGAGAATGCTACAGGGCACGTTGGCGCCGATATTGAACACCATTACCTCGATCGGCCCGATGTCACGCTCGATGCTTTCGACCAGTTCAGCCACCTGCTCCTCACGTCGCGCATCGGAAGCAAATCCATGCGCTTCGCCGCCCTCGCTACGGATTTCTTCCAGCAACGGTTGCAGTTTATCGAGGCTGCGCCGGGTGACGCAGGCCACGTAACCCTCGCGGGCAAAACGCCGGGCAATGGCGCCGCCGGTGGCATCACCCGCGCCGATGATCAAAGCGACTTTCTTGTTCTCGTTCATGGCTTTCTCCATTAACTAACGATCGTTAGCTGAACGAACGTTATGCTACTATCTCGGGCAGGTCAACCCAGCATAGAACGGAGTCATCCATGCGTTATTCCGCCGAGCACAAGGCCGAAACCCGCGAGCGCCTGCTCGCCAGCAGCGGCGCGATTGCCAAGCAGCAAGGTTTTGCCGTGACCAGCGTGGACGCGCTGATGAAAACCATAGGTCTGACCGGCGCAGCCTTCTACAGCCATTTCCCGAGCAAGGACGATTTGTTCGCTGAACTGATCGAACGCGAGCTGCGTAACAGCCTGAGCCGGCTTGGCGGCGAAGCGGGTGACGCCGGGCGCGACAAGCTGCAACGCTGCCTGGCGGCCTATCTCAGCCTGGCGCATGTCGAGCAACCGGATAATGGTTGCGTGCTGCCTGCCCTGGGCGCGGAGATCGCCCGTGCCGATGAACGCGTGCGGCTGCGTACCGAGCAGCAGATCCTGCAGTTGCAGAACACCTGGGCCGAGATCATCGGCGACGCGCAACTGGCCTGGACGATTCTCGCGCAATGCCTGGGCAGCCTGCTGCTGGCGCGCATGATGGCCAGCCAGGAATCGCGCCAGCAGGTGCTCGGCGCCAGCCTGGACATGCTCGAACACACATTGAAGCCTGTCAGCTGAGCGCGGATGCCGTTAACCTAGGCGCGTTCTTCCTGCCAGGATCGATCCATGTCGCACACCCCATCCCCGCTGGTTGGTGAAACCCCGCTGCACGCCGTCGAGGTGCGCATCCTCGGCTGCCTGATCGAAAAGCAGCTGACCACGCCGGAAACCTACCCACTGACGCTCAATGCCGTGCAACTGGCCTGTAACCAGAAGACCAGCCGCGAACCGCTGATGAATCTGGAAACCGGAGAAGTCGGCCGTTACCTGCGTAGCCTCGAGGGACGCAAGCTGGTGCACCTGGTGATGGGTAGCCGCGCCGACCGCTGGGAACAGCGCTGTGACAAGCAGCTGGAGCTGGTCAAGCCGCAGACGGTGCTACTCGGCCTTTTGCTGCTGCGCGGCCCGCAGACCCTTAATGAGTTGCTCACGCGCAGCAACCGCATGCACGACTTCGACGATGTGGCCGAAGTCCAGCATCAACTGGAACGCCTGATCGGCCGCGGTCTGGTCATGTTGCTGCCACGCCAGAGCGGCCAGCGCGAAGATCGCTACATGCATTTGCTGGGTGAGCCTGCTGACCTGGAGAGCCTCCTGGCCAACCGTCCAGCCGCTCGTGCCGAGGTCGGGGCACCTAACGAAGATCGTCTGGTCGAACTGGAAGCGCGTATCGCCGCCCTCGAAGAACGTTTGGCGCGCCTGGAAGGCGCGCAGTAACCCAAGGAGCTCATGCATTGAATTTCAAAACTCGTCTCTGCCTCATCCTGGGCGCCACCCTGCTTGCAGCCGGCTGCAGCAGCACCGCCGAGAAACCGACCTCCGCTGCCGCACCGAGCGGCCCGACTCCGGACAGCTGCACCTCGTCCGCTGTCGAGCACTTCAAAGGCAAGACCGCGACCCCCGAACTGCTCGAGCAGGCGCGTCAGCAAGCCGGAGCCAGCACAGCCCGTATACTCACACCCGACAGCGTGGTGACCTTGGAATACAATGGCCAACGCCTTAACCTCAACGTCGATGATCAGCGCGTGATCACCCGCGTCTCCTGCGGCTAATGCCTTCGGGTGCGGGTCGCCCCGCACCACTTGCCGACAAGTCAACAACCCTGCACAGGCCAATGCCATGACCTCCCAAGTGGAACCCTGCGCCGAGCTGATGCTGGATAACCAGCTCTGCTTTGCCCTCTATTCCACCTCGCTGATGATGACCAAGACCTACAAGCCACTTTTGCAGGCGCTCGGTCTCACCTACCCGCAATACCTGGCCATGCTGGTGCTGTGGGAAAACGAGGGCATCACCGTCAGCGAGATCAGTGCGCGCATGCTGACCGACCCCGGCTCGTTGACGCCTCTGCTCAAACGCCTGGAAAGCGAAGGCCTGCTGCAGCGCCAGCGCAGCAGTCAGGACGAACGGGTCGTGCAACTCCATCTGACCGACAAGGGGCGCGCCCTTCACGAACAGGCCAAGGCCATACCGGCCTGTATCCTCAAGGCCTCAGGCCTGGATACCGAGCAGCTCGGCAAACTGCGCGATGATCTGATCGCCCTGCGCACGCAACTGCAGGACTCCCTCTGACGGCAGGCGCTGGTCGCCTCCCTTCTCCTCAGCAAATGCCGGCCTTCCGCGTTTCGGGCTGACGGCAGCCCATTCGCTCCTATAGCTGCGCCACCCCGGCCGATCTCCCTGCAGCGCACTCAGTACGGAAATCGGCAACTCGCACGGCAATTCCTGCAGCCAAATAGCGCTGAAGCCCGCTCAGGCTCTACTTATTCCAAAAAACAAAAATCGGTATAGCGAAATACTCCAACCATTTATCTTGCACACAAAACATTTGCGCAATAGAGTTCACTCCATGGAAACGGTTAGCGCGCAAAACATTAGCAAACCAATCCATTCTCACTACCTAATCGAGGATTACCGCCATGACTATCGAAAACGTTCTCTACCGCGCCACCGCTGAAGCCTTTGGTGGCCGTGAAGGCCGCGCCGTTTCTTCCGACGGCATTCTGGACATCGCCCTGACCACCCCGAAAGAACTCGGCGGCGCAGGCGGTAACGGCACCAACCCGGAACAACTGTTCGCCGCCGGCTACTCAGCCTGCTTCCTCGGCGCCCTGAAGTTCGTCGCCGCTCGCGACAAGCTGAGCATCCCGGCCGACACCTTCATCGAAGGCACCGTGGGCATAGGCGCCATCCCCACCGGCTTCGGCATCGAAGTGGAACTGCGCATCAGCCTGCCGGGCCTGGATCGCGACGCCGCGCAAACCCTGGTGGATCGCGCACACATCGTCTGCCCGTACTCCAACGCCACCCGCGGCAACATCGACGTCACCCTGACCATCGTCTGACCGACCCGGCGTCGGGCTTCCCGGCGCCCTCCCACTAAAAGGAACAGGAACATGAATATCTCGCGCACCCTCACCGCTGGCTTGCTCGCTCTGGCCATCAACAGCAGCTTCGCCGCCGGCAGCCCCGGCGTTGAACGTACCACTCAGGGGTTCCTCGATGCCCTGGCCGCCGGCGGCGGTCAGCCGCTGGAAACCCTCTCGCCGAAAGACGCCCGTGCCGTGCTGGTCGGCGCTCAGGCCGGGATCAAGGTGGATGTGTCAGGTATCGTGGTCGACACCAAGGTGATCCAGGTGAATGGCCAGCCGCTCACCCTCAAGGTGGTACGTCCCGAAGGTGCGCGCGGTATTCTGCCGGGCTTCATGTTCTTCCACGGTGGTGGCTGGGTGCTGGGCGATTATCCGACCCACGAGCGCCTGATCCGCGACCTGGTGGTAGGTTCCGGCGCCGCGGCGATCTACGTCGACTACACGCCGTCGCCGGAGGCCAAGTACCCGACCGCGATCAATCAGGCCTACGCCGCGACCAAATGGGTGGCCGACAACGGCAGCCAGATCGGTGTCGATGGTTCACGTCTGGCCGTGGCCGGCAACAGCGTCGGCGGCAACATGGCGGCCGTGGTGGCCATCAAGGCCAAGGAAGCCGGTACGCCGAAACTGCGTGCCCAGGTGCTGCTGTGGCCGGTGACCGACGCCAACTTCAACAATGCGTCGTACAACCAGTTCGCCGAAGGCCACTTCCTGACCCGCGGCATGATGGAATGGTTCTGGGACAACTACACCACCGCCCCCAAGCAGCGTAACGAGATCCATGCATCGCCACTGCGCGCCAGCCTGGAACAGCTCAAAGGCCTGCCGCCTGCGCTGGTGCAGACCGCCGAGATGGACGTGCTGCGCGACGAAGGCGAAGCCTACGCTCGCCGTCTGAATGCTGCTGGCGTGCCGGTGACCGCAGTGCGCTACAACGGCATGATTCATGACTATGGGCTGCTCAATGTCGTGGCTGAAGTGCCGGCCGTACGCACCGCTCTGGATCAGGCTGCACAAACGCTGAAGAACAGCCTCAAGTAAGCGGCTGAAAAACGAAACCCCGCCACCGTTGCCGGTAGCGGGGTTTTCTTTTGATCATCGTCCTTCGCGGCTGAAGCCGCTCCTACACAAAGGCAGGGTTTGTAGTCCTTCTCGGCTAAAGCGGAATGCCGCCCAGCCGCGAATCACGCCAAAACTGCTGCGCCTGTAGGAGCGGCTTCAGCCGCGAATTACGCGTTACGCCAGACCACGAACCTGCTCCCAGGTCAGATCCAGACACTTGCGCGCCTTCTCCACAAGCTCATCCACCTCCGCCTGGCTGATCACCAAAGGCGGCGCGATGATCATGGTATCGCCCACCGCGCGCATGATCAGCCCGTTGTTGAAGCAGTGCCCACGACAGACCATGCCCACGCCCACATCACCGGAGAAGCGCTTGCGCGTGGCCTTGTCCTGCACCAGTTCGATGGCCCCGAGCATGCCGACGCCTCGCACCTCGCCCACCAACGGGTGGTCGGCCAGCTCACGCAGGCGCTTTTGCAGGTAGGGCGCGGTTTCTGCCTTCACCCGCTCGACGATACCTTCTTCCTTGAGAATGCGCAGGTTCTCCAACCCCACCGCTGCCGCCACCGGATGACCGGAATAGGTGAAGCCGTGGTTGAAGTCGCCGTGCGCTTCGATCACCTCGAACACCTTGTCGCTGACGATCAGCCCGCCCATCGGCACGTAGCCGCTGGTCAGGCCCTTGGCGATGGTCATCAGGTCGGGCTTGAGATCGTAGTACTGGCTGCCGAACCACTCACCGGTACGGCCGAAGCCGCAGATCACTTCGTCGGCCACGAAGAGAATGTCGTACTTAGCCAGGATCTCCTTGATCCGCGGCCAGTAGCTGTCCGGGGGGATGATCACGCCGCCGGCACCCTGGATCGGCTCGGCGATAAAGGCGGCCACGGTCTCCTCGCCCAGTTCGAGAATCTTCTTCTCCAACTGGTCGGCGGCCCATATGCCGAACTCCTCGGGCGACTGCTCGCCACCCTCACCGAACCAGTAGGGCTGCGGAATATGGGCGATACCGGGAATCGGCAGGTCGCCCTGCTCATGCATGAACTTCATGCCACCGAGGCTGGCGCCGGCCACGGTGGAGCCGTGGTAGCCATTCTCGCGGCCGATGATGATCTTCTTGGCAGGCTGGCCTTTGCACGCCCAGTAGTGGCGCACCAGGCGCAGCATGGTGTCGTTGCCTTCCGAGCCCGAACCGGTAAAGAACACGTGGTTCATGCCGGCCGGCGCCAGCTGGGAGATGGCATGCGCCAGCTCCAGCACCGGCGGGTGCGCGGTCTGGAAGAAGGTGTTGTAGAACGGCAACTGGCGCATCTGCTTAGCAGCAGCCTCGACCAGCTCCTCGCGGCCATAGCCGACGGCCACGCACCACAGGCCGGCCATGCCATCGAGGATCTTGTTGCCCTCGCTGTCCCACAGGTGCACGCCCTTGGCCT
>JAEYXX010000144.1 GCA_023431055.1 Pseudomonadota bacterium
CCCACTTTGGTTCGCCTACTTCCCAAGGCATGTCGCCGAGCATCACCGGTACCGACCATTCGCCGGCCGGCAACCTCTCGTCGTCAGTACTTGAGCCGGATGGATCGTTTCCAGCATGGACGTTCGGGCGCGGACTTTAAGACCATGCGCCCCGCAGATCAACCGGAAATTCTGCCTAATTTCAGCTCGTTCCGGATATCACACAAAACGCCCTGAAATGCTGAACAGGCGGGGCTTTCAGCCAGTTTGGCGCAGCCGTGTTTCAGTGCCATTGCAGCACCTTTGAGCGAGCGGTTTGCACCGCCCGCTCGTCCACTCAGTACACGTCACGGCGATAACGCCCTTCCTCGAGCAATGCCTGTAGCGCTTCATCGCCCAGCAGCTCGCGCAATACCCTGTCGACGCCGCCGGCCATGCCCTGCAGGCTGCCGCAGACGTAGATCGCCGCGCCCTCGGCCAGCCAGGCATGCAGACGCTGGTGCTGCTCGCGCAGCAAGTCCTGCACGTAGCGTTTCTCCGCCTGTTCCCGGGAGAACGCCAAGTCCAGATGCTGCAGCTCGCCTGCCGCCAGCGCCGCCTGCAGCTCGTCGCCACAGAAGAAGTCGCAAGCGCGGTTGCGCTCGCCGAACAGCAGCCAGTTGCGCCCCTGCCCGGCCAGTGCCCGTGCGCGCAGCAGCGAGCGCAGCCCGGCCAGGCCGGTGCCGTTGCCGATCAGGATCAGCGGGCGATCATCGTCCGGCAGGTGGAAGCCGCTGTTGCGCCGCACTCGCGCCAGCAATTGCCCGCCGGCGGGCAGGTGTTCGGTCAGCCAGCCGGAACCGAGGCCGAGGCTGCCGTCGGCCTGCACGGCCTGACGCACGATCAGTTGCAGGACACCATCGGCCGCCACCGAGGCGATGGAGTATTCACGCGAACCCAGCGGCGCCAGGGCATCGACCAGCGCCTGGGCATGCAGGCCGACCAGGTGCGCGAGACTTTCCGGCAACTGGCGCTCGGCCAGGGCTTCACGCAGGCTCAGCGCCTGGCCCTCGAGCATCACCGCTTCAGAGCCGTCGAAACCGGAGTGCTGTAGCCAGGCCAACACGCGCGCAGGGGCATGGCGTGGACGTATTTCCAGAATATCGCCGGCCTGCCAGGTGCTCTGCGCAGGCGGCGTCAGGCCGATGAAGAACACCGGTGCGCCCTGGCTGCCGGGGTTGAGCAGGCGCCGCTCGGCCAGCGTCCAGCTCTGCCAGGGCGCGTCTTCGAAGCGTATCGGCGCGGCGCCGGTCAGCTCGCTCAATTTCTGCTGCCAACGCTGCAGTGCGGCCTGATCGGCGCCATCGACCTCGACGCTGTCGAACAGGCGCTGCGCCCCCTGCAAACCCAGCCAGTCATTGATGCGCCGGGCGAAGCCGCAGAAGTGCTGGTACTGCCGGTCGCCCAGGGCCAGCACGGCATAGCTCAGTTGCTCGAGCGGCAACGAACCACCCAGCACCTTGCGCTCGAAGCCCTGCGCGGCGTCCGGCGCCTCGCCGTCACCGAAGGTGCTGACCACGAACAGCGCCTTGCGCGTCTTTCGCAGGCTGTCGGCATCAAGGCGCGACAGCGGCTCGACCCGCACCGGGATGCCGGCGGCCTGCAGTTGCCCGGCGCTCTGCCAGGCCAGCTGCTCGGCGTAGCCGCTCTGACTGGCGAAGCCCACCAGCCAGCCTTCGCCCGAGTCATCCGTTTTCAGCGCACCGCGTGCAGCCAGCGCCGCGCGCTTCTTGCGCCGGCGGTCCAGGTACAGCAGCCAGCCGGTGATGAAGAACAGTGGCATGGCCGCCGTGGCCAGCATCATCAGGATGCGCCCGGGCAGGCCAAAGTATTCGCCGACATGCAGGGCATAGACGCTGGCCAGCAATTGCGCCTTGAAGCTCTTGTCGGCGTAACGCTCGTGCTGGCTTATCTCGCCGCTTTGCGTATCGATCTGGAACTGGTTGAAAGCGCGCACATGCTCGGCGCCATCGAGCATGTAGAAGACCGTCGCCGGCTGTCCGGCTACAGGCGGCAGGCGCAAATTCCAGGCGATCAGCTTGGGCCCGGCGGCCTGCTGGATGCCCTGCCACACGGCGTCGTAGTTGACTTCGGGGGCGGCGCCACTGGGCGCTTCACGACCACCGCGCCCACGACCTTCGGCGCGCTTTTCCGGCGGCGTATCGGAGAGCATGCGCGTCAGCCCTTCGCGATACCAGTCATAGGACCAGTACAGGCCGGTAAGCCCGGCACACAGATAGAACAGCAGCGCCCAGGTGCCCGCGACTGCATGCAGGTCCCAGTTGAAGCTGCGGCCTTTCTTCTTCCAGTCCAGGGTCAGCCAGGCGCGCCAGTTCAGCGCCCTGCGCGGCCAACGCAGATAGAGGCCGGACAGGCAGAAGAAAATCAGCGCCAGGGTGCTGGCAGCGGTGATCTGCTTGCCCACCTCGCCCATGGACAGGAAGCGGTGCAACATCAACATCAGTTGGAAGAAGTCCTGGCCGATCGGCTTGGCCAGCACTTCGCCGGTGTAGGGGTCGAAGACGATGCGCGGGCCGCGCCGCTCACCCGGTAGTGGAGCAAGAAAAGCCATGCCCGGCCCGTCATGACGACCATCGACCCACAATCCGGTGACACGATCAGCGGTGGCCGCCTCGATCCGCGCAGCCAGTTCGCCCGGAGGCAGATGGCCCTGCTGGCTTGGCTGGATCTGCCAGCGCTCGGCATTGATCGCCCGGGTGATCTCACCCTCGAAACTGTAAAGGGCACCGGTAATGCCCATGATGGCCAGCACCAGACCGGCGCTGATGCCGAAGAACCAGTGCAACTGGAAGATGATTTTCTTGAACACGACGGAGCCACCCTTACCCTGACCCACTGCGACGGGCGGCTACTCTATATGGGAATAATTTTCATAACCATTCATTTACGCGATATTTACGCATCGTCGCGTTACCTGCCGACCAGCCCCGAGCCTGCCCCACAACAGCCCCGAAGCCGACCAGTGCCCCTCGGCCAGAGCATGCAGTTATCGGTATAATCGGCAGTTTTCCAGGCACCAAGGTGCCTTCAACGATTCAATCCAGGCACATATTCATGACCACCCAGGCCGCCGAAGTCGCCAAGCGCCGTACCTTCGCCATCATTTCCCACCCGGACGCCGGTAAGACCACCATCACCGAAAAGCTGCTGCTGATGGGCAAGGCCATCGAAGTGGCCGGTACCGTGAAGTCGCGTAAATCCGACCGCCATGCCACCTCCGACTGGATGGAGATGGAGAAGCAGCGCGGCATCTCCATCACCACCTCGGTGATGCAGTTCCCCTACCGCGAGCACATCGTCAACCTGCTCGACACCCCCGGCCACGAAGACTTCTCCGAAGACACCTACCGCACCCTCACCGCAG
>JAEYXX010000145.1 GCA_023431055.1 Pseudomonadota bacterium
TCGCAGGCCTTGGCCACGTTGTACAGGTAGGACTTGGAGGCGTTCATGCCGGCGTACATGTCGGCCAGCTTGCCCTGCACCAGCTGGAATTCGCCGATGGACTGCTTGAACTGCTGGCGCTCGTGCACGTAGGGCAGCACCACGTCCATGCAGGCGCTCATGATCCCGGTGGGGCCGCCGGAAAGCACGGTGCGCTCGTAGTCCAGGCCGCTCATCAGAACGCGTACGCCACCGCCCTCGACGCCGAGAATGTTCTCTTCCGGCACCTCACAATCCTCGAACACCAGCTCGCAGGTGTTGGAGCCGCGCATGCCCAGCTTGTCCAGCTTCTGGTGGCGGGAGAAACCCTTGAAGTCACGCTCGACGATAAAGGCGGTCATGCCACGCGAGCCGGCATTGATGTCGGTCTTGGCGTAGATCACGTAGGTGTGGGCGTCCGGGCCGTTGGTGATCCACATCTTGTTACCGTTGAGCACGTAGCGGTCGCCGCGCTTCTCCGCGCGCAGCTTCATCGACACCACGTCGGAGCCGGCATTGGGTTCGCTCATTGCCAGGGCGCCAATATGCTCGCCGGAGCACAGCTTGGGCAGGTATTTCTGCTTCTGCGCCTCGCTGCCGTTCTTGTGGATCTGGTTGACGCAGAGGTTGGAATGCGCACCGTAGGACAGGCCCACCGACGCCGAGGCGCGGCTGATCTCTTCCATGGCCAGCACATGCGCCAGGTAGCCCATGTCGGTGCCGCCGTACTCTTCCTTGACCGTCATGCCGAGCAGGCCCATGTCGCCGAACTTGCGCCACATGTCCATGGGGAATTCGTTGTCTCGATCGATCTGCGCGGCGCGTGGTGCCAGCTCGGCCTGGGCGAACTGGTGCACCGAGTCGCGCAGCATGTCGAGGGTTTCGCCGAGGCCGAAGTTGAGGGTGGGGTAGCTCATGGGGTCACCTGCGATTGTTCTTGTAGTGGGGCGATTAGGCGGTCGTTTCGGCGAGGGCCGCGAGGCAGCGTTCCTCGGCGGTATCCAGTTCCAGTTGCATCTGCTGGATGTCCAGCAACTGCTGTTCAAGTTGTTGGCGGCGTTCGGCGATCTTGGCAAGGAAGGTATTGAGCTGCTTGTGGTTGCCGCTGCTGGGGTCGTAGAGGTCGATCAGCTCCTTGCATTCGGCCAGGGAGAAGCCGATGCGCTTGCCGCGCAGGATGAGCTTCAGGGTCACCAGATCCTTGGGCTGATAGATGCGCTCCTGGCCACGGCGCTCGGGGGCGAGCATGCCTTGTTCCTCGTAGAAGCGGATGGCGCGTGGGGTCACGTCCAGTTCACGGGCCAGGTCGGAGATGCTGTAGGTGGTGGGCATGGTCATTGCTCGTTTACCTTTACGTTAACGTAAACCTGTGCAAATCTGCCTGTCAATCTCACCCCACAACAATCACAGAGGCTGAGCATGCGTATCGACGAATCGACATTCCTGATCAGTGGCGGCGCCTCCGGTCTTGGGCTGGCCACGGCCCGTGAACTGGTTGGGCGGGGCGGCCAGGTGGTGCTGCTGGATATCAACGCCGAAGCTGGCCAGCAGGCCGTCGACCAGTTGGGCGACAACGCGCGTTTCGTACGTGCCGATATCACGCGCGAAGAGGACGGCCAGGCTGCCATGGCGCAGACGCTGGATGCCTTCGGCGCCCTGCATGGGCTGGTCAATTGCGCCGGTATCGCGCCGGCCGAGAAGGTGCTGGGGCGTAACGGCGCCCATGGTCTGGACAGCTTCCGGCGTACCGTCGAGGTCAATCTGATCGGCAGCTTCAACCTGCTGCGTCTGGTCGCCGAGGCCATGGCGCAGAATGCGCCGAACGCAGGCGGTGAGCGCGGGGTCATCATCAATACCGCCTCGGTGGCGGCGTTCGACGGGCAGATGGGCCAGGCGGCCTATGCGGCGTCCAAGGGTGGAGTGGCGGCGCTGACACTGCCGGCGGCGCGTGATCTGGCGCGTTCGGGCATCCGCGTGATGTGCATTGCCCCCGGCGTATTCGAGACGCCGATGATGGCCGGCATGCCGCAGGAGGTGCGCGATTCGCTGGCGGCCAACGTGCCGTTTCCGCCGCGCCTGGGGCGGCCCGACGAGTACGCCGCGCTGGTGCGGCATATCGTCGAGAACGCGATGCTCAATGGTGAGGTGATACGCCTCGATGGTGCGTTGCGCATGGCGGCGAAGTAACAGCAGCCCGGATGCAATCCGGGAAGCACTCATGCAGATTTCCCGGATTGCATCCGGGCTACGCAATTGAAGGTGATACTCATGAATCAACAACTCGATCCCGTGGTCATCGTCAGTGCCGCACGCACACCCATGGGCGGCTTTCTGGGTGACCTGGCTGGCCTTACGGCGGCTGAACTGGGCGCAGCGGCGATTCGCGCCACGCTGCAACGCGCCGGCCTCGCCGCCGAGGCGGTGGATACGGTGCTGATGGGCTGCGTGTTGCAGGCTGGTCAGGGCCAGGCGCCTGCGCGTCAGGCTGCGCTGGGCGCGGGCCTGAGCCAGGCAGCGCAGTGCACCACGCTGAACAAGATGTGCGGCTCGGGCATGCAGGCGCTGATGCTCGGCCATGACCAGTTGCTGGCCGGCAGTGCCGATGTGCTGGTGGCCGGCGGTATGGAGAGCATGTCCAATGCGCCGTACCTGCTGGCGCGTGCCCGCAGCGGCTATCGCATGGGCCATGGTCAGGTGCTCGACCACATGTTCCTCGACGGCCTGGAGGACGCCTACGAGCGTGGCCGACTGATGGGCACCTTCGCCGAGGACTGCGCGCAGCAGTATCGCTTCAGCCGCGAGGAGCAGGATGCCTACGCATTGGAGTCGCTGCGCCGCGCCCAGCAGGCTATCGAGCAGGGCAGTTTCGCCAGTGAGATCGTCGCCGTGGAGGCGCCGCAGGGGCGAGAGCGGCGCCTGGTCGATACCGACGAGCAGCCGCCCAAGGCCCGTCCGGACAAGATTCCCGGCCTGAAACCGGCGTTCCGTGAGGGCGGTACGGTGACGGCAGCCAACGCCAGTTCCATTTCCGATGGTGCCGCCGCGCTGCTGCTGATGCGTTTATCCGAGGCACAGGAACGCGGACTGAAACCGCTGGCGCGCATCGCTTGGCATGCCGGCCACGCGCAGGCGCCGAACCTGTTCACTACCGCGCCGGTGGCAGCGATCCAGCGTTTGCTGGCGCGCATCGAGTGGGCCCTGGAAACGGTCGATCTGTTCGAAATCAACGAGGCCTTCGCCGTGGTGCCGATGGTGGCCATGCGCGAACTGGGCATCGCTCACGACAAGCTCAACGTGCATGGTGGCGCCTGCGCCCTGGGGCATCCCATCGGCGCGTCCGGTGCGCGCATTCTGGTGACCCTGTTGGCAGCGCTGCAGCAGCGCGGGCTCAAGCGTGGGGTGGCCTCCGTGTGCATCGGCGGTGGTGAGGCTACTGCCGTGGCCATCGAGTTGTACTGACTATCTATGTACTTGACCTGTGGGAGGGGCTTGAGCCGCGATGGTCGCCGCTGAAGCGCCTCCCACGGTGATTAAACCGTTACCGGAGCCAGCCATGCTGCCCACTGAAGAAGAAATCCTCATCCGCGACATGGCTCGCCAGTTCGCTCAGGAGCGGTTGAAACCCTTCGCCGCCGACTGGGATCGCGAGCATCGTTTCCCCGCCGAGGCCATCGCCGAGATGGGGGCGCTTGGCTTTATGGGCATGCTGGTACCGCAGCAGTGGGGCGGTGCCGAGACCAGTAACCTGGCCTATGCCATGGCCCTTGAGGAAATCGCCGCGGGCGATGGCGCCTGTTCCACCATCATGAGCGTGCACAACTCGGTGGGCTGCATGCCGATCCTCAAATACGGCAGCGAAGAGCAGAAACAGCGCTTTCTTCATCCATTGGCCAGTGGCGAGATGCTCGGCGCCTTCGCCCTGACCGAGCCGCAGGCCGGCTCCGATGCCAGCGACCTGCGCACCCGCGCCCGGCGCGACGGCGACCACTATGTGCTCGATGGTGCCAAGCAGTTCATCACCTCCGGCAGCCACGCCGGCATGGTCATCGTTTTCGCCGTCACCGATCCACAAGCCGGCAAGAAGGGCATCAGCGCCTTTATCGTGCCGACGGATACGCGGGGGGTCTCAGTGGTGCGGGTCGAGGACAAGCTCGGCCAGCACGCCTCCGACACCTGCCAGATCCAGTTCGACGCGGTGCGCATCCCGGCCAGCCTGCGCCTGGGTGAGGAGGGCGAGGGCTACCGCATCGCCTTGGCCAATCTCGAAGGCGGGCGCATCGGCATCG
This sequence comes from Pseudomonadota bacterium, assembly GCA_023431055.1. Taxonomy (GTDB): domain Bacteria; phylum Pseudomonadota; class Gammaproteobacteria; order Pseudomonadales; family Pseudomonadaceae; genus Aquipseudomonas. The sequence goes on from JAEYXX010000145.1 coordinate 4,305, forward strand.
CCGCGCAGTCGGTGGGCATGGCCCGCGCCGCGTTCGAGGCAGCGCGTGATTACGCTCAGGAGCGGGTGACGTTCGGCAAACCGATCATCGAGCACCAGGCAGTGGCCTTCCGCCTGGCCGACATGGCCACGCAGATCGCCGTGGCACGGCAGATGGTGCACCACGCGGCCAGCCTGCGCGAGGCCGGCCAGCCCTGTCTGACCGAGGCGTCGATGGCCAAGCTGTTCGCCTCGGAAATGGCCGAACGGGTGTGCTCGGCGGCGATCCAGACCCTGGGCGGCTACGGCTACCTCAAGGACTTTCCGGTCGAGCGCATCTACCGCGATGTACGCGTGTGTCAGATCTACGAAGGCACCAGCGATGTGCAGCGAATGGTGATCGCACGGAACTTGTGATGCTGTGGTTGTAGAAGGTGTCGCGGTTGAGACCGTTTCTGCAGGGTGTGCGTTGTTCTTGTAGGAGCGGATTTATCCGCGATCAGCGGTACCCGCATCGCGAATGAATTCGCTCCTTGTATGTTGAGCGCATTACCAACCGCAACGAAGAAACAGTTTCCGGGGAGGCCGTTCGCTCCTAGAGGCACCTTGCGTGACCTCGTCTGTAGATCGGCCCCCCGCCTCATTACCACTACG
>JAEYXX010000178.1 GCA_023431055.1 Pseudomonadota bacterium
AAGAAATAAGTATTTTTGAATCAAAGGGTTGACGGCGCGATTCGATTCTATAGAATGGCGCCCGTCGACAAGACAAGCGGGAATAGCTCAGTTGGTAGAGCACGACCTTGCCAAGGTCGGGGTCGCGAGTTCGAGTCTCGTTTCCCGCTCCAGTTTTACACGAGTCGCCAAGGCGGCTCGTTTGCTTCATGGCTGAGTTGCAGAGTGGTTATGCACCGGATTGCAAATCCGTGAACGCCGGTTCGATTCCGACCTCAGCCTCCAATCTAAAAGGCCTCGTAGATCAATGATTTACGAGGCCTTTTTCATTCTCCGAGGTGTGCTGTGCATGCCTTGCGAGGACGCGGAGGGCTGTATATAGTCCGCCCTTCGCACAGCGCTACCGCCCGAATGGCGAAATCGGTAGACGCAGGAGACTTAAAATCTCTCGCTCGCAAGGGCGTGCCGGTTCGAGTCCGGCTTCGGGCACCATTGACATGATTTCAGATGTTCCCTAGTGAACATTACACCCAAAAAACCGGCACTCTCAGCCGGTTTTTTCGTTCATGGCGTTCTGCTCCGGCTACTTAGCCAGTAGCGTCGTAATCTGATTGACGCTGATCACCTGTCCGCTCCAGATCATTTCGTAATGTGCGCTCTGGATGATCGAGCTCACGGAGCGCGGCGTCATCAGTGCCCAGCAGATATTGCCGGGAGAGCGAACCGAGTGATAACGCAGGCCCGCGCATGCTGCGCCTTTGACCTGCGCCCCAAGTTGATGCGAGTGGGCGTAGTCGTCCGGCGCATAGATGGGGTCCGACAGCGGTACGATCGTCGCGTCTCTCAGCCCCGCTTCGTTGAAGTTGGCTGTCAGCCCTCTGAAGACGAAGCGCTCGTAGTTGAGTTGCGGCACTTTCGACCAGTAGCGCTGCTGGTGGTAGCACACCTCGGCAATCGCGGTATCCATTTTGTCCGCCAGGTACAGCACGCCGAAGCTGCCGCTGCTGAAGCGCGAGCCAGCCGGGTTGACGTGGGTGAAGGGGGCGGTCGCATAGGAGCAGCCAGCAATGCCGAAGGGAATCTGATCGCGCGGGATCAGTTCCAGACGACCGATCTCGTTCTGCAGCCGAGGATTGGTCAGCGCCTGGATCTGGTAGAGGGCATCGAAGTCCTCTGCATCGGCGACGTCATCGAACAGGGCGATTGGCGGAAACTTGGAGTTGACCAGGCGGTAGGCTTGTACAGGTTGCTCTTTCAATAGTGGCAGGTCGCTGAGCATTACCACTGGGCACCTCGCAGGGTGTCGATGCGCCGAAACGTCTCGTACAGTGAAATCATGTCGCCTTGCGCCATGACTTCCAGCGGTGTGCGGCCGTTGAAGAACTCGTTGTGGTTTGCCATCAGGGCAAAGCCGTAGACGTTGTCGGGGTTGTCGAAAACCACACGCAGCGCCGCATGGATGTTCAACACCAGGCTGATGCGCTGCATCTGGTCGGAATCCAGACTCACTGTCCAGGAAGAATCCTGCTGACTGGCGCGGGTGTACGTGCTGCGGGAAATACGCAGTACTCGGCAGGCCTGTTCGGGAGAGGCTTTCCACTTATCGAGAACGTTCAGCGCAGCGCGCAGTCCGGCTGCACACTGGCTTTTCGAGAACTCCTGAATCTGGATGGCGGTAGCGGTCATGACAAGTCCTATGCGTTCTGTGGAGCGAAATATAGCATATTTGCGTCTGCAGATTAAATGAGCCTGTTCTGTTGATCTGTCAGGGCTCAATTCAGCTTCGTCGCAACCGCTCCCGTAGATCGCGGGCGTCATAGGGAGCCCGCACTTTCACATCGTTATCGAAGTAGCAGTAGAGATCGCGCGCCGTGCGGCGGGGCTTATGTGCCTGGTCGATCAACCGGGCATCGTCGGGTTGGCCTCCGGCAGTCCAGGTTTCGATGCGTTGCTGCCAATGCTGCAGGGCTTCAGTCGAATACCCGCTGACATAGAGCTCGGCATCGCCATGCAGACGCAAGTAGAGGAAATCGGCGGTGATGTCTTCGGCATAAGGCCATTTGCCCGCCGTGTCTGCCACCACCAGGGCGATGCCGTGTTGGCGCAGCAGCTCGATGAACGCCGGATCGCAGAAACTGGCATTGCGGATTTCCACGGCATGGCGCAATGGGCGATCCGCAGCGGCGTCCAGGTAGCCGGCCACGTGCAGACGGGCGGAGGCATGACGGGCAAGGCTACGAGCCTGGTCGGTGTCGGCCGGCAGCTTGGCGACGAACTCGGCGAAGAGCGCTTCGTCGAAGCGGAAGCTGGGCGGAAACTGCCAGAGGATGGGGCCGAGCTTTTCCTTAAGACTCAGCAGGCCGGACGCGAAGAAGTTGGCCAGCGGCTCATCGATTTCGGCCAGGCGGCGCACATGGGTGATGAAGCGCGGCGCCTTGACGCTGAAGACAAAGTCGTCGGGCGTCTGTGCTGCCCAAGTGCGGTAACGCTCGGGTGTCTGCAGGCCGTAGAACGAGCCGTTGATCTCGATGCTGTTCACCTCACGCGAGGCGAACTCCAGTTCGCGCCGCTGGGCCAGGCCCTTGGGGTAGAAGTCACCGCGCCAGGGCGCGTAGCGCCAGCCGGAAATGCCGATGTGAACATCGCTCATGGCGCCATCTCCGACAGGCGGGGGCGGTGCTGTGGGGGCAGGAAGAAAAAGGTCATGGCATCACCTCACAGCTGGCATCTGTCCTTCGATGCCTGGCAGGTGCCGGTCATTCGAGTGAATTATCTCTGAACCGCAGGCTTTGGGCGCGGCCACAACTGTATGGACCTGCGCGGAGGAATCTCGAGATGTCCGGTGAACTCAGTCTGCTATTCATTGCACTTGGCGTGATTATCATCCTGCTCGACCTATGGGCCATCGTCAGCGTCTTTCGCAGCGACAAGGGGGTGGAGACCAAAGCCCTTTGGTCGCTGCTGATCGTGCTGTTCCCGGTGCTGGGATTGGGCCTGTGGGGCCTGTTCGGCCCGCGCGGCATGAGCCCGCCGCCGTCATCGCCGGAGCACAGCAAGTAACGGTACTGGTGAGAAGAGGAAGGTCCGATGACCGTTGAGAGTTCGACGGGGCCAGGCATAGGCGCCGGTCCCGTCCAGTACGGAGACGAACGCCATGCCTAGGGCCATCTGGAAAGGCGCCATCAGCTTCGGTCTGGTTCATATTCCTGTTGCCCTGGTGACGGCGACTTCGACCCAGGGCGTGGACTTCGACTGGCTGGACAAGCGCAGCATGGACCCGGTCGGCTACAAGCGGGTGAATAAGGTCACCGGCAAGGAAGTGAGCAAGGAAAACATCGTCAAGGGCGTGGCCTACGAGAAAGGTCGCTACGTGGTGCTCAGCGAGGAAGAGATTCGCGAAGCGCATCCCAAGTCGACGCAGACCATCGATATCTTCGCCTTCGTCGACAGCGCCGAGATCCCCCTGCAGCACATCGACAAGCCCTATTACCTAGCTCCGGATCGCCGCGGCGAGAAAGTCTATCGCCGAGTGGTTGCTGCCGTACCTGCGCAAACGGCCAGTCTCGCTGGTGCGGGCGCCGGACGGAGTAGAGGGAGAACAATTCTTCCAGAAGCATGCTGAGCGCCTGGCAATCCCCAACATCAGGCATCTTGATCCTAAGCTGGACCCCGGCCACGCGCGGTTGATGGAAATCGACAGCGTGCCGGCCCTGGTCGGTGCAGCGCAGATGGGCTGCATCGAGTTCCACCGCTGGGGCGCTACCAGCGACCGCATCGAAACGCCCGATCATTTCGTGCTCGATCTCGACCCGGACCCGGCGCTGCCGTGGCGCAGCATGCTGGAGGCGACCCGGCTGACCCTGAGCGTGCTCGACGAACTGGGTCTGCAGGCCTTTCTCAAGACCAGCGGTGGCAAAGGCATGCACATCATCGTGCCGCTTGCCCGCCACGCCGACTGGGATACGGTCAAGGGCTTCGCCAAGGCCCTGGCGCAGTTCATGGCCAGGCAGCTACCCGAGCGATTCACCGCAACGTCAGGGCCGAAGAATCGGGTGGGGAAAATCTTCATCGACTATCTGCGCAACGGCCGCGGTGCCAGTACGGTATCGGCCTATTCGGTGCGCGCGCGGCCCGGCCTGCCGGTCTCGGTACCGATCGCCCGGGACGAACTGGACGGCCTGCGCAGCGCCCAGCAGTGGACGGTCGCCAATCTGCAGCAACGCCTGGACGGGCTGCGCCAGGACCCTTGGACCGGCTATGCCAACCGCCAGCGCCTGACCCGCGCCATGTGGGACCGGCTCGGCGCCGAAGCAGCCTGATCCGTGGATCAGATCAGCAACAGGAGCAGCAAGACCGCGCAGGTTCCCAGCAGGGCCGTCACCCGCGCTGAACTCAACGCCAATGCATGCCCGCGCGGCCTGCGGGTAAAGCGTCCCTGCACCTCGTGCAGGCCATCGACGCTGTGAAAGAGGTTGTCGCCTGCTGGTTCTGGCTCGCCCTCGCTCAACTGGCCTTGCCATGCACGCCGCGCCAGGAGCCGGTCGAGCAGGCCCGGAAAGAATTGATTGCCAATGATGGCCTTGAGGGTGGGCAGGCCGACCCAGAGTTCCCGTGGCGGTGCACTCGCGACGCTGAGAATGGCGCGCGCTGCGACGCCGGGGTCATGAATGGGCGGCACGGGTTGCACGCGTTGCCCCAGCTTGTTGCGCGCCCAGTCGAACTGCGGGGTATTGATCGCCGGCAGCTGCACTATGCACACCTTGACCTCGCTGCGCTGGTGAATGAGTTCGCAGCGTAGCGAGTCGGTGAAGCCGCGCAGCGCGAACTTCGCTGCGCAATAGGCCGACTGCAAAGGGATGGCGCGATAGGCGAGTGCCGAACCGACCTGGATGATCACGCCGCGATTACGTGCGCGCATCAGGGGCAGCGCCGCCAGGGTGCCATGTACGGCGCCGAGGTAGGTCACCTCGGTAACGCGCCTGATCTCCTCCGGCGTCAACTGCTCAATCGCAGCAAACACCGTGACCATCGCCGAATTGACCCAGACGTCGATGGGGCCGAGCGCGGCCTCGAAACGTTGCGCCGCCAGCGCCACGGCATTGGCATCGGCCACGTCCGCGCTGATCGCCAGGGTCGGCATATCATAGTCCTGCAGCTCCGCTGTCGCCGCTGCCAGCCCTTCGTCACTGCGAGCCAGCAAGCCGACGGCATAGCCAGCGGCAGCGAAAGCATGCGCGGTGGCCCGGCCGACACCGGCGCTGGCCCCGCAGATCACCACCACGGGGCAATCGTCTTTTTTCATTCAAACAGCCTCAGGATCACTTCTTGTGCTTACCCGGCAGCAGCGAACCGAACAATTGCTTGGCGGTTTGCGCAAGGATGCCGCGCTGGTCCGGGTCGACCTGCAGCAGGGTGGAGGCGAACTGCTTGGCCTGCTCCAGGCTGATATGCGGCGGCAATGGTGGGACATCCGGGTCGGTGCGAAATTCCAGCAGCACCGGGCGATCTGCAGCGAGAGCCTGCTCCCAGGCCGGGCCGACATGCTCTTCACGCTCGATCAACAGGCCGAGCAGGCCAATGGAGTTGGCGAAGGTGTGGTAGGGCACGTCGGGGATATTCTGCGAAGCCTCGAATTTCGGGTCGCCTTCCATCACCCTCTGCTCCCAGGTGACCTGGTTGAGGTCCTGATTGTTGAACACTGCGAGCACCCATTGCGGGTTCTGCCACTCGCGCCAGTACTTGGCCACGGTGATCAGCTCAGCCAGGTTATTCATCTGCATGGCGCCGTCACCCACCAGGCCGACCACCGGACGGTCCGGGTGGGCGAACTTGGCGGCGATGGCGTAAGGCACCGCCGCGCCCATCGAGGCCAGGCCGCCGGACAGCGAGCAGAGCATGTCGCGGCGTATCTTCATATCGCGGGCATACCAGTTGGCGCAGGAGCCGGAGTCGCAAGTGACCACGGCGCGCTCCGGCAGCCGCGGCGAAAGCTCGTAGACCACCCGCTGCGGGTTGATCGGATTGGCCGAGACCATGGCGCGGCTTTCCAGGGTCTGATCCCAGTCGCTGCGCCACGCTTCGATGGTGGTGCGCCAGCTGTCATCCTGCTTGGCCTCCAGCAGGGGCAGCAGGGCACGAAGGGTCTCGGCGGCATCGCCCTGCAGATTGACCTCCATTGGATAGCGCAGGCTGAGCATGTCGGGCTGGATGTCGATCTGTACGCCACGCGCCTGTCCTTCTGCGGGCAGGAACTCGGAGTAGGGGAAGCCGGAACCGATCATCAGCAGGGTGTCGCATTCCTCCATCATCTTATAGCTCGGCACCGTACCGAGCAGGCCGATGGAGCCGGTGACCCAGGGCAACTCGTCAGGCAGCACGGCCTTGCCCAGAAGCGCCTTGGCCACCCCGGCGCCGAGTTTCTGCGCCACTTCGAAGACCTCATCACTGGCATTCAGCGCCCCGGCGCCTACCAGTATGGCGACCTTCTTGCCGCTGTTGAGCACTTCGGCAGCGCGCTGCAGATCCGCTTCATAGGGCACTACGCGCGGGTGGCTGTAGCCGATGCCACTGTGCACGGTGCCGTGCTTGTGCGGTGGCTCGGCGTACTCGGCCTCCTGCAGATCGTTGGGCAGGATGATCGCCGTCACCCGGCGTTCACCGACGGCGGTGCGGATGGCGCGGTCGATCAGATGACGCACCTGCGCTGGTGCGCTGGTGCGCTGGCCTGTTGGACGAAGGCGCCGGCGACGTCCTTGAACACCGAGACCAGGTCCAGCTCCTGCTGGTAATGCCCGCCGAGTGCGGTACGCGCCTGCTGGCCGGTTATTGCCAGCGCCGGCATGTGGTCCATACGTGCATCGTAGAGGCCGGTGAGCAAGTGGGCTGCGCCGGGCCCCGAGGTAGCGATGCAGGCGCCCAGTTGGCCGGAGAACTTGGCATCGGCCGCAGCCATGAAGGCAGCCATCTCTTCGTGTCGGGCCTGGATGAAACGGATCTTTCCGTCCGCGCGGTTGAGCGCGCCGAACACACCGTTGATGCCGTCCCCGGGATACCCGTAGATGCGCCGAACGCCCCACTGGTAAAGCCGCTCGACGATGAAATCTCCGACTGTCGTGGTCATCTGCACCCTCCGCTAGATCGAGTTTCGGCCAAACGAGGCAGCGGTAACCAGGCGGCTACCGCTGTCATGACCGCTGATTAGGGTGGACGTGAGGCAGCGGCGGAAGTTTCTACTGTTTGACCTGCGGTCAGCGCGGGGCGCACCAGGCGACGATTACTGGTTGGGGTTGTCCAGGAACAGGATTTCCGTCTCCTGGCTGTATTCATAGGGCGTGGCCTCGATGTCTGGCGAGGAGTACTGGAGATTGCTGACCAGCAGCCCGACTCGCTTGCTGTTGGCGTCGCCCTCGAAGACATTGATGAACACCCTGTTACCCGAGCAGTCGCGCTCTACATAGGCGCCGCAGTTGCCGGAATTGTCGGATTCGCTTGCGCTGAACAGCGTTTTGACTGCCCAGCCATCGAACACCACCAACGAATAGCTGCTCTCCGACGTACCTTGGCCCGAACCCGCGCCGCCAATGATCACCGCAGAATGGCTGGTGCTGTATTCGTCCAGGGTGCGAATCTGGTTGTACTGCCCGCCGAATTCGTCCAAAGGTCGTGCTTCGCCGATCTGGGGGCGTACCAGCAGGTAGCCGGCCCAGAAATTGCGCCCGGCGTTCTCGTAGGACACGGAAGCGAGATAGGCCTGCTCACCGCCCTTGAGGGTGATGGGCAGCAACTTGTCGATGCTCGGCCCCATTTCATTGATTTCCTCGGGTGACCAGGCGGCGATCTGAGTAGGCGACGGCGGCGTCGGGGGCGCGGCGAAGACGGTGGCGGCAGAACAGGCGAGGGCGGCGATAGCCAGTGAGCGCATGACGAGGTCCCTGTAGTCGGTTGGTTTCCAGCTGCCCGTGGAAGATACAAGCCGCCTGGAGCCAGCGCCAGTCGCGCGGCAGGGCTGGCGCTTGTCACCATTGCTTAGTCGTTTCGTCACATCACTGCCACCACGATTGGTTGCAATCGCAGCAAACGCCTGGAGGATGCTGCGATGCAGATATGCGTGATAGGAGCAGGGTACGTGGGGCTGGTGACGGCGACCTGCCTGGCCGAGATGGGCAACCAGGTGGTCTGCGTCGAGCGTGATCCGCAGCGCGTTGCGCAGCTTGCGCAGGGTGAGGTACCGATCTACGAGCCGGGCCTGGAGGCGCTGCTCAGGGCGCAGCAGGCAGCGGGGCAGCTCGGTTTCACCTCGCAGCTCAAGGCCGGTATCCGCCGCGCCGAAATCATCTTCATCGCGGTGGGCACGCCCAGTGGTGAGGACGGTTCGGCCGACCTGAGTCATGTACTGGCGGTTGCCGATGAGTTGGGGGAGCGGCTCGAGCACGGATGCCTGGTCGTCGACAAGTCCACCGTGCCAGTGGGCACCGCCGAACGTGTCGAACAGCGCATCAACGCCGGCCTGGCCCGTCGCGGCAAGCGTGTGCGGGTAACCGTTGCCAGCAACCCGGAGTTCCTCAAGGAGGGCTCGGCGGTCGAGGACTTCATGCGCCCAGACCGGGTCATCGTCGGCTGTGACGACGAGCGCGGGCGGGAGCTGCTGCGCAGGCTGTATGCGCCGTTCCTGCGCAATCATGACCGCCTGCTGTGCATGGGTGTGCGTGCCGCCGAGTTCAGCAAGTACGCGGCCAACGCCTTTCTGGCGACCAAGATTTCCTTCATCAACGAGATGGCCGGCATCTGTGCGCGCCTGGGTGTCGATATCGAGGAAGTGCGCCGCGGCATCGGCAGCGACCGGCGCATCGGCACGCACTTCATCTATGCAGGCTGCGGCTACGGCGGTTCGTGCTTCCCCAAGGACGTCAAGGCGCTGATCCGCACCGCGGAACACGAAGGTATCGAGCCGGGTATCTTGCGCGCGGTCGAGGCGCGCAATGCGCTGCAGAAGACCCTGCTGTTCCAGGCCCTGCGCGAGCACTTCAATGGCCACCTGCAGGGCCGGGTCGTAGCGCTCTGGGGGCTGGCGTTCAAGCCCGGCACCGATGATCTGCGCGAGGCGCCCAGCCTGGTGCTGCTCGAAGCGCTGCTGATCGCCGGCGCCAGGGTCCAGGCCTGCGATCCGGCGGCAACCGCTGCGGTCGCCGCGCGTTACCCCGAGGCCGTCCAGTCAGGGCAACTGGTGTTGAGCGAATCGCCCTATGCCGTTACCCAGGGCGCCGATGCGCTGGTGCTGGTGACCGAATGGAAGCAGTTTCGCCAGCCGGATTTCCCGCGCATTCGCGGCGCCATGCGCATGCCGGTGCTGTTCGACGGGCGCAACATTTACGAGGCCGAACAGCTGGCGGAGCTGGGTTTTCTCTATCGCGGCATCGGGCGGCCTGCAAGCGGCAGTTGTAAGGCCAGCGCGGCTTGATAGACTGAGCGCGTATTCCAACCATCCCCATCTGGGAGTCCCATGATCAAGAAATGCCTGTTCCCCGCTGCCGGTTATGGCACCCGCTTTTTGCCAGCGACCAAGGCAATGCCCAAGGAAATGCTTCCGGTGGTGAACAAGCCACTGATCCAGTACGGCGTCGAAGAGGCACTGGAGGCCGGTCTCAACCAGATCTCCATCGTCACCGGCCGTGGCAAGCGCGCACTGGAAGACCATTTCGACGTGAGCTATGAGCTCGAGCACCAGATCAAGGGCACCGACAAGGAAAAATACCTGGTAGGTATTCGTCGCCTGATCGACGAGTGCAGCTTCTCCTATACCCGTCAGGTGGAGATGAAAGGCCTGGGCCACGCCATCCTCTGCGGTCAGCCGCTGATCGGTGACGAGCCCTTCGCCGTGGTCCTGGCCGACGACCTGTGCCTGAACCTCGAAGGCGACAGCGTACTGGCGCAGATGGTCAAGCTGTACAACCAGTTCCGCTGCTCCATCGTCGCGATCCAGGAAGTGCCGAAGGACGAAACCTCCAAGTACGGCGTGATCGCTGGCGAGATGATCCGCGAGGACATCTACCGCGTCAGCAACATGGTGGAAAAGCCCAAGCCCGAGGACGCGCCGTCGAACCTGGCGATCATCGGTCGCTACATCCTCACCCCGGACATCTTCGACCTGATCCGCAGCACGCCGCCGGGCAAGGGTGGTGAGATCCAGATCACCGACGCGCTGATGCGTCAGGCCCAGCAGGGCTGCGTGATGGCGTACAAGTTCAAGGGCCAGCGCTTCGACTGCGGTAGCGCCGAGGGTTACATCGACGCGACCAACTTCTGCTTCGAGAACCTGTACAAGACCGGCAAGGCGTTCTGATACGCCCCTCAGGTCAACGAAACGCCACCTTCGGGTGGCGTTTTGCATTTCAGGGGATGGGCATCGCTTCCGAGCCGGGGCCGAGTGGCTGACCGTAGCTGAATTCCACGTAATTGCCGGCCGGGTCACGCAGGCCACAGTAATAACCGACCGGATAGGGCTCATCGCGTGGCGCCCAGATCAGGCAGCCTTCGCGCTCGGCCAGGGCGGCGATGCGGTCGACTTCCTCGCGACTGCCCAGGGCGAAGCCGAAATGGCTGTAGTCGTTGGCGGCCAGGTTGCGGTCCTGGCCGCCGGGCATGATCACGAAGATGAACTGATGCTCCTTGCCCGGTTCGGCCATCCAGACGATACGCGTGCCCTTGCCGGGGCGCTCGTGGATCACCTGCATACCGCAGAATTGCGCGTAGAAGGCGATGCAGGCATCGAGATCGGGTACGTGCAGGGCGAGATGAGTCAGGGTAGGGCGCATATCCACCTCCTGCTTTCAGCTTAGCGCTAGCCTTTACGGTATGCTCCCCATCTGCCAAGGAGATACCCCCAATGAGTTACGACTTCGACCTGTTCGTGATCGGCGCCGGTTCCGGCGGCGTACGTGCGGCGCGCTTCGCCGCTGGTTTTGGTGCCCGCGTCGCGGTGGCCGAGAGCCGCTACCTGGGCGGCACCTGCGTCAACGTCGGCTGCGTACCGAAAAAACTGCTGGTGTACGGTGCGCACTTCGCCGAGGACTTCGAGCAGGCCACAGGTTTCGGCTGGTCGCTGGGCGAAGCGAACTTCGACTGGGCGACACTGATCGCCAACAAGAACCGCGAGATTCAGCGCCTCAACGGCATCTATCGCAACCTGTTGACCAACAGCGGCGTCAGTCTGTTCGAAGGTCATGCGCGCATCGTCGATGCCCATACCGTCGAAGTGAACGGCCAGCGTCATAGCGCCGAACGCATCCTCATCGCCACCGGCGGCTGGCCGCAGATCCCGGACATTCCTGGTCGCGAGCATGCCATCAGCTCCAACGAAGCCTTCTTCCTCAAGCAGCTACCCAAGCGCGTACTGGTGGTGGGCGGCGGTTATATCGCCGTGGAGTTCGCCTCGATCTTCCATGGCCTGGGCGCGCAGACTTCGTTGCTGTATCGCGGCGACCTGTTCCTGCGCGGCTTCGATGGTGCGGTGCGTGAGCACCTGCGCGACGAGCTGAGCAAGAAGGGCCTGGACCTGCAGTTCAATGCCGACATCGCCAGCATCCAACGCAAGGCCGACGGCAGCCTCGCGGCCACGCTCAAGGACGGCCGAGTGCTGGAGGCCGATTGCGTGTTCTATGCCACCGGTCGCCGGCCGATGCTCGACAACCTCGGCCTGGAGAACGTCGAGGTCAAGCTGGACAAGCGCGGCTATATCGAAGTCGATGATCTGTTTCAGACCTCCACGCCATCGATTCTCGCCCTGGGCGATGTGATCGGCCGTGTGCAGCTGACCCCGGTCGCGCTGGCCGAAGGCATGGCCGTGGCGCGGCGACTGTTCAAGCCGGAGGAATACCGGCCGCTGGACTACCGCATGATCCCCACCGCCGTGTTCAGCCTGCCGAACATCGGCACCGTTGGCCTCAGCGAAGAGCAGGCCATCGAAGACGGGCACAAGGTGAAGGTCTTCGAGAGCCGTTTCCGCCCGATGAAGCTGACACTGACCGAGAACCCGGAGCGTACCTTGATGAAACTGGTGGTCGATGCCGACAGCGACCGCGTGCTCGGCTGCCATATGGTCGGCCCGGATGCGGGCGAGATCGTTCAGGGCCTGGCCATCGCACTCAAGGCGGGCGCGACCAAGCAGATCTTCGATGAGACCATCGGTGTGCACCCGAGCGCCGCCGAGGAATTCGTCACCCTGCGTACACCGGTCAAGCGCTGAGGACAGCATGGAAAAGCTTTTCTACGTCGCCGACCTGTTCGGCGTGGCGGTGTTCGCCATCACCGGGGCATTGATGGCGGGGCGCAAGTCCATGGACCTGTTCGGCGTGCTGGTGATGGCCATCGTCACCGCCCTCGGTGGCGGCACGCTGCGCGACCTGATTCTGGACAACCATCCGGTCAGCTGGATTCGCGACGACACCTACATTCTCATCGCCTCCCTGGCGGCATTGGGCACCGTGGCCTGGGTACGCATGACCCGGCCGATTCACGAGAAGGGCCTGCTCATCGCCGATGCCTTCGGCCTGGCCGTGTTCACCGTGTACGGCACCGAGCTGGCGTTGCAGAACGGCACGCCGATCAGCACGGCGGTCATCATGGGGGTGATGACCGGAGTGGTCGGCGGGGTGATTCGCGATGTGCTGTGCAACGAGATCCCGCTGATTTTCCAGAAGGAAATCTACGCTACCGCCTGCATCGCCGGCGCGCTGACCTTCATCGGCCTGCGCGCCCTGGGCACGCCGCACTGGCTGGATACCGCAGCGGCGATGTTCGTGGTACTGGCCGCCCGCCTGGCGGCGATCCACTGGCACCTTGGTCTGCCGCGCTTCCACCTGCTGGACCGGCAGTAAGCCATGCTCCTCACCTGATCCGAAGCCTGGTGGCGATCACCCGCAGGACGCGTGCAACGCGCGTCCTGCCATGGTGCCTGTGAAATTTTCTTCTGATGTTCGCGACGGATGGCGGGTCATAGGTTTCAGGAGGAAACCCACATGCATCTACCTGAACAAAGCAGTCGCAGCGTTCCCGTCCAGGAACACATGGCTCTGCAGGTCCGCGTTTGGAAGATGGAGCGATTCGGCTGGTATGGCCTTCTGCTGCTCCTGGTGCTGGCGCTGGCCGGGCTGTTCTCCAAGGGGCCGCTCAGCGATGTGCAGATCGGCGACGCGCAGGATGCCCTGCTGGTCGAGTACCAGCGCATCGCACGCAACGGCGCGCAGTCGCCCTTGAAGATCAACCTTCAGGGTACGTCACGGCTGCATGTCGCCGGTGAACTGCTGGATGGCTTTTCCATCGACGCGATCCAACCCGTACCGATTCATAGCACCAGCGATGGGGCGGGCGGCCTGATTCTCGACTTCGCTGGCGAGGCCGAGCGCATCAGCGTCAGCCTGCGCCTCACCGCTGACGGTGTGGGGCCTTATCGCTCGACGCTCCAGGCTGCCGGCCAGCAGGTCGAGCTGAACCAGTTCATCTACCCCTGAGGAGACGGTCATGGATGCGGTCCTGCGTGCCGGCGCCATCTACCTGGTGCTGTTGATCCTGTTCAAGCTGTCTGGCCGACGTTCGTTGGCGCAACTGACCACCTTCGATTTCGTGTTGCTGCTGATCATCGGTGAGGCCACCCAGCAGGCGCTGCTGGGCGAGGATTTTTCGGTGACCAACATGGTGCTGGTGGTGGCGACGCTGATCGTCCTCGATGTCGGTGCCTCGTTGCTCAAACGTCGCAATGACAGGCTGGCGCGTTTGCTCGAAGGTTCGCCGACCATCATCGTTGAAGACGGCGTGCTCATGCAGTGGCGTATGGACAAGGCGCGCCTGACTCTCGACGATGTCATGGAGTCGGCGCAGGAGAGCGGATTAGAGCGGCTGGAGCAGATCCGCTACGCGATCGTCGAGCGTAACGGCAAGATCTCGATCATCCAGCGAAGCGCCGAAAAATGAGCATGACTGTTCGTCAGCCGTCGCCGAGCGAGGCGGAAAATTAGCCTGAACGTCCGAACAGGGCCCTTCCTCCAGATCAGTGCACGGGCAATTCTGCCCATCACTGAGGAGAAACGACATGAGCACCAACAAGAACCCTGGCAACTTCGCAAACGACCGCGAGAAGGCTTCTGAAGCAGGCAAGAAGGGCGGCCAGAACAGCGGCGGCAACTTCGCCAATGACCGTGAAAAAGCTTCCGAGGCTGGCCGCAAGGGTGGCCAGAGAGCTCTTGAACGGTGAGGTGATCGGCTGAGTCTTGGCAGGGCCGCAACCGCAACCAGAGAGGCGATTACCAGCAAAAGCGCGCAGGCGGTTCGGCATTCTTCGCGTTATGGCTTAAAGTAGCCGGTTGCCGAAAGAACCGTCATGGCCATAGCCATGAAGGGCTTTCATTCTTTACGAATAAGTGTGTGGTGAAGATGAACAAGCCTTTCATTTCGCTGTGCCCGGAAATTACTCGGGCACACGCGCTGACGTTGATGGATTGGCTGGAGGATGAGCGCGTCACTTGCTATCTGAGCGATTCGCCTCATGTTTCCCGTTCCATCGAGGAAGTCATCGAGCGGACGCAGTTGCCGATCCTGACCCATCTGTTCAACCGGGGCGGCCGCTTCTTCATGGCCTATGACCGGCATGACGAACCAGTGGGCTTTGTCCGTCTGATCAAGACCGGCCGGGAGTGCGAGATCGTCCTGGTTATCGGCGACAGCGACAAATGGGGCCGAAACCTCGGTGCCCGCACGATCCGCGAAGGCATGAAACTGGCCTTTCTCGACATGCGTGCCGAGAAGCTCATCGCCAAGATCCACCCGGACAACCTGCGCTCGCTGAAAGCGTTCGTGCGCAGCGGCTTTATCCTCGAGAACGAAACGCCGGCATTGAAATCGTTTTCCATGACGGTGGGGCGTTATCGCCAGTTGCTGCGTGAAGGTGCCGTTGCCGATGCCACGGGGATCCAGATCACTGAAGTCGACAAGGCCAGGCTCGAGAACCTGATCGCATTCGAGGAAGGTCCGGCCGTTGTCGAACTCGAACATGAGCTCGAGCGAGCCATTGTCGTCAAACCAGAGCAGGTGGCACGCAATGTTGTGACGATGAATTCCAGAGCCTTGCTGCAGCTCGACGATGAAGAGATCGAAGTGGCCCTGGTTTACCCCGAGGACGCAGACGGAAGTGCCGGCAAGCATTCCGTATGTTCAGACATCGGTGCGGCGATCCTTGGCTATCAGGAGGGAGACGCCATCGACTGGCGGATTTCCGATCGGACTCGTCGGATCGAAATCAGGAAAGTGCTTTACCAGCCGGAAGCCGCGGGCGACTTCCACCTGTAATTGCATCTTTGGCCCAGCGCTGGTCAATCAGGCACGAAGAGTCCTCGAGAGAAAGGGGCTGCTTCGGTGCCTGATATCGGCGATGCCATGCTGTGGTCATTGGGGACGGCCATGGGAATCAGCCTTGAAGCGCTGAGCCTCAATCGAGTTGGGGGCATCTGCCATAACATCTTATTTAACATAATATACATTATGCGAAGCCTTAACATAATGCGTTATGTGCGAACCCCAGGTTTCTCACCCTTCGAGGAACGCACATTGCCGAAGCGCTTTTCCTTCGACGGCGGATAACCGTAGAACTCCGTGTAGCACTTGCTGAAATGACTCGATGAAACGAATCCGCAAGCCAGGGACACATCGAGGATCGGCAGATCGGAATGCTGCAACAGGCGTCGCCCTTCGGTCAGGCGCAGCTCCAGGTAATAGCGCACTGGCGTGGTCGTCATCTGATCCTGGAACAGCCGCTCGATCTGTCGTCTGGAGCGCCCGACATACTCGGCGATCTGGCTCAGGCTCAGTGGCTCTTCGATGTTGGCGGCCATCAGCTGCACCACGTTGCGCAGCGGCTCGCTCATCTTGTCGTGCAGCGACGGACGTGCGCGACGATAGCGCGACTCTTCGAAGGCCAGGATGTCGGTAATGCCATCGGCCAGCTCCCGACCATGTCGATTGCGGATCCATTCCATCACCATATGGAAGGCACCGCTGGGGCTGGCAGCCGTCAGCCGGTTGCCATCGACCATATAGCTCTCGCTGGTTACCTGACTGTTCTTGGCGACCTCTGCCAGCACGGCGCGATTCTCCGGATGGATCGCGCATTTGTAACCATCCAGCAGTCCGGCTTGCCCCAGAAACCAGGCGCCATTCCACAGCCCAGCGAGCTCTACGGACTGCTTGTTCGCGCCATGCAGCAATGCGCTCAGCACTGGCGAGGCTTTAAGCGGCGTACGCAGGCCACCACAGATCACCAGCAGATCCATGTGCGCCATGTTTGATAGCTGAATCTGTGCGCCAGGACAGATCACCAACCCCAGATCGCTGGTTACCGACTCGCCTGTCAGGCTGTAAGACTCGGTGACGAAACAGCCAGGGCTGATCAGATTGGCCGTGACCATGGTATCGAGCGCCTGGGTATAGGCCGGCAAGGAGAAATGCTCGAGCAGCAGAAAACCTACCCGGGCCTGTTTGACCGGCTGTTTCTTGTCATCGACGAAACGCAGGTTCTTGCCCTGCATGGCCTCGCTGAAGCTACGTTTTGGCAACACTTTCAAGACCTTATACAAGCCGTTTTATTTGATTTGTTATCAGCAGCGGCACGCTCAAATCATTTTCAATGACGCCATCGCCTGAGCGCCCCCTCCTCTGTCTGCTCATTGGCAGCCATCGAGAGCATTGATGTATCCGGATTCTTCCCGATTCGCGCGCACTCGGCAAACCGGAGCCATTGCAGGCCTCGCGACTCTACAAACGCACCTTGATGGCGGCCCTGGCCGCGCCTGAAATCCGAACCTAATCTTCTCCCCGGCGTTCTAAGTTCCAACAATGCTCCAAGGGGATTTCATGGATCTGGTCGTTGCCCGTCCCGAAGGTCTTTACTGTCCGCCCGGTGATTTCTACATCGATCCGTGGCGACCGGTGGAACGCTCGATCATCACCCATGCCCATGGCGATCACGCCCGCCGCGGCAATGGTCATTATCTGGCGGCGGCGCCCGGCGAAGGCATTCTGCGCTCGCGCCTGGGCGACGATATCCGTCTGCAGACCCTGGCCTACGGCGAATGCCTCGAGCACCACGGCGTGACCCTGAGCTTTCATCCCGCCGGGCACGTGCTGGGTTCGGCCCAGGTGCGTCTGGAATACCAGGGCGAAGTCTGGGTCGCCTCGGGGGACTACGTGGAAGATCGACCCGTTCAGCGTCGACGCGGTGCTGATCTATGCCCAGCGCGGCCACGGCCGCCGGGCCAGCCTGTACAGCGACTACACCTTCGCCGTGTGGGACGACTCCACGCCTGGCGAGCGTGTGCTGGTGCCCTTCGCCAAGGCCTACTCGGGCCTCACCGATGAAGAGATGCGCAAGGTCGATGCGATCATCCGCAAGACCACCGTGGAGAAATTCGGCCCGGTGCGCAGCGTCACTCCGACCCTGGTGTTCGAGCTGGGTTTCGAGGGCATCGCCCTGTCCAAGCGGCACAAGAGCGGCGTCGCCGTGCGTTTCCCGCGCATGCTGCGCTGGCGTACCGACAAGCGGGTGGAGGACGCCGACACCCTGGCCACGCTGCAAGGCCTGCTCTGATGGATCAACCCGTTCGCCGTCGCAGTCTGTCCGCTGCCTGGTTCGCCCAGCACGGCTGGAAGCCCTTCACCTTTCAGAAGGACGTATGGCAGGCGGTCAAGGCTGGCGAGTCCGGCCTGCTGCATGCTTCCACCGGTTCCGGCAAGACCTACGCGGTGTGGTTCGCCGCCCTGGACCGTTTCGCCACGCCCTCTCCTGCCGAGACCACCAGCCCTCGCCCGCGTAAAAAACCGGTCATGGCGCCGCTGACGGTGCTGTGGATCACCCCGATGCGCGCGCTCGCCGCCGATACCGCGCGCGCCCTGCAGGCGCCGCTGCATGACCTACAGATTGCCTGGGACATCGGCCTGCGCACCGGCGATACCAATAGTGCCGAACGCGCCCGGCAGAACCGCAAACTGCCGAGCACGCTGATCACCACGCCGGAAAGCCTGACACTGCTGCTGACCCGCTCCGATTCCCGCGAGGCCTTCGCCCACCTGCGCATGGTGGTGATCGACGAGTGGCACGAGCTGCTCGGCAACAAGCGTGGCGTGCAGCTACAACTGGCTCTGGCACGCCTGCGCCTGTGGCATCCGCCGCTGCTGGTATGGGCGCTGTCCGCCACGCTCGGCAATCTCGACCATGCCCGCGAGGTGCTGATGCCCGCCGGGCGCCTTGTGCAGGGCAAGCTGGCCAAGGACCTGCGCATCGACAGCCTGCTGCCGGCCGGCCTGGAGCGCTTTCCCTGGGCCGGGCATCTGGGACTGCGCATGCTGCCGCAGGTGGTCGAGGAGCTGGAGGCCAGCAGCACCGCACTGGTGTTCACCAACACCTGCTCGCAGGCGGAGAGCTGGTACCAGGCCCTGCTCGAGGCGCGTCCGGACTGGGCCGGCCTGCTCGCCCTGCACCACGGCTCGCTGTCGCAGGAGGTGCGCGACTGGGTCGAACAGGTGCTCAAGGAAGGCCGACTGAAAGCGGTGGTCTGCACCTCGAGCCTGGACCTCGGGGTGGATTTCCTGCCGGTGGAACGGGTGCTGCAGATCGGCTCACCCAAGGGCGTGGCCCGTCTCATGCAGCGCGCCGGCCGCTCCGGCCATGCCCCGGGGCGCCCGTCCCGCGCCACGCTGGTGCCCACCCATAGCCTGGAAGTGCTGGAAGCGGCCGCCGCGCAAAGCGCCGTGGCCGAGCGCAAGGTCGAGGCGCGGCTATCGCCGGACAAACCACTCGACGTGCTGGTCCAGCACTTGGTGAGCATGGCCCTGGGCGGCGGTTTCCACGCCGATGCCATGCTGGCCGAAGTGCGCAGCGCATGGGCCTACCGCAGCCTCAGCGATGAGGAGTGGCAGTGGGCACTGGCCTTCATCCGCCACGGCGGCCATTCGCTGACCGCCTACCCCGATTACCGCCGCGCCGAGCCGGACGCCAGCGGCCTGTGGCAGGTGCCCGATGCGCGCCTGGCGCGGCGTCATCGGATGAGCATCGGCACCATCGTCAGCGACGCCAGCCTGGCGGTGAAATACTGGAGCAAGGGCGGCGGAGGAGGTTCTCTGGGCAGCGTCGAGGAAGGTTTCATCGCCCGTCTGCGCCCCGGCGATACCTTCCTCTTCGCCGGTCGCCCGCTGGAACTGGTGCGGGTGGAAAACATGACCGTCTACGTGCGCCGCGCCACCAGCCGCAAGGCGGCGATGCCGCGCTGGAACGGCGGACGCATGCCGCTCTCCAGCGAACTGGCTGACGCCGTGCTGGCCAAGCTCGACGCCGCCGCCCGGGATGAGTACCCCGGGCCGGAGATGCAGCTGCTGCGCCCATTGCTCGACGTGCAGCAGGCCTGGTCCGCCCTGCCCGGCGCCGCCACCCTGCTGGCGGAGGTGCTCAAGTCCCGCGAAGGCTGGCATCTGTTCCTCTACCCTTTCGCCGGTCGTTCGGTGCATCTGGGGCTGGCCAGCCTGCTGGCCTGGCGCCTGGCCCGCGAACAGCCGCTGAGCCTGTCCATCGCGGTCAATGATTACGGCCTGGAGCTGCTGTGCCCCAGCGAAGTGGATTTCGCCGCGCGGCTCACGCCCGAGCTGTTGAGCACGGACGATCTGTTGGCCGACGTAATGGCCAGCCTCAACGCCGGTGAACTGGCGCGCCGACGCTTTCGCGAGATCGCCCGCATCGCCGGCCTGGTGTTCAGCGGCTACCCCGGCGCGCCGAAGAGCACCCGCCAGCTACAGGCCTCCAGCGCCTTGTTCTTCGACGTGTTCAGCCAATACGACCCGGGCAACCTGCTGCTTGGCCAGGCGCAGGAAGAAGTGCTGCGCCAGGAGCTGGACGTGCAGCGCCTGCAGCACACCCTGCAGCGTCTGCAATCACGCCGGCTGGATATCCGCACGGTCAGGCGCGCCACGCCGTTCGCCTTCCCCCTGCTGGTGGAACGCTTTCGCGAAAGCCTGAGTTCGGAGAAACTCGCCGACCGCATCCGGCGTATGGTGGCTGATCTTGAGCAGGCCGCCGGGCCGGGCGGTTATCAGAACCCGGCATTCGCCATCGACGACGAGCGCCCGGCGCCGCGCAAAGGCCGCTCCCCGCGTCAGGGCAAGGACGGCCTGCCAAGACCACCAGCGCAGCGCCCGAAAAAACGTCGCTGACAGAGGCCCCATGCTCGTAACCACACCTAGTCATCACAGCGTGCAACTGGCCGGCGCCGAACTCTGGCTACTGGCGGACAAGGCCATCTGGTGGCCGCAGCAGCAGGCACTGCTGGTCGCCGATATCCATATCGGCAAGGCTGCGGCCTATCGCGCCCTGGGTCAGCCGGTGCCACAGGGCACCACCGCGGCCAATCTGCAGCGGCTGGACGCCCTGTTGCAGCGTTTCGATTGTCGCCAGCTGATCTTTCTCGGCGATTTTCTCCACGCCCCCGGCTCACGCACGCCGGCCACACTGGCGGCGCTGGCCGAGTGGCGCGAGCGTCACGCCACGCTGGCCATGACCCTGGTGCGCGGCAACCACGACAAGCGCGCGGGCGACCCACCTGAAGACTTGCGCATCGAGGTGGTGGAAGAACCTTTGCTGCTCGGCCCCTTCGCCCTGCAGCACGAACCTCGCGCGCACGCCAGCCACCATGTGCTGGCCGGCCACCTGCACCCGGCCTACTTGCTACAAGGACGGGGAAGGCAACGCCTGCGCCTGCCGTGTTTCGTGCTGGGTGATGAGGTCAGCCTGCTGCCGGCCTTCGGCAGCTTCACCGGCAGCATGACCTTTCGCGTCGAACCCGGGCAGCGCATCGTGGTGGTCGGCGACGGCGGTATCTGGCCCGTACACGAGTCCTGAGGCTTACAGGCGCTGCAAGGTCCCTGGATCGGCCTCGCCGTCGTAGAACGCCTGCAGCACCTCGGCGAACAGTGGCTGGGCCGGCGCGGCGGCCTGGAACAGGGTCATGCTCGAACGCAGCTTGAGGTCGTCCGGCGAGCCCATGATCTGCCGCACGGAGCGTCCTCGATGAGACAGCAAGGCACGCACGCAATCTTCCAGACGTGCGCCCAGCAACGGATGCGCCAGGTAGGCACGCGCCTCGTCGAGGCCGGAGATGCCATAGTGCTCGGCCATGTCACTGCGGCCCAGGCCGCGCAGCTGCGGGAACACATACCACATCCAGTGGCTGCGCTTGGCGCCGACACGCAGCTCGTCGAGGGCTTGCTGATAATCGCGCTGCTGCGCCTCGACGAAGCGCGCCAGATCGAACGGATCGTTCATCGCGCCGACCGTTCGTGCCCCATCGGCGTGGTATCGGGCAGTGCGCTCTGCGTGGCGAAGTCCGGGCTGTGCACCTCGGAATCCAGCGGCATCTGCGCGTAGCGGGCCTTTTCGGCACCTGGTCCGATTGGGTCGGCCAGCCTCGAACGCTTGAGTTCGTGATGTCCGCCAAGGCTACGGACAAGCAACCATCCGCCCAGCGCGGCACCAGCTACGCCCAGCAATCCGCCGCGCCGCAAGCCTGCGCCCATCAGCGCCAGCCCGCTACCAAGCGAGGCGTAGCGCTGCCAATCGTGGAGATCGTTATCGGTGTGTTGTTTCATGGCAATTCTTCCTGAAGGTGACTTATCAGCTGACAGGTGCACTCCCGAGGACGTTCTGCCTCATTGAACTACCGCTTATCGCATCGCACTGGGCCATGGACGGCGACAGACTGCCCCGCTCTGCTCTTGACCTGGAAGACAGTCAACATAATACTGTATCTATATACAGTATTTTCGGTCATTAGCCATGTCATCCGTAGTTGCGCTCGACCGGCTGATCGACGCTCGCCGTGTATGGCGAGGTCAGGCCGTTTCATCGCCATCGAGCGCCCATTTCTCCACCGGACACCGCTTTCTCGACGCCGCACTGCCCGGTGGAGGCTGGCCTACGGCTGCGCTCAGCGAAATTCTCACCGCCATGCCGGGTATCGGCGAACTGAGCCTGCTGTGGCCGACCCTTGCCCGGCTGACAGCCGCCAGCGAGCGGGTCGTACTGGTCGCCCCGCCTCACCTGCCCTACCCTCAGGCCTGGATTCACGCCGGCGTCGATCTGCGCCAGCTGAGCATCATCCAGGCCGATGGCCGCGATGCCTTGTGGGCGGCTGAACAATGCCTGCGCTCGGGCAGTTGTGGCGCGGTGCTGAGCTGGTTGCGCCAGGCCGATGACCGTGCCCTGAGGCGCCTGCAGGTGGCCGCCGCGACCGGGCAAACCCTGGCGTTCGCCTACCGGCCGCAGGCAGAGGCCGCCAATCCGTCACCGGCGGCGCTGCGCCTGGTGCTGGAAAGCCAGCCGGCACAAGTGCGGGTGATCAAGTGCCGCGGCGGGTTGCCGCCTGCGCGGCCGCTCGCCTTTGCCTGGCATTGAGCCTGCCATGCTCTGGGCTTGCATCCTGCTGCCGCAGCTGGCCATGGATGGCGTGCAGCGTCACCGCGCCAATCCCGACGAGCCGTTGGTGCTGCTCACCGGTTCGCCGCAGCGGCGCGTTCTGCAGGCGGTCAATCCGGCGGCCCGCGCCCTAGGGCTGAAACCCGGCCAGTCACTGACGGCCGCGCAGGCCCTGACACGCGGCTTTGCCAGCGCGGAATACGACCTCGTGGCCATCGAGCGCTGGCAGCAGTTTCTCGCCGCCTGGGCCTATGGCTTCAGCGCTCAGGTCAGCCTGCATTACCCGCGCTGCCTGCTGCTGGAAGTGCAATCGAGCATGGGCCTGTTCGGCCCCTGGCCGCGCTTCGAGGCGCGTCTGCGCGCCGAGCTTTCCTCGCTGGCCTTTCAGCACCGCATTGCCGTCGCGCCGAATCCGGCCGCTGCGCGGGTGCTGGTCAATATCGGTGATGGCCTGATGGCAAACGATGAGAAGACGCTCAGGCAGATGCTCGATTCACTGCCGGTGGACCGGCTCGGGCTTTCCCCAGCGACAACCACGGCGTTCAATCGCATGGGGCTCAGGCAATTGCGGCAGCTCCTGGCACTGCCGCGTGACAGCCTGGCCAGGCGCTTTCCTGCCGATGTGCTGCGCCATCTCGATACCCTGTTGGGCCAGCGCCCGCTGGCGCTGGATTTCTATACACCCGCGGACGTGTTCGATGCCCGTATCGAACTGAACTTCGAGGTGGAATCCCATCAGGCGCTGCTGTTCCCATTACGCCGGCTAACGGCCGACCTGGCCGCCTACCTGGCCGGGCGTGACAGTGGCGTGCAGCGTTTCGCCCTGCACCTGGAACACCGCGTGGGTGCCGATACGCAGGTAAATGTGGGCCTGCTCAGCGCCGAGCGCGATCCCGGCATGCTGTTCGAGCTGACGCGCGGACGCCTGGAGCATCAGCAGCTACCAGCGCCGGTGCTGGCCGTGCGGTTGGTGGCGCGGGAGCTCCCAACCTTCGCACCACAGCATCAGCAGCTGTTCGACGAGCGCCCTCAACAGAACCAGCCCTGGGAGCAACTACGCGAGCGATTGCGTGCGCGCCTCGGTGATGAGGCCCTGCATGGCCTCGGTGCCAGAGCCGATCACCGCCCCGAGCGTACCTGGATGAACGAATCATCCAGTTCCGTGCTACCACCCAGCGGCCCACGCCCCGGCTGGCTGCTGAGCGAACCCCAGCCGCTGCACGAGGCCTCGCTACGCATTCTTGACGGCCCCGAACGCATCGAATCCGGTTGGTGGGATGGCGAGGATGTACGCCGCGATTATTACGTGGTGCAGACCCGCACCGGCCAGCGCGGCTGGGCGTATCGCCCGGTCGGCAGTGAGGGGCCATTGCTGCTGCACGGGTGGTTCGCATGAGCGATTACGCCGAGCTCCATTGCCTGTCGAATTTCAGCTTCCAGCGCGGTGCATCCAGCGCCCAGGAGCTGTTCGAGCGCGCGGCTCGGCTGGGTTACCACGCGCTGGCAATCACCGATGAATGCACCCTGGCCGGCATCGTGCGCGCCTGGGAGGCCTCGCAAAAAACCGGGGTAAAGCTGATCGTGGGCAGCGAAGTGCAGGTCGAGAAAGGCCCGAAGCTGGTGCTGCTGGCCGAGAACCTGGTGGGCTATCAGGCGCTATGCGGTCTGATCACCCGGGCGCGACGCAGGGCGGTAAAGGGCACCTACCGATTGCTGCACGAGGATTTCGTGGCGCCGCTCGATGGCCTGCTGGCCATCTGGCTCACTGCAGGCGAGGCCACTGCCCTGCCCTGGCTGCGCTCGATATTCCCCGAGCGCCTGTGGCTGGGTGTCGAGTTGCATCGCGGCGCGGACGATAGCGCGCGTCTGCAGCGCCTGCTCGAACTGGCCACCGTCCATGACTTGCCGGCGGTGGCCTGTGGCGACGTACACATGCACGCCCGTGGCCGCCGCGCCCTGCAGGATTGCATGACCGCCATCCGTCATCATCTGCCTGTGGCTGAGGCCGGCGCTTATCTGTTTGCCAATGGCGAACGGCATCTGCGCCGAGTTGAGGAGCTGGCCGAGCTGTATCCGCCCGAGTTGCTCGCACAGAGCCTGCGCATCGCCGAGCGCTGCCACTTCGATCTCGAGCAACTGGAGTATCACTACCCGCACGAGCTGGTGCCAGAAGGTCATGACGCCACGTCCTGGCTACGCTTTCTGGTGGAGCGCGGCGCTGCTGAGCGTTGGCCCGAGGGAGTGCCGGACAGGGCCCGCGCGCAGCTCGAACACGAGCTGGCACTGATCGCCGAACTGGAATACGAAAGCTACTTTCTGACCGTGCACGACATCGTCCGCTTCGCCCGCGAGCAACATATTCTTTGCCAGGGTCGGGGATCGGCAGCCAACTCGAGCGTCTGTTTCGCCCTGGGCATCACCGAGCTGGACCCGACGCACAGCCGGCTGCTGTTCGAGCGCTTTCTCTCCCGCGAGCGTAACGAGCCGCCGGATATCGACGTCGACTTCGAGCATGAGCGCCGTGAAGAAGTCATCCAGTACGTGTTTCGCCGTTACGGGCGAACG
>JAEYXX010000090.1 GCA_023431055.1 Pseudomonadota bacterium
CCGCAGGATTTCAGCTTCTCCATGTACTCGGGTTTGAACACCAGATCCCAGCTGTTCACCGGCGCATCGTCACCGAGCGCAGCCTTGACCTTGTCCGGGTTGTAGCCGATCAGCACGGTGCCGTACATGTAGGGCACACCGTACTGGTTGCCCGGATCGTTCTTCTCCAGCAGGCCGAGCAGCACCGGGTCGAGATTCTGCCAGTTGGGGATTTTCGACTTGTCCAGCGGGGCGAATACGCCGGCCCTGATCTGGGTTTCGAGGAACTGGTTGGACGGGATCACCAGGTCATAGCCGGAGTTGCCAGTGAGCAGCTTGGCTTCCAGCGCTTCGTTGGTCTCGAAGGTGTCCCAGGTGATCTGGATGCCGGACTCCTTCTGGAAGTCCTTGGGTACCTCCGGGAGGATGTAGTCGGCCCAGTTGTATACGCGCAGCTCCTTGGCCTGTACCGCACCGCTGAGCAGGGTGGCGCTGCACAGGGCGGCGCCGAGCATCTGTTTGATGGCTTTCATCGTTTCTCACCCCTGAAGTGTCGTTGTTGGTTTTCTTGGGTGGACCGGGGCGCGTAGCTGGCGCTTTATCCATCCACCGGACTGGAGCTACAACGGTGGACGAAAAAAGCGTCGTCCACCCTACGTACTCAGGCGCCCTCGAAGCCTTCCAGCACATTGACCGCGTTGACGCCGATGGCCTCCACGGCGTAGCCGCCTTCCATGATGAACAGCGTCGGCAGGCCCAACGCGGCGATACGCCGGCCCATGGCCAGGTAGTCCGGGCTGTCGAGCTTGAACTGCGAAATCGGGTCTTCCATGTAGGTGTCCACGCCCAGCGACACCACCACGACTTCCGCACCGTAGTCGGCGATGCGCTGGCAGGCCTGCTCCAGCGCCGCGCTCCAGGTTTCCCAGGAGCTGCCCATGGGCAACGGGTAATTGAAGTTGCAGCCCTCGCCGGCCCCCTCGCCCAGCTCGTCGGCGTAGCCGAGGAAGAACGGGAATTCCTCGGCCGGATCGCCGTGGATGGAGGCGAACAGCACGTCGCTGCGCTGGTAGAAGATGTCCTGGGTGCCGTTGCCGTGGTGGTAGTCGACATCGAGGATGGCCACCTTCTTACGGCCCTGATCGAGGAAGGCCTGGGCGGCGATGGCGGCATTGTTCAGGTAGCAGTAGCCGCCCATCACGTCAGCGGCAGCATGATGGCCTGGCGGACGGCACAGGGCGAAGGCGCTGTGGGCACCGTTGACGATCATCTCTTGCTGGGCGCTGAGCGCCACCTGCGCGGCGCTGTAGGCGGCCTGCCAGGTGCCGGCGGTGATCGGCGCACCGCCGTCGAAGCTGTAGTAGCCGAGCTGGCCGTGCAGGTCGTTGGGGATCATCCGGCGCAGGGTGCGTGCCGGCCAGGTGAAGGGCAGCAGGTCGCCCTTGCCGCCCTGCTCCTGCCAGCGCGCCCAGGCACTCTTGAAGAACTCCAGATAAGCCTTGCTGTGGATACGCTCGATGGGCGCCAGGCCGAAATCCTTGGGCGCACGAACCTCGCCGAGCTGGCGGCTCTTCACGCGAGCGAGGATATGGTCGGCGCGCTGCGGCTTCTCGAAGCAGGGCATCAGTTGCCCGTCGATCAGCTCGCATTTGCCGTGATGCAGGTGGTGGTCGTCGCTGTAGTAGGTGAGCATGCAAAGCGCTCCAGGCTCGTTGTTGTGCCTGCATTGTTCGCCTGCTCGGCCAGCGTCGAGAACGCTGGCAACGGCCAAAAGGGGATCGAAATGGCCAAATTGCGCTGCCACCCGGACGCTCGCCGGCAAGATGTAACGAGGTGTGAGCCTTAAGTTTTCGTTAAGCCAAGACGCCGAAGGTGACTGCTCCGAACCCCATCAGGAGCCTCACCATGCGTCGTCTACTGCTCGTTTCCGCCCTGCTGACCTGCGCCGCGCCGGCCTTTGCCAAGACCGAATGCACCACAGCCGAACGCTCCACCTGGCAAGACCCCGAGCAGTTCCAGGCCAAGCTGGTGGCCGATGGCTACAAGATCAACAAGTTCAAGGTCACCGAAGGCAACTGCTACGAGATCTACGGCTTCGACAAGGAAGGCCGCAAGGTCGAGATCTACCACGACCCGGTCAGCGGCAAGGCCGTGAAGACCGAGATCGAAGACTGATCGCAGCCCGGCGCCGGCCCTGGCGGCCGGCGCTTCGTGACGAGAGCCTCGCCATGCCTCAACTAGCCCGCACCGTCCTCGGCGGCCTGCTGCTGTTCAGCGCTACGCCGCTGCTGGCCGACACCGACTGCACCCGCCCTGATCGCAGTGCCTGGATGCCCGAGTCGCAGTTCCGCGAGCAGATGAAGCGCCAGGGCGTGCAGATCACCAAGTTCCGCATCACCCCCGGCCACTGCTACGAGATCTATGGCTTCGACCGTGACGGCCGCAAGCTGGAGGTCTACTACGACCCGGTCGACGCCCGCCCGGTAGAAGAAGTCGCCAGCTCACATCTGGCATCGCCACGACATCCCTGAACCCGCGACCATGACCTCGACCTTCAAGACCTGCGCCCTGCTGCTGGGCGCGGCCACGCTTTTCGCCTGTGCCTGGCTCGGCGCCGCGCCCCATGCACTGGCACCCTTCGCCAGCCAGCCGGCGGCGCCCACAGCCGATACGCCACCGGCCATGGCCGCGCACTTCGCCTCCTCAGACTTGGAGGATTTCGTTCACTCCGCCTCCATCACCGGCCTGCCCGGCGGAGACCTGATGGCGGCCTGGTTCGCCGGCACCCATGAAGGCGCCGCCGATGTGCAGATCCGCGCCGCACGCTTCGATGCCGCCAACGGCCAGTGGAGCGCCGAGCGCGTACTGGCCACCCGAGAGGCCACCCAGCGCGCGGTCGGCAAGCACATCCGCAAGCTGGGCAACCCGGTGATCAGCCTGGCGCCGGACAACCGCCTGTGGCTGTTCTACGTCTCGGTGTCGCTCGGCGGCTGGGCCGGCAGCGCGGTCAACGCCATGGCCTCCGACGACCTCGGTGAAACCTGGTCGGCGCCGCGGCAACTGGTCACCAGCCCCTTCCTCAACATCAGCACGCTGGTGCGCGCCGCGCCGGTGTTCCACGCCGACGGCAGCATCGGCCTGCCGGTGTATCACGAGTTTCTCGGCAAGTTTCCCGAGTACCTGCACCTGAGCGCGAGCGGCGAAGTGCTGGGCAAGTACCGCATCGGCAAGGGCCGCTACTCCCTGCAACCGACCGTGGTGGCGCTGGACGAGCGCCGCGCCGTGGCTCTGCTGCGCTATGCCGGCGAAGCGCATCACCGCGTGCTGGCCAGCTACAGCGAAGATGCCGGACGTAGCTGGAGCCGGCCAAAACCGGTAGAGCCGAGCAACCCCAACTCGTCCCTGGCAGCGGTCGGCCGCCCCGACGGCAGCCTGCTGGTGGCGATGAACGACCTGGAGGACGGCCGTTTCCGCCTGACTCTCTACGCCACCGACGCCAAGCTGGGCAACTGGCGCACCCTGGGCGAGCTGGACGAGACGCCCAACCCCTGGGGCGAGCCGATCTCGCACGACGAATTCCCTAACGTGGTCAGCGAGAAATATCGCGCCAGCGGCGGCAGACCCGAGCTGCAGGCGCGCTTTCTCGAACAGGTAACGGCACGCATGTGCAGCGCCGACGGCTGCACCTTCGACTACGAATACCCCTACTTC
>JAEYXX010000101.1 GCA_023431055.1 Pseudomonadota bacterium
GCGCAGGATGCGGCAGGCGATGGCGCCACGGTTGGCGATCAGGAGTTTGTCGAACATCTTCATTGACCCTCGAAGGGCGTGGCGGGCCGTCCCGCCGTCATTCGTCATGTGCCACGGTCGTCCGTGGCGAAAAATCCGGTGATACGTGCCGCGCGTGTTGGCGGGACGCATTTCGTAGGGCGGGTGAAACCCGCCGGTTTTTGGCGGGTTTCACCCGCCCTACGTCAATCCCACACCAGCACTTCAGCGGGGGTTGGGTTCCAGCCGTTGCACGGGTTGTTCAACTGTGGGCAGTTGGAGATCAGCACGATCACGTCGACCTCGGCCTTGAGCTCGACGTACTTGCCCGGCGCGGAGATGCCGTCCTCGAAGGTCAGGCCGCCTTCGGGGGTGACTGGTACGTTCATGAAGAAGTTGATGTTGGCGCCGATGTCGCGCTTGCTCAGGCGGCCGTCGTGCAGGCTGGCGCGCAGGAAGTTGTCGCGACAGCTGTGCATATAGCGCTTCTCCAGTGCATACCTGACGGTGTTGCTCTCCTGCGCGCAGGCGCCACCAAGGGTGTCGTGGCGGCCGCAGGTGTCAGCGACTATGGTCAGCAGCGGTTTGCCGAGGTTGGAGTAGAGCACCGTGCCGGTGGTGAGGTAGACCTTGTTCTGCTTGCGCAGGGTGCGCTGCGGGTCGAAACGCTCACGCGGGTTATTCGCGGCGAAGAACAGGGTGTCGATCGCCTGGTTGCCTTCCAGGTCGTGCAGGCGCAGGGTCTGCCCGGCCTTGACCTCGAACAGGTAGGGTTCGCCCGCCGGGATGGTGTGGCGGAACACGGCGGTTTCGGGATGCAGGTTGCTGGCAGTAAGGCTCATTGCAGTGTCCTCAATAGCGTTCTACTGGGCTCCCGCCTTCGCGGGAGTGACGAGGTCGGCGTCATCCCCGTGCAGCGGGACGGTGCTTGCGCCGAACGCCCTTCAGGGCGGCCCGAAGGGCGAGCGCAGCGAGTCACCCATTCAAATGTACTGGCGTTCGGTGTTGTGGAAGCCCCGGCCGTTCTCAGGGCGCGAGGTGCGGCAGAGCACGGTGATGCCGTCGCTGTCGACCTTGCTCCAGGTCAGTTGCACCGGTTTGGGTGCGTACTGCGGATTCGGGTCCATCGGGTGTTGCAGCGCGGTAAGCACCACCAGGGTGTCCATCGGCGCGTACAGCTCGATGTAGTCACCGGCTTTGCTGTTATTGGGTTGGAAGTGGAAGGCGCCTTCGGCGTCGACGTCCACGCGGCTGAACAGGTTGAGATTCATCAACAGGTCTGCAAGGTTCAGGTCCCACTTGCCCATTTCCACCAGCAGGTTGTCCATGCCGTTGCGGAAGAAGCCGTTGCGCAGTTCCTGGTAGCGGCCCTGGCCGTACTTTTCCAGCACCTCTTCGGCATTCAGCACACCGCCGAAGCTGTCGTGCCAGCCGCAGGTATCGGCGGTGATGGCGGCCAGCACCTTGCCCATGTCCGAGTACAGGCAGTGGCCGGCGGTGAGCTTGGCGGTGTGCTGGCACTTGAGGGTGTCGGGCAGGTTCAGGCGCTCACTTTTCTCGGCGGCGTTGAACAGCAGCAGGCTGACGTTGGCGCCGCCTTCGATATCGGTGATGCGCAGCAGTTGGCCACGCTTGAGGATGAAGGAAGTGTGGCCGCCGCCGGGCACGGTTTCCTCATAGAGGGTGGGGCGGAGAGTGAGGGTAGTGTTCATGAGTACCTCGGGGTCAAAGCCTGGTCGTCAGGCGCCGGCAGGGGCGCCTGATCATCGTTGCGATACGTTTGGTTTAGGGCGGCTCTAAAAACGTTGGCGAGGCAGTCAGCACAAGGCAAAAACAGGCGAAAAACGATCGGAGTCGCGCTCGACTTTACGAGTAGTAAATGAGCATTTTGATCGGACTCGCGCACGAGCCTGTTTTTAACGCAGTGATGGCAACGCAGGTAGTTTTTAGAGTTGCCCGTCAGAGCTTGCCGTCGACGGCCATCTGTACATAGCTCGGGTCGAAACGCAGCTTGATGTTGGCGCTGTCGCCGGTAGTCACGTCGCCCGCGAAGGTCATGCCGATGGCGTCGGCGCTGCGCGCACCTTCACCGAGGATGCCGTGCTCGAAGCTGAAGTTGGCGACCTTGGTCATGGTCTCCGGCAGGGCCGGGCTGGTGATGAAGTCCAGGGTTTCCTTCGGCGTGTAGAACAGCTTGGTGGTCGCCAGTTGCGACTGGTAGCCGGCCAGGTCGGTGCCGGAGGCCTTGGCCATTTCGGTCAGGGCTTCGGTGGCTTCGGGCGTGCCGGACTGCATCAGTTCGAGAATCTCGAACCAGGCGCCGACCAGGGCTTTGCCGAAGTCCGGGTTGTCCTGCAGGGTCTGGGTGTTGACCACCATCATGTCGAGAATTTCACCGGGGATCTTCGAGGAGTCGAAAACCTGGGTGCTGCCGGGCTGGGCGATGATCTCGGCGAGCATCGGGTTCCAGGTGGCGGCTGCCTGCACGCTGGACGTTGAGAAAGCGGCGATGATGTCGGCGTCGGAGGTGTTCACCACCTTCACATCGCGCTCACTGAGACCGGCGGTTTCCAGAGCGCGGGCGAGGAAATAGTGGGAGACCGACAGCTCCACCAGGTTGACCTGCATGCCTTTGATGTCGGCCAGGGTCTTGCCTTCACCCTTGATGACCAGGCCGTCGTTGCCGTTGGAATAATCGCCGACGATCAGTGCGGTGCTGTCCACGCCACCGGCGGCGGGGATGGTCAGAGCGTCCATGTTGGTCATGGTGCAGCCGTCGAACTGACCGACGCTGTACTGGTTGATCGATTCGACATAGTCGTTGAGCTGCACGACATCGATGTCGATGCCGTATTTCTTCGCCCATTTGTCGATGATGCCGGAGGTGCTGGCATGGCCCCAGGGCATCCAGCCGGCGTAGAGCGTCCAGCAGACGCTGAAGCTGTCTTTCTTCTCGGCATGAGCGCTGAAGCTGAGCACCGCGGCCAGACCGGCAGCGGCGAAGGAGAGCAGACGGTACTTGCGCATTTGGAACCTCCAGTGTTGGTGAGTACGGGCAGGAGTCGCGGCACGTTTCGAATGCTTCGAAAGGCGCGTTCTCCCGGGCTTTTATCCCGCCGTGTAACCTCACTGGAGGTCGATGACTCTCGGACCAGTCACCCGCCTGCGCGGATCGGAACCCTAGTCATCCATTTCGCAAATTGTGGTGCCGCGACTCCGGGAAATCCCGGTTTTAACCTGCACACCTGAGTTTTAGCGAATAGCGTGCCAGCTCGCCGGAGCCCGCGGCTGCGCGCTTGGGCGATGCTGTTTGCGGCTTGCGTGCTGCCTGATGGGGCCTGGGCGGCGTTCATTGCACCGTTCGGGGGCAATTCGGCTTGTGGCATCGCGCCCTGGCGGCGTCAGGGCGGTGGCATGGAAATCGCTATCGACCCTGTTGCAGGGGCGGCCTTGCTGCCGCTCTCGGGACGACCCGACCCGCTGCTCGTCTGGACGACCAGGTAACTCACTTGTTCAAGGGAGATTGCCATGGCGCATACCCATTTCACCTCCATTCCCCTGATCGATGTCTCGGGCTTGTATAGCGAGCATTTTGCCGAGCGCCAGCGCGTAGCCGATGAGCTGGGCCGTGCCGCGCGCGAGGTCGGCTTCCTGCAGATTACCGGGCACGGCATTTCGCGTGAGCTGCGCGACGGTTTGGTCGACCAAACGCGCCGCTTCTTCGCCCGCCCGCTGGAGGAGAAGATGCGTTTTTACATCGGTCAGTCGAGCAACCACAGCGGTTACGTGCCGGAGGGCGAGGAGCAGTTTGTCGGCGGCAGCAAGGATCTGAAAGAGGCCTACGACGTCAATTACGACTACACCGACGCGGCCCAGGTCTATCCGCTGCTGGGCCCGACGCAGTGGCCGGACTCGGCGGACTTCAAGCGCGAGGTAAGCGCTTACTATAGGGCGGCGCTGGCTTTGGGCGACACGCTGTTTCGCGGCTTCGCCCTGGCGCTGGGGCTGGCCGAGGACACCTTCGCCGACATCACCCGGCAGCCCACCAGCCAGTTGCGCATGATCCATTACCCGCTCGATCCCGATCCGGTGGCCGACCGTCCCGGTATCGGCGCGCACACCGACTACGAGTGCTTCACCATCCTCTTGCCTACCGCTGAAGGCTTGCAGGTGCTCAACGGCGATGGCCAGTGGATCGACGTCCCGCTGATTGAGGATGCCTTCGTGATCAATATCGGCGACATGCTCGAAGTGCTCAGCAATGGTCATTTCGTCGCCACCTCGCACCGCGTGCGCAAGGTCAGCGAGGAGCGCTTCGCCTTCCCGCTGTTCTGCGCCTGCGACTACCCGACGCGCATCGCGCCGATTGCCGGTCTGCCGGCGCGTGGCGAGCGTGTGTACACGCCTGTGAGCTGTGGCGACCACCTGTTCGCGCAGACGGCGCAGACCTTCCGCTATCTGCGCGAGCGCCTGGAGGATGGTTCGCTGCAACTGCCCGATGGTGCCGCGGGTTTGTCCAGCTTTGGTCAAGGCCGCCAGGAGGTGACGGCATGAACCTGCTGGAACTGGCGGCACGTTACCCGCAGCGCGCCGAGGGCGGCGTGCCGGACTGGATGCTCGGACACTTTCGTCGCCGCAGCATCAGCTTCGCCGATGGCCGCAGCGACGAGCGTACCCAGGTGCACTGGCTGCAAAGCCGCAGCTTCACCATTGACCTGCGCCTGCCGGATTCACCCGCGCTGCCGGTGCGGGCCTGGCAGGACTACGACGCCGCCGAGCTGCGCCAGCTTGCCAATCATGAAGGCTGGGTGGCCGACAGCCTCTGGGAGAACGGCTACTTGAACTGGCGCGGCGGTGTGTCCCTGCAACTGCACAATCGCTGGCCGGAGCCGGCGCAATTGCAGCGCATCGGCAACTGCATGATCGAGTTCGGCACCAGCGGCGCCTATGTCGAGGACTGGCGCCTGCAGGCCAGCGGCGGGCCGTTGATCGGCCTGTGTCTGCTGGAGGAGTGCGATGCCGAAACCGGCCAGGTACTGCAGCGCGGCGGTGGCCTGATTCTCTGCGGCGACCGGCTTGGCTGGGTGCACGGGAGGGGAGCGGAGCTTAGCGAATCAGCCTTGCAACTGCGCGAGCGCGCGGAGCGGGCGCATGGGAATGGCGAGGCCCTGGTCGCGCTGTTCGGCTGCGAGACCTCGCTGGCCTACGCCGACCAGCTGGGGCGTTATCAGGTGGCGTTGTCCACTGTGCCGGCGCGGGTGGGGCAGAGCGTCTCGCTGGAAGGCTTCGAGTTGCCTGGAGCAGGGCGCGTCTGTCAGCACCTGCAGCGCCCGGATGGCCGTGCGGTGGTACGGACGTTCATCATCGATACGTTGGAGCCGGATTGGCGCGCGGAACTCGCCACACCGACTACCGACGAGGCGCAACGCTGGTTCGCCGCGGAGGGCGAAACGCTGTCGCGGTATCTCGAGGTGTTGAGTTAGTCAGACGGTGATCGTCTGATTAACCACTGAAAAGCTCGCCGCTGAAGCGCCTCCCACGGTCTGGTTCCGGTCGATTTGTGGGAGGGGCTTTCGGCTCGGGCATCCTGCTTCGCTCTACCTCCTGCATCTATGCAGTCGTAGCCGCGACGCTTTGGCTGGATCGAAGCGGCTGCTCCGTAGCCCGGATGCAATCGGGGGGAAATGTGCCGGTGTCCCCGGATTTCATCCGGGCTACAGCTGCGCCTCTGTGACCGGAGGCGCAGGCGGTGCGCATGGCGCACCCTACGGTTTATCGCGGTTTGCGCCTCGTAGGGTGTGTACCGAGATGGTAGCTCCGTAGCCCGGATGCAATCCGGGGAAACTGTCCCGATGATCCCCGGATTTCATCCGGGCTACGGTTCGTTGCGTGCAGCGATACGCTCGGCCAACTCGCTGGGCAGTTGCACCTGCGCCCGGCGCGCGGCGTTCAGCGGGATGTCGTAGGTGATGCGCGCGCCGTAGGCGTTAGGCGCCTGCGGGTCATGGCGTACCTTGTCGAACACCAGCAGGCGGGTGCCGAGGCTGAAGCCTTCGGACAGGTCGTGGGTGACCATGAACACGGTCAGGCGGGTCTCCTGCCACAGCTCCAGCAGCAGCGCGTGCATGTCCTTGCGTATGCCGGGATCGAGGGCGCCGAAGGGTTCGTCAAGCAGCAGCATGCGCGGTTGCATCACTAGCGCCTGGGCGATGGCCAGGCGTTGCTGCATGCCACCCGAGAGCGCGCTGGGGTACTTGTTCAGGGCATGGCCGAGACCGACCTTGGTGAGGATTTCGCCTGCGCGCTCGCGAGCTTCGCGCTTGGCCGCGCCGAACAACCGGCCCAGCAGCTTCGATTTCGGCAGCTCTAGGCCCAAGGCGACGTTGTCCAGCACGCTCAGATGCGGGAATACCGAGTAGCGCTGGAACACCACGCCACGGCTCGGATCGGGCTCGGCGGGCAGCACCTGACCACGCAGCAGCAGTTCGCCCCGGCTCGGGCGTTCCTGGCCGAGGAGCATGCGCAGGAAGGTGGATTTGCCACAGCCGGAGGCGCCGACCAGGGTGCAGAATTCGCCTTCATTCACCTTGAGGTTGAGGCGTTCGAGCACCACCTGGTCGCCGTACTCCTGCCACAGGTTGCGCGCTTCGATAAAGGCGGTTGTCGCTGGGCTCGCCGGCGCAGCGCTGTATTCGCTCATGGCAGGTTCCCTCAGCGGGACGATATGTTGGCTGAACAGGGTCATGCCTTGCCTCCTTCATGCCAGGGGAAGCACAGGCGCATCACCTGACGCAGGCCCAGGTCCATCAGCCAGGCCAGCAGGGTGATCCACACCACGTAGGGCAGGATCACGTCCATGGCCATGTAACGGCGCACCAGAAAGATGCGATAGCCGAGGCCGTCGGTCGAGGCGATGGCCTCGGCGGCGATCAGAAACAGCCAGGCCGAGCCGAGCATCAGGCGCAGCGAGATCAGCAGGCGCGGCAGCAGCTGCGGCAGCACCAGGCGCAGGATCAGCGTCCAGGTATTGGCGCCGAGGGTCTGCGCCTTGATCAGCAACTCGCCGGGAATCTCGCGGGCGCGCTGTTCGATGTCACGAGCGATGCAGGGGGTGATGCCGATGACGATCAGCATCACCTTGGACAGCTCGCCCAGGCCGAAGACGATGAACAGAATCGGCAGGATCGCCAGCGGCGGAATCATCGACAGCACCGTGAGCAGCGGCGACAGCGGCGCGCCGAACAAAGGCACGCTGCCGGCAGCGATGCCCAGCACCAGGCCCAGCAGCGCGGCGATGCCAAGGCCCAGGCCCAGGCGCTGCAGGCTGGAGGCGGTGTCCTGCCAGAACAGGTACTGGCCGCTGCGTTTGTCTTCGGTGAAGGCCAGGCGGTCGATGGCATCGACCATCTGGCTGGCGCTGGGCAGCAGCTTGTCGTTGGGGTTCTCGGCCAGGCGGCTGGTCGAGGCGCTGAAATAGACGAACAGCAGCAGGGCGAAGGGCAGCAGGATCAGCAGCAGGCGGCTGCTGCGATCCGGGTGGCGGTTGATCAGGCGCATGGATAGTCCTCGTCGGGCCTGGAACGAAATGCGTGCGCAGCTAGCAAGCGCAAGAGCGCGCTGGTTTCGGGCCTTTGGGGGTGACGGCTGGTTGCCGCTGATGCGAGTGGGGCGTACCCATGATGAACCTCCAGTTTGACAGGGGCGGGCAGGAGTTCGCGGCGGTTCCCCACGGATGGGGCGCGTTCTCCCGGGCTTTTGTCCCGCCGTGTAACCTCGCTGGAGGTCGCTAGCTCTCGGACCAGTCGCTCGCGGGTGGCGAGCCGGAACCCTAGCCGGCTATTGGCAAATTGTGGTGCCGCGATCCCGGCGAGCCGGGTTGTT
Source organism: Pseudomonadota bacterium (assembly GCA_023431055.1). GTDB lineage: Bacteria > Pseudomonadota > Gammaproteobacteria > Pseudomonadales > Pseudomonadaceae > Aquipseudomonas. The sequence continues at coordinate 7,900 of JAEYXX010000101.1, forward strand.
CCTGCACGGGCTGTTCTTAGCGAACATCGTGCCATGCACCGCTAAGCGCAGCAGGCGGCGCTCGCTCGGCTGGCGTCGGGGCATTTGATGCGCTCTGCTGGTGCATTGAGCTCGGGGCGTGCTGCCTGCTGGGGCGTCAGAGTGCCCCGTCGGCGGCCAACTGCATGTAGTCGTGATTGAAACGCAGCAGGATGCGCTGCGGGTTGCCCAAAGTCCGTTCGCCGCTAAAGGCGATCCCCAGATTGGTCAGCCCCATGCCGCTCTTGCCCAGCAGGCCGTGGGCATCGGCGAAGCGCGCCACCCGTTGCATCAGATCCGGCAGCTTGCCGGTACGGGTGAAGTTGAGCGCGGTGCGCGGCGAGTAGAACGAGCGCAGGGTGCCCAACTGGGCCTCGAAGTCTTCTGCGGTGGTGTCGGCGGCTGCCGCCATTCTGGCCCGGGCCTCGCGCCCGGCCGGGGTGGGCAGGCCGAGCAGGCGCTGGGTTTCGAACCAGGCGCCGGTCAGCGCGCGGCCGAACTCCGGGTGCTGCGCCAGGGTCTGGCTGTCTACCACGGTGAGGTCGAGGATTTCGCCGGGAATCAGATTGGAGCTGAACACCTGGCTTACCTCGGCCTTGCGGCGAATTTCCGAGAGGATCGGGTTCCAGGTGATCACCGCGTCGCCCTTGCCGGCGAGGAAGGCCTCGGCGATTTCGGTGTCGGAGACGTTGATGATGGTCACGTCGCTCTCATCGAGCAGGGCCCACTCCAGCGCGCGGCTGAGCAGGTAATGCGACACCGAGTTCTCCACCAGCAGCACGCTCTTGCCCTTGAGGTCCTGGATTCGCAGGCCGCTGCCGCGCAGCAGCAGGCCGTCGGCGCCGTTGGAGAAGTCACCGATGATCAGCGCGGTGCTGTCCTTGCCGGCGGCGGCTGGGATGGTCAGGGCATCCATGTTGGTCATGGTGCAGGCGTCGAACTGGCCGGCGCTGTAGCGCTCGATGGAGGCGACGTAATCCGGCACTTCCTGCACCTGAATGTCGATGCCGTACTTGTCTGCCCACTTCTTCACGATGCCCTGTTCGGCGGCATAGCCCCAGGGCATCCAGCCGGCGAAGATCGACCAGCACAGCTTGAAGGTCTTGGGCGCGGCCTGGGCCGTTGGAGCGCCGAGCAGGCAGGCGCAGAGCAGGGCGGTGAGCAGGGAACGAATGGACATGGAAACCTCTTGTCATGGACGAAAGCGGGAAAGCCGGCAGCCTGGCTGCGCGTCCTCCCGGGCTTTTGTCCCGCCGTGTAACCCCGCGGCTTCCCGCCGCTGCATGGGGTCGCCCACTCTCGGACCAGTCACTCGCCACTGGCGAGCCGGAACCCTAGTCGGCCATTGCGATTCGCTACCTGCGATCCGCGCAGCGGATCGGCTCTCCGCTGCGGCTTTAAGCGAATGGCGTGCCAGCCCTTCCGTTGGCGATAGGGCATGCTGCACTTTTGCACGCCCCATCACAGCCGACGAAGTGATCGCACCTGTCGCCGGCGGCGCTGTCTGATGCCTAGCAGTACCTTTCCGGAGGCCGGCATCGGTCGGCGCCACCCCAGCGGTCACAGGAGGCCGCCATGCCCTACAAGATGCTGTTTTCCGCGCTGTTCTTGTTGCTTTCAGGCTGTGCCGTCTATGGAGACGGTTATGACCGTGGCTATCACCATGGCTATCGCTATTACGACGGCTACCGGCGTGACCACTACGCGCCTCCCATCTACGTGACGCCGCGCTATTACTATGAGGATCGTCGCCAACGCTACTATCCAGCCCCGCCGCGCCATGTGCCGGCACCGCCGCCGCGTCATCATTACGGCCACGAGCAGCGTCATCGTGATGGCTACCAGCGCTACCACCAGCCAAGGTACGACTACCGTCGCAACCATGGTCTGCGGGAGCATCAAGGCGGGCAGATCCAGCGTGGCTGGGACGCAGGTCGCAGTACTCCGCAGCGTTTCTCCAACGGGCGCAGCCACCACGAACAGCGTCGTGGCGAGCGCCGCTGGTGAATCTCGTTCGCCGCGTCTCTGGCGCAGGCTCTTGATGGCGCTGCCAGTCTAAAGAGTGGTCACCGTCTGCAGCCTGTGCGGGCACACTTGCAGCTTCATCCAATCGGAGGCCGACGATGAATCTGCTGTCTTTTGCCAAGGGCGCCCTGGCCATGTTCTGGCTGGTGGCGCTACTCAATCTCTTCTATCCCTTCGCGGCGCCCCTGGGCGGCTGGGTCAACTGGGCCGCCTTGCTGATGCTGCTGGCGCATGTGGGCGAGCTGCTGCTGTTTCGCTCACGCCTGCAGGGCATGCCGGGGCAAGGGTGGCAGCGCCTGCAGGTGTTGCTGTTCGGTGTGCTGCACTTGCAGGGGTTACGCTAGCTCTTCAGCCAGATGCGCTTTAATCCGCGCCATGGGCTCCTGAGTGCCGGATAACATTGGTACGCGTCACGCAGTTCATAAGCTGAATGCTTGTATCGCGGCGCAATGGTTCAGGCGCAACGGCTATTCCACGAACAGCTGCTGTACCACCGAAAAATCCTGCTTGCCCTTGCCCTGCTTGAGCAGCAGGCGGTAGAGCTGCAGCGCCAGTGCGCCCATCGGGGCGCTGTTGCCGTTGTGGCTGGCGGTTTCCTGGGCCAGGCCGAGGTCCTTGGCCATCAGCTCGGCCATGAAGCCGCCGCTGTAGCCATTGGATGCCGGGGCGTTCTCCATCACCCCGGGCCAGGGGTTGTATTTCTCCAGCGTCCAGTTGCCGCCCGAACTCTGCCGCATGATCTCGGCCAGCACCGCCGGCTCGAGGCCGTTGGCCACGCCCATGGCCATGGCTTCTGCGGTGGCGATCATCTGCACGGCGAGCACCTGGTTGTTGCACACCTTGGCCACCTGGCCCGCACCGTCCGGTCCGGCATGAAAGATGTTCTTGCCCATCGCGGCGAGCATCGGTCGGGCTCGTTCCAGCGCTTGGGCTTCGCCGCCGACCATGAAGGTCAGGGTACCGGCCGCCGCGCCGCCGGTACCGCCGGATACCGGCGCATCGAGCAGGGCGATGCCGTGCTCACGGGCAGCGGCGTGCACCTTGCGCGCGGATTCCGGGGCGATGGTCGAACACTCGATCACCAACGTGCCGGCGGGCAGTCGTGCGAGCAGGCCTTCATCGCCCAGGTACAGGCTTTCCACATGGCGACTGGCCGGAAGCATGCTGATCACCACCTGTGCCTGAGCGATGGCATCGGCGGCGCTTCCGGCCGCCACGGCTCCTTCGCCAGCCAGGGTATCGACGGCGCTGCGCACCAGGTCGAAGACTTTTAGCGGATAACCCGCCTTGAGCAGGTTACGGGCCATGGGCAGGCCCATGTGGCCGAGGCCGATAAAGGCGATCTGGGTCATGTCGGTTCTCCTTGTTCTTGTCGTCAGGGTTTGAACAGGTCGTTGAGTTCGGCGAAGGGCGCCGCGTCCCTGGCAAAGTCCGCGCGGCCCTGATGCAACTCGCGAGCGGCCTTGAGGAAACCGCCAAAGGCCGCACGGGCCAGGCTGGAGCCAACGCTTACCCGGCACACGCCCAGCTCTCTCAGATCGTCCAGGGTCAGTGCGCTGCTGGACAGCCCCAGCAGGACGTTGACCGGCCGTGGCGCAACGGCACGTACCACGGCGTCGATCTGCTCGCGGGTGGTCAGGCCTGGGGCATAGAGCACATCGGCGCCGGCCTCGGCATAGGCTTGAAGGCGGCGCAGGGTGTCGGCCAGGTCTTCACGCCCGTGCAGGAAGTTTTCCGCGCGGGCGCAGAGGGTGAAGGGGAAGGGCAGGCTGCGTGCCGCCGCTACCGAGGTGCGGATGCGTTCCACGGCCAGTTCCAGCGGATAGATAGGCGCGTCCGGGTTGCCGCTGGCATCCTCGATGGAGCCGCCGACCAGCCCGCAGGCCGAGGCCTGGAGCAGGGTATCGGCACAGCCTTGCGGCTCGTCGGAAAAGCCGTTTTCCAGGTCGGCCGCCACCGGCAGTGGCGTGGCTTCGACGATGGCGCGGGCGTTGGCCAGGGTGTCTTCGCGGCTAATCAGCCCTTCGCCATCGGCGCGCCCGAGGCTGAAGGCCAGGCCGGCGCTGGTGGTGGCCAGGGCTTCGAAGCCGAGCGTTGCGAGGACTTTCGCCGAGCCGGCATCCCAAGGGTTGGGCAGCACCAGTAGTTGCTCGCGTTGATGCAATGCCTGGAAGGTCAGGGCTTTTTGCTGCTGTGTATCTGCCATGCCGTCGCTCGTTGGTAAGTGTTTGCAGCTCTTCAGGTCGCGGCTAAAGCCCCTCCCACAGAAGCCCTCCCGAAGGCAGATGCATCACAAATCCGCCAGTGGGTGTTCGCCGTCCCAGGCCGGGTCGAAGTGGGCGTCGATCACGGCTGACGGAATCGCGGTCACGTCCGGCCAGTACCAGTGCGGCGTTTGATCCTTGTCGATCAGACGGGCGCGCACGCCTTCGGGAAATTCCGGGTGACGGCAGCAGTTCAGACTCATGGCGTATTCCATGCGGAACACCTCGGCCAGCGACAGGTGGCGGGCACGGCGGATCTGCTGCCAGACCAGGTGCGCGGTCAGCGGGCAGCCGTGGGCCAGGGTCTTGGCGGCGCGGGCGAGCAGGGCATCGTCATCCTGCTGCAGGGCACTGATGGCCTGTACCGCCGCCGGCAGGTCGGCGACATCGAGCAGCTCGTCGATGCGCTCGCGGCGCGGCAGCCACTGGGCCGCCGGCAGTTCGCCGCGTGCCTCGTTCTCCAGTGCGCGCAGCAGGCTATGCAGTTGCGCGGACGGCTGATCGCGCCAGTTCAGTTGCACCAGGCCATCGATCAGGGCGCCTTGCTGGTCGTCGCGCAGGAAACGGTCGGCCAGGTTCAGGTCCAGCGCGTCGCGGGCATTGATGCTGGCGGCGGTGAGGCCGAGGAACAGGCCCAGGCGTCCGGGCAGGCGAGCGAGGAACCAGCTGCCGCCGACATCCGGGTACAGGCCGATATTGATTTCCGGCATGCCCAGGCGGCTGCTCGGGGTGACGATGCGGATGCCGGCACCCTGCATCAGGCCCATGCCACCGCCCAGCACATGGCCGTGGGCCCAGCAGATGAGGGGCTTGGGGTAGCTGTGAATGCGATGGTCGAGGCGATATTCGTCGGCGAAGAAACGTCGGGCCAGGGTGGGTATTTCGCCTGGCTGTTCGTGACACTGCTTGACCAGTTGCACCACGTCGCCGCCGGCGCAGAAGGCCTTGGCGCCGTTGCCGCGTAGTACCACGCAGGCGATCTCGGGGTCGGCTGCCCATGCTTTCAGGCGGGCATCGAGCGCCTCGATCATCGGCAGGGAGAGGGCGTTGAGGCTCTTCTCGGCGTCCAGGCTGGCGATGCCGATGCGGTAGCCGTGCAGGCTGGGGCGTTCTTCGAATTGCAGGTTCATAGGATAACCTTTGGGGCTACAGGCTACAGGCTACAGGCTACAGGCTACAGGCGATGCGCCGCTCTTGCCTAAGGCCTGCAGCTTGCAGCCTATAGCCGCGCTTCTCATTTGTTGCGCCACTGTGGGTCGCGTTTTTCCAGGAAGGCGTTGACGCCTTCGCGGGTGTCGTCGGCATCGAACAGGTCGACGAAGCGCTCGCGTTCTTCCGGTAGCCAGGTGTTCGGGCCGCGCTCGCGCGCGCCCTGGATCAGCGGCTTGATGGTGCGCACCGCCACCGGGCTCTGCCGCGCCACCTTGGCGGCCAGGAGCAGGGCGGTGCCGCGCGCTTCGCCGGTATCCACCACCTGTTCGACGAGACCGATGCGCAGGGCGGTTTCGGCATCGATACGTTCGCCGCAGAGGATCATGCGCTTGGCCCAGCCTTCACCCACCAGCCAGGGCAAGGCCTGGGTGCCGCCGGCGCAGGGCAACAGGCCCACGGCGGCTTCCGGCAGGGCCATCTGCGCCTGGCGTTCGGCGATGCGGATGTCGCAGGCCAGGGCGCATTCCAGGCCGCCGCCCATGGCGTAGCCGTTGATCGCGGCGATGGAGACGCCGCGAAAATCACGCAGGGTCTCGAAGGCCTCGCCAAAGCGCCGCGCCATCTCGCGGGCACGCGCCTTGTCGCCGTCAGCGAACATGTTCAGGTCAGCGCCGGCGGAAAAGAACTTGGGCCCCTGGCCGGTCACCACCAGGGCATACACCTCGTCGTCACGGTTGAGGTGTTCGATCACCTGCTTGAGACCGATCAGCGAGTCGCGGTCCCAGGTGTTGGCCGGCGGGTGGTTGATGGTGATCAGCGCGGTATGGCCGTGCTTTTCCACGGTGAGCTTGTGGGTCAGGTCGAAGATGCCGGATTTGTAGGTTTCGATGGCTGTACTCATGGTCGTCCTCGATACGGATCATGGCTGTAGGAGCGAGCTCTGCTCACGAACATTGCTCGCTTCTACATAGCGTGGTTACTACAGCAGGCGATCGAGCATGCCGCCCTGCAGGAGCAGGCGGCGGGCGATGATCACCCGCATGATCTCGTTGGTGCCTTCAAGTATCTGGTGTACACGTGCGTCGCGTACCCAGCGTTCCAGTGGATAGTCATTCAGATAGCCGTAACCGCCGTGCAGTTGCAGCGCTTCGTTGCACACCGCGAAGCAGTGGTCGGTGGCGAAGCGCTTGGCCATGGCGCAATATAGGCTCGCTTCGCCATGCCCGTGATCGAGCTTGTGTGCGGCCAGGCGCACCATCTGCCGGCTGGCGGTGAGGTCGGTGAGCATGTCGGCCAGCTTGAACTGCAAAGCCTGAAACTGGCTGAGCGGCTTGCCGAACTGCTTGCGTTCCTCGACATAGCGCAGGCTCTGCTGCAGCGCCGCCTGAGCCGCACCGAGCGAGCAACTGGCGATATTCAGACGACCGCCGTCGAGCCCTTTCATGGCATAGACGAAGCCTTTGCCTTCCGGGCCGATACGGTGGCTGGCGGGAATACGCACGCCCTCGAAGGTGATGGTGCGGGTCGGCTGCGCCTTCCAGCCCATCTTGTCCTCGTTGCGCCCGTAGCGCACGCCGGGTGCGTCGGCCGGCACCAGGAAGCAGGAGATGCCTTTGGCGCCATCCTCACCTGTGCGTGCCATGACGATCAGCACCTGGGTGCTGCCGGCGCCGGAGATAAAGCATTTGCTGCCGTCGATCACGTACTCGTTGCCCTCGCGGCGGGCGCGGGTGCGCAGGTTGGCGGCGTCGGAGCCAGCGTCCGGTTCGGTCAGGCAGTAGGAGGCCAGCGTCTGGCCGCTGATCAGCCCCGGCAACCAGGTGTCCTTGAGCGCCTGGTCGGCGAAGCTGGCGAGCATCCAGGTGGCCATGTTGTGGATGGTCAGGTAGGCGGTAGTGGCCACGCAGCCGGCCGCCAGTTGCTCGAAGATCAGTGAACTGGAGAGCCGCGACAGGCCCAGGCCGCCATCTTCTTCGGCGATATACAGGGCCAGGTAGCCCTGCTCGGCGGCGCGGCGAATCACCTCGACGGGGAAGTGGTGGTCGCGATCCCAGTCGGCGGCGTGGGGCGCCAGCTCCCGCGCGGCGAAGGCACGTGCACTGTCGGTAAGCAGGCGTTGTTCGTCACTGAGTTCGAAGTCCATGGCATCTCATTGCAAGGTCAGGGGTTGGCCGGCTGCGCGGCGCTCGGCCTGCCAGTCGGCGAGGCTGGGCAGGGCGCTGCTGGCGTCGAGGCGGTCGACGATCTCGAAGTAGTCCTGCTTGAGCGGGTCCTTGAGTACCTCGTCGCGGGTTTTTACCTTCACGGCATAGACCGTCTGCAGATTCTGGTGATCGAAGGCACGCCATTGCTGTTCATCCTTGAGCAAGGTGTAGCGATGACCTTCCAGCGCCTTGATCAAGGCTTCGCTGTCGAGTCTCCTGGCTCGGGTGGCGGCATCGGCCCATTGCTGCACGATGCTGTAGGCCGAGGCCGCAGAGCTGGAGGGATACATCTCGTAGCGAGTCCTGAAGGCTTCGACGAAGGCTTCACCACGGGCAGATTTCTCCAGCGCCGGTACGCGCCAGGTCCAGGGCTCGGTACCGATCACACCCTGCATCAAACCGGGGCCGGCTTGTTCGACCATGCTTTGGGTCAGGTTCGGGGCGACGATCTGCATGCGGCTGGTCAGGCCCAGGTCATGGGCAATGCGCATGGCACGCACCAGGTCTTCACCAAACAGTACCAGGGCCAGAATGTCGGCATTGCTCGCCGCGGCCTGGGTCAGGGCATCGGTATAGTCGGCCAGGCGCGCGCCGGGGAAGGGCGTGCGAACCCCGGCATGCTGGCCCGCGTTGTCACTGGCCGTGGCCTGGCGCAGTGATGCTTCGGTGGTGTGGCCCCAAGTGTAGTCGGCAGTGACGTAGAAGTAGCGTTTGTTCGGCAAGGTCTTGTTCAGGTACTGGCCGAGCACCTGAGCGCTCATCCAGGCGTTGTTGCACTCGCGGAACATGTAGCGATGGCCGTCCTTGCCGGTGGTGTCGTTGGAGTAGGTGAGGGTGCCGAAATACAGCAGGCCGTGCTCCTTGGCACGCTTGCCGGCAGCGATGGCCACCGCGCTGGAAGAACCACCAAAGAGCATGGCCGCACCCTCGGCCGCCAGCTTGTCGACGTTCTTCACGGCCTTGGCCGGACGCGAGGCGGTATCCTTGCTGGACAGGCGCAAGGGCCGCCCGAGGACACCGCCTGCGGCGTTGATTTCATCGATGGCCAGCAGGGCTCCACGCATCTGCGCCAGTCCCTCCTCTTTATATGGGCCGGTGCGCGGGTAGTTGAGACCGAGGGTGATCGGCTCGGCAGCCTGCGCACAGGCGGTGATTCCGGCCCACAGGGCCAGGATGGCGGACAGGTGGCGCATTGCAGTTCTCCTTGTTTTTGTTCTGCAGAGTCTTTTTACGCCGCTTGTCCAGTTCTCGTGATCGTCTTTTCGTCTAATAAGAACGCCGTTCTCATTTCAGTTGAATGGTCATGTTCGGGCCGGCCTCAAGCGGCGTGTCGTCGAACCAGCGGCTGGTCACGGTTTTGGTTTCGGTGTAGAAGCGCACCGCCTGCTTGCCGTAGGCGTGCAGATCACCGTAGAACGAGCCCTTCCAGCCAGTGAAGGAGAAGAACGGCAGTGGTACCGGGATCGGTACGTTGATGCCCACCTGGCCGACTCCAATCGCATGCTGGAAATGCCGCGCAGCGCCGCCGGAGCGGGTGAACAGGCTGGTACCGTTGCCGTAGGGGCTGGCGTTGACCAGCGCGATGGCCTCTTCGAGGGTGTCGACATGCATGCACACCAGCACCGGGCCGAAGATTTCCTCGCGGTACAGGCTCATCTCCGTCGTCACGCCACGGAACAGTGTCGGCCCGACCCAGTTGCCATGCGGATACCCCTCCACCGTGCACTGCGATCCGTCGAGCAGGCATTCGGCGCCTTCAGCCTTGCCCTGTTCGATCAGATGCAGCACGCGCTGGCGTGCCTGCGGGCTGATCAGCGGGCCATAGGCGGCGCCGCTGTCCTGCCAATGGCCGGGACGCAGTGCGGCCATCTGCTCGGCCAGCTCGTCGATCCACTGTTTCGATTCGCCGACGAACACTGCCACGCTGATGGCCATGCAGCGTTGCCCTGCGGCGCCGCAACTGGCGCCGAGCAGGTTGCTGAGCACCTGATCCTTCGGTGCATCCGGCATGATCACCATATGGTTCTTGGCCCCGGCGAAAGCCTGCACGCGCTTCAGGTGCTGGGTGCCGGTGCGGTAGACATGTTGGCCCACGTTGACCGAGCCGACGAAGGAGATCGCGCGCACGGCCGGATGTACCAGCAGTGCATCGACCTGTTCGCGGCCACCATGCAGGACTTGCAGCACGCCAGCGGGCGCGCCGGCTTCGATGAACAGCTCGGCCAGGCGATTGGGCGTCAGCGGATCCTGTTCGGACGGCTTGAGGATGAAGGTATTACCGCAGGCGATGGCCAGCGGGAACATCCACAGCGGAATCATCGCCGGGAAGTTGAACGGGGTGATGCCGACGCACACACCCAGCGGCTGGATCCAGCTGGCGGTGTCGATCTCGCGGGCGACGTTCTCCACCGTCTCGCCCATCATCAGGCTGGCGATGTTGGCCGCATGCTCGGCCACCTCGATGCCACGCCAGACGTCACCCTTGGCATCGGCGAAGGTCTTGCCGGTTTCCGCTGCGAGAATCTCGGCCAGCTCGTCGTGGTGTTCCTTGAGCAGGTGTTGATAGCGCAGCATCAGTCTGGCGCGCTCCGATACCGGCACCTCGCGCCAGGTCAGGAAGGCCTGCTGCGCGCCGGCTACTGCGGCCTCGATCTCATCGGCAGTAGCTTTGGGGGCGAGGGCGATCACGTCCTGAGTAGCCGGATCGGTGACTTCGATCAGGTCGGAGGCCTGGCTTTGCTGCCACTGGCCGTTGATCAGTTGCGGGAGCGTGCGGGGCATGGGCGCCTCCTGTTGTTTTTGTATGGCGTCTTTATAGCCACTCCATGTGGGCTTGTGGATTGACGATCTTGGCCTTGGGATGGACGATCTTGTCATTCAGTTCATCATGATCGGGAGTGGCGGGCATGGGCGCACGAGTCGAAACCTCCAACTGGCCGCTGCCGCTTGGCGGGCAACGCTTTATCACTCCGCCGCGTCTACGTCGCTTGCTGGCGCACCATGCGCTGAGCTCAGGCTGCTTTCCGCTGGCCGTGGGCTTCTATCCTGATGCCGCCGGCCATCAGATGCGGCGTTTGCAGCCGGAGGATCATCTGCTGATCTACTGCCGTTCCGGCAAGGGCTGGCTGGAAACGGTGGATGGACGATTCGAGGTCACCGCCGGCGATCTGCTGATGTTGCCCAAGGCATTGCCGCACAGCTACGGAGCCGATGGGCAAAGCCCCTGGACGATCTACTGGGTGCACTTCGACGGTGCTCTCAGCGAGGACTTCCTGCGCCTGCCGGACACGCAGACGCTGCGATGTATCGGCCTGCAACCACGCCTTATTGGCGACTTCGAGGCGCTGCTGGGGCTGCAGCGACAGGGGCTCAACGCGTTGCCCTTCATTCACGCCGCGCACCGTTTGCAGGCCATGCTCAGCTCACTGGCGGTGCTGCCGGCACGGATCAATCTGAAGTCCGGGCGGGTGCTGGATATCGAGGCGGTGCAGGCGGTGATGCGCGACCATCTGCACGGCAGCCTCAATCTCGACGAACTGGCCGGGCAGTTCAGGATTTCACGCTTTCACTTCGCCAAGACCTACCGTGCACTGACCGGCCATGCGCCGATTCAGGACTTCATTCAGTTGAAGATGGCCCTGGCCTGTCGCCTGCTCGATCGTGGTGATCTCGAGGTACGCCAGGTCGCCGAGCAACTGGGTTATGAAGACCCCTATTACTTCTCGCGACTGTTTCGCAAGGTGGTGGGCATGGCGCCCAGTCATTACCGGGCACTGCATCAGGGGTAGGTGAGGGCCCGACATATCTTGCTCGGGACAGGTTGCGCCCTGAGTACCGCCTGGGTATTCAAGGCAACGTGATCTATCGGCCAGAGGCGCTCAGGCCAGCATGCGCAGCCACAGCTGTTGCTCGGCCAGTAGCTCTTCGCGCAGGCTGGCCAGTGGTTGTTCAAACCCCAGCCGGCGCTGCGCGGGCAGGGGCTCGGACAGGTTCGCCGGTTGTATCTGCAACGCGCTGGCCAGCAGCACCAGGTCGGTCAGGTCGGCTTCGCCGTCGTGATCGTGCAGCCATTTGTTACGTTGCCTGGCGCACTCGATCAGCGTGGTCGGTACCTGCCAGCGTGTCAGCACCAGTGCACCGATGTCGCCGGAGAGGTAATCGCAGAGCCCATCCAGGTGCTCGGCATCACGCGGGAAGTCCTGCCAGTGCTCCAGCTCCGCGAGCAATGGCAGGCTACCGATATCCTGCAGCAGGCCAGCGAGCATGGCCTCATCGAGTGGCTGGTTACAGCGCTGCGCCAGGGCGGCACAGAACGCGGCACGTTCGCGAGCCTTGCGCCAGCGCTGGCGGAAGGCTTGCTGCAAGGCTATTTCCTTGCTGGAGAAGAGATTACGCGCGGTAAACCCCAGTACCAGGGTGCCGAGTTGGCGAGTGCCGATTCGGGCGAGCAGGTCGCGCATCGACACGCAGGGCCGCGCCCCACGAATCAACGGGCTTTCGGCGAACTGCATGAGATAGGCGGCCAGCGGGGGATCACTGTTGATCACCCGCGCCAGTTGTTCCAGCGAGGTGCGTGGGTCGTCCAGCAGTTGGCGAATGCGCATGGCCGCTTCCGGCATTTGCGGCACTTTTGCCTGACCTTTGAGAAAACGGGTGAGCAGGGCGAAGCGGATGGCTTCGGGGGACAGCGACATGATGGCGGGGGCTTCCGTGGAACCGCAGCGGCGTATTGAGATGCTAGCAGAGCCTTGGCCTAAAGCCGATGCACAGCTGTTGCCTTGACTTGCCTGGCCCCCTTCACTAGCGTGCCTGCACTCGTTTGCACCGGCAGGAAAAGCGCATGACCGAAGATCGCATCAAACTCGAAGCCAGCTGGAAGGAGGCATTGCGCGAGGAGTTCGACAAGCCCTACATGAAGGAGCTGCGCGAGTTCCTGCGGGCCGAGAAGGCGGCTGGCAAGGAGATCTATCCGCCGGGCCCACTGATCTTCAATGCGCTCAATTCCACGCCGCTCGATCAGGTCAAGGTAGTGATCATCGGTCAGGACCCCTACCACGGCCCCGGTCAGGCACACGGCCTGTGCTTCTCGGTGCAGCCGGGCGTGCAGACGCCGCCGTCGTTGGTGAACATTTACAAGGAGCTCAAGCGCGATCTCAATATCGACATTCCCGCGCACGGTTACCTGCAGAGCTGGGCCGATCAAGGCGTGCTGCTGCTCAATACCTCTCTGACCGTGGAACGCGCCAACGCCGGCTCGCACGCGAGCAAGGGCTGGCAGTTCTTTACCGACCGCGTGATTGAGGTGGTCAGCGAGCATCAGCCCAAGCTGGTATTCCTGCTCTGGGGCAGCCATGCACAGAGCAAACAACGTTTGATCGACCCGACCAAGCATCTGGTGCTGCGCTCACCGCACCCGTCGCCGCTGTCGGCCCACCGTGGCTTCATCGGTAATGGTCATTTCAGTCGCTGCAACCAGTTCCTCAGCCAGAACGGCATGAGCCCCATCGACTGGCAATTGCCACCCCTCTGACAGGGCTTCAGCGCAGTGCCACGGCCTGATCGGTGGTGCATTGTTGCGCAGCCAGGTCGCTGTGCAGGCTTTGCAGGCGTTTGTCGGCGCGCGCCATCTGACGCGAGTCGGCCAGGGCGACCAGATCGACGATCATCGCTGCCATGGCCTGACGGTTTTTCTCGTAACTGGCCTGATAAGCACTGGTGTAGAAACGTTCGCGCTGCTGCAGCAGGGCGGTCATGCGCTCGGCGAAGTCATCGCCGCGACGAACCTCCAGTGCCTCGCGCAGCGCCTGCTGCCAGGCCAGGCGGTTATCCAGCCAGACCTGATTCTGTTCACCCAAGCCCTGTGCCCAGCTCTGCACCCGCTCGCGCTGCTCGGGGTTCAGGGTGCCGAACCAGGGTTGCAGACGCTCTTCCATGCGCTCGGCGCGACGGCTGATCTGCTCCTGCACGGAAGGCTCGAGAAACTCCTCACGCAGCTTGGCGTTTTGCTCGTCCATGGCCGCCAACAGCTGATCGACCTGACGCGGGCTGAGGCCGCGTAGCAGCTCGATGGTGCTGGGGGTAATTTCCACGGCGATGCGCTGCATGGCTTGTTCGAAGTCGGCCAACTGGCTGGCCATCAGCTCGCTGTCACGGCTACTCAGTGCCTGCTGACTGCGTTGCAGCCAGTCGAGATAGCGCGGCAGCTCGACGCTGCAATGCCAGGCCAAATGTTCTTGCAGCTGGGGTTTGAGCCAGGCGCTCTGCTCGCTGTTCAGCGCCACATAGTCGCTGAGCTTCCATGGGATCAGCCAATCGAGGTTGCGATAGGCCAGGCCGACACGGCTGCACGCGCTCAGCAGCAGGGTAATGGCCAGCAGCAGGAGCAGAGGCTTGCGCATGATCTGGGCTCGCGAGGGCAGAGTTGTTGAGACTAATACTCGACGAACCTGATGCAAGAGGATGGAAATATCCGCTTAAGACTTCAGCGAAGCGGCCATTCGACGCAGGGGCAAAAAGAAACCGCCCCGAAGGGCGGTTCCGATGACGCAGGTAGCGCTTAGCCGCCGAGGTAGGCGTCGCGTACCTTGGGGTCGTTGAGCAACTCTTCGCCGCTACCGCGCATGACGATATGGCCGTTCTCCAGCACATAGCCGCGATCAGCCAGCTTCAGCGCCTGGTTGGCGTTCTGCTCGACCAGGAACACGGTCACGCCGTCCTTGCGCAGTTGCTCGATGATGTCGAAGATCTGCTGGATGATGATCGGCGCCAGACCCAGCGACGGCTCGTCGAGCAGCAGCAGGTTGGGCTTGCTCATCAAGGCGCGGCCGATGGCGAGCATCTGCTGCTCGCCGCCGCTCATGGTGCCGGCACGCTGGGCGAAGCGCTCCTTCAGGCGCGGGAACAGGTGCAGGACCTTGTCCAGTTGCTCCTGATTGTCCGCCTTGTCACCGAAGAAGCCACCCATGGCCAGGTTTTCCTCGACGGTCAGGCGGGCGAACACGCGGCGGCCTTCCGGCACGATGGCGATGCTCTTACGCATGATCTCCGGGGTATCCATGCCCACCAGCTCTTCACCCATATAGCGGATGCTGCCACTGGTGGCGCGCGGGTTGCCGCACAGGGTCATCAGCAGGGTCGACTTGCCGGCACCGTTGGCACCGATCAGGGTGACGATCTCGCCTTTCTGCACATCGATGCTGACGTCGTGCAGCGCCTGGATCTTGCCGTAGAAGGTTGAGACGTTGTTGAAACTCAGCATGGATTACGCCTCCCCCAGATAGGCTTTGATCACGTCCGGGTTGTTACGGATGTCGTCCGGCGTGCCGTCGGCCAGGGGAGTGCCCTGGTTGATCACGTAGATGTGGTCGGAAATGCTCATCACCAGCTTCATGTCGTGCTCGATCAGCAGCACGGTGACGTCGTGCTGGTCACGTAGTACACCGATCAGCGCCTTGAGGTCTTCGGTTTCGCGCGGGTTGAGGCCGGCGGCCGGCTCGTCGAGCATGAGGATGCTCGGGCGGGTCATCATGCAGCGGGCGATTTCCAGGCGGCGTTGCTGGCCGTAGGCCAGGGTGCCGGCGCTACGGTTGGCGAAGTCCACCAGGTCGACCTGCTCCAGCCAGTAGGCGGCGTACTCCATGGCCTCGCGTTCGCTGCGGCGGAAGGCCGGGGTCTTGAACAGACCAGCCAGGTAGCCGGTGTTCAGATGGCGATGCTGAGCCACCAGCAGGTTTTCCACCGCGGTCATGTCCTTGAACAGACGCACGTTCTGGAAGGTCCGCACCACGCCTTTGCGGGCGATCTTGTGGCCCGGCAGGCCCTCGATCGCCTCACCGTTCAGACGGATGCTGCCGGAGCTCGGCTGGTAGAAGCCGGTCAGGCAGTTGAACACGGTGGTCTTGCCGGCGCCGTTCGGGCCGATCATCGAGACCACCTGCTTTTCCTTGACGTTCAGGCCCACCCCGTTGACGGCCAGCAGGCCGCCGAAACGCATGGACAGGCCGCTTACTTCGAGAATCGTGCGGCTCATCGCTTCAGCTCCAGGTGGGGACGTTGCATCGGCAGCAACCCTTGCGGGCGCCAGATCATCATGAAGATCATGACCAGACCGAAGAACAGCATGCGGTACTCGCTCAGCTCACGCATCTCCTGCAGCATCACCATGATGATGGCCGCGAGGATCACGCCCAGCTGTGAGCCCATGCCACCCAACACGACGATGGCGAGGATCATCGCCGACTCGATGAAGGTGAACGACTCCGGTGTCACCAGGCCCTGACGCGCGGCGAAGAAGCTGCCGGCGAAACCGGCCAGGCTGGCGCCGATGGTGAAGGCCGAGAGCTTGATCACGGTCGGGTTCAGGCCCAGCGCGCGGCAGGCAATCTCGTCTTCACGCAGCGCTTCCCAGGCACGACCAATCGGCATGCGCAGCAGGCGGTTGACCAGGAACAGGGTCAGCAGCACCAGCAGCAGGGCGATCAGGTAGAGGAAGATCACCTTGTACTGCGAGTTGTAGGCAATCTCGAAGTAGCCATGGAAGGTCGGCATATCGGCCGGCACACGGCGCTCGAAGGACAGACCGAACAGCGTCGGTTTGTTCTCGTTGGCGATGCTCAGGCCGTTGGGGCCACCGGTGTACTCGGTCAGGTTGCGCAGCAGGATGCGAATGATCTCGCCGAAGCCCAGGGTCACGATGGCCAGGTAGTCACCGCGCAGACGCAGCACCGGGAAACCCAGCAGGAAGCCGAACAGCGCTGCCATCATGCCGGCCAGCGGCAGGCAGATCCAGAAGCCCAGGCCGAAGTAGTGCGCCAGGATCGCGTAGCTGTAGGCACCTACGGCGTAGAAGCCGACGTAGCCCAGATCGAGCAGACCGGCGAGGCCGACCACGATGTTCAGGCCGAGGCCGAGCATCACGTAGATCAGGATCAGCGTGGCAATGTCCACCGCGCCGCGACTGGCGAAGAACGGCCACACCAGTGCCACCATGACCATCGCTAGGATGATCCAGCGTTGGGTGGAGGGCAGGGTGAGGAAGTTGCCGAGTTGGCCGGAACCGCTAGGTAGTCTCGGGCGTTTGGCCCAAGCCGGAGTGATGCGATCACGCAGCAGTTGCCAGAAGAAGATCAGCGTAGCAGCGCCGCCAATGCACCAGAGTTCGAAGGTGGTGGCGCCATCAACGCGCAGGCTGATACCGGCGGTGGTGAGTTTCAGGCCCAATACGGGGTAGGAGATGATCAGCACCAGCAAGGCGCTGAAAATCGCGGATTTGAGGTTGCGGCTCATACCTTTTCCACCTCCGGGCGGCCAAGGATGCCGGTTGGACGGAACAGCAGCACCAGCACCAGCAGGCTGAACGCCACCACGTCCTTGTA
>JAEYXX010000112.1 GCA_023431055.1 Pseudomonadota bacterium
GTACTCCGAGGCCGATGCCGACGCTCGCCACGTACAGATCGCCGACGAAGCCGTATGCATCGGCCCGGCCCAGGTCAACCAGTCCTACCTGCGCATCGACGCCATCATCGAGGCCGCGCGCAAGACCGGTGCCGACGCCATCCACCCCGGCTATGGCTTCCTCTCCGAGAACGCCGATTTCGCCCGTTCATGTGAAGAAGCCGGCATCGTCTTTATCGGCCCGACCGTGGAAGCCATCCACCTGATGGGCAGCAAGCGCCTGTCCAAGATCGCCATGTGTGACGCCGGCGTGCCCTGCATCCCCGGCTACGAAGGCGCCGCCCAGGATGACGAGACCCTGGCCAGCGAAGCCGAGCGTATCGGCTACCCGCTGATGATCAAGGCCAGCGCCGGTGGCGGCGGTCGAGGCATGCGCCTGGTACAGGAAGCCGCCGAACTGCTGGGGCAGATCCGTACCGCCCGCTCGGAGGCGCAGAATGCCTTCGGCTCCGGCGAGCTGATCCTCGAGCGCGCGGTGATCCGTCCACGCCATGTGGAGATCCAGGTCTTCGGCGACCAGCACGGCAATATCGTCTATCTCGGCGAGCGTGACTGCTCGGTGCAGCGCCGCCACCAGAAAGTGGTCGAGGAAGCGCCTTGCCCGGTCATGACTCCGGAGCTGCGCAAGGCCATGGGTGAAGCTGCGGTCAAGGCTGCGGCTTCGGTCAACTACGTCGGCGCCGGCACCGTGGAATTCCTCCTCGATACCTCCGGCGAATTCTTCTTCCTGGAAATGAACACCCGCCTGCAGGTCGAGCACCCGGTTACCGAGCTGATCACAGGGCAGGATCTGGTGGCCTGGCAGATTCGCGTGGCAGAAGGCCAGCCTCTGCCACTCAGGCAGGACGACATTCGCCTCACCGGCCACGCCATGGAGGTGCGACTGTACGCCGAAGACTCGGCCGCCGGCTTCCTGCCGCAAACCGGCCAGGTGCTGCGCTGGGAGCCCGAACTGCTGGCCGGCGTGCGCATCGACCACGGCCTGGTCGAAGGCCAGGCGGTGACGCCCTTCTACGACCCGATGCTGGCCAAGGTCATCGCCTACGGCGCAACCCGCGACGAAGCCCGGCGCAAGCTGGTGCGCGCCGTAGAGCAGTGCGTTCTGCTTGGCGTGAACGGCAACCAGCGCTTTCTCGCCAACCTGCTCAAGAACCCGGAGTTCGCCGCCGGCAACGCCACCACGGCGTTCATCGCCGAACACTTCGCCGATGACCCCAGCCTGCATCCGCACACCGCCAGCCTGGCCGAGCAGGCCATGGCCGCTGCCCTGCTTTACCAGACCTCGGCCGACGCCCGCGCGCACCAGCCCGGCCTCTCCGGCTGGCGTAGCGCCGGCAGTGCGCCCTGGCGTTTCGTCCTCAAGCAGGGCGAACACAAGCACGCCGTGGAGCTGGACGTACTCGCCAGCGGCGCCCAAGCGCACCTTTGCGTGCGCCGGGGTGAGGAACAGCTGTCCCTGCGCCTGCTGGCCAGCGACGGCCGCTGGCTGACTTTGGAGCTGGACGGCGTACGGCGCCGCCAGGCTTACCACATCGAAGGCGAACACCTGTGGCTGTATGGTGAGCACGGCAACCTGGAACTGGTCGATGTCACCCACGAGCCAGCCGGTGGGCAGAACGCCGCCAGCAGCGGCGCGGTGAAGGCACCGATGGATGGCGCCATCGTCGACGTGCTGATCGCCGAGGGTGCCAGCGTGAGCAAGGGGCAACTGCTGGTGGTGCTTGAAGCGATGAAGATGGAGCACCCGCTCAAGGCTGGCGTCGACGGCATCGTTCGCCGCGTTGGCGTGAGCCAGGGCGACCAGGTGAAAAATCGCCAGTTGCTGGTGGAAATCGAAGCCGCCGAGATTTGACCAACTCACCGTGGGAGGGGCTTTAGCCGCGATGAACAATGCTCGCGGATAAAGCGGATCGCCGCCCGGCCCCTCCCACAGCCCCATAACAACAAGAAGGAGCACGCCCATGTCACTTTCCGGCAAGACCCTGTTCATCACCGGCGCCAGCCGTGGCATTGGCCGCGAGATCGCCCTCAAGGCCGCCGCCGATGGCGCCAATATCGTCATCGCGGCCAAGAGCGCCGAGCAGCACCCGAAACTCGAAGGCACCATCTTCAGCGTCGCCGCCGAAGTGGAGGCCGCAGGTGGCAAGGCCCTGGCGCTGCAACTGGACGTGCGTGACGAACAGGCAGTGGCGGTCGCCATGGCCCAGGCCGCCGAGCATTTCGGCGGTATCGATGCGCTGGTCAACAACGCCGGGGCGATCAAGCTGGTGGGCGTGGAGAAGCTCGAACCCAAGCGCTTCGACCTGATGTACCAAATCAACACCCGCGCGGTGATGGTCTGCAGCCAGGCAGCGCTGCCTTACCTGAAACAGAGCCCCAGCGGCCACATTCTCAACCTGTCGCCACCGCTCAACCTCGACGCCAAGTGGTTCGCCCAGCACGCCCCCTACACCGTCACCAAGTACGGCATGAGCATGCTTACCCTGGGCATGAGCGAGGAGTTCAAGAAGTACAGCATCAGCGTCAACTCGCTGTGGCCGAAAACCATGATCGCCACCGCCGCCATCGAGTTCGAACTGGGCAGCCGCGACGCCTTCAAGCGGGCGCGCACCCCGGCGATCATGGCCGACGCGGCCCACGCCATCCTGGCCAGCCAGGGCCGCAGCATCACCGGGCGTCTGCTGATCGACGAGGACATCCTGCGCGAACGTGGCGTCCGCGACTTCGAGCAGTACCGCTTCGACCCTGCAGGCGGCACCCTGGTACCGGATCTGTTCGTCGACCCGTAGGGCGGGTGCAACCCGCCAATTTTCAATCGGTAACCTTTCACTTGGGCAGACCCGCGCATTTGCCGATCTGCCCGCCACTCGGCGCAGCAGAGCCATGGTTGCTGCGCGTGTGGCTGACTAGAGTCAGACCTCGCCTCCAATTCATAACAGCCAAGTGCTAGCCCCATGAGCCAAGCCGATCTGATTTCGCCCTTCCGCTTCCTGGCCCACCTGCCGCAACATCTGCCGCGCGTGCCGCGCATGCTGCGCATGCTGCGCGGCCTGTACTACGCCGGCATCCGCAACCGCGAGAAAAACCTGTCGCTGGTCTGGGCACTGCAACGCGCTGCCGAACGCCACCCCGAGCGCCCGGCGCTGATGGATGAAAACCGCCAGCTCAGCTATCGCGCCTTCAACGCCTGGGCCAACCGCCTGGCCTGGGCGCTCAAGGCCGAGGGCGTCGGCCATGGCGATGTGGTCGCAGTGATGCTGGAGAACCGCCTGGAACTGCTGGCGATCCTCGCCGCGCTGAGCAAGCTCGGCGCGGTCGGCGCCCTGATCAACACCACCCAGCGCGGCAAGGTGCTGGCGCACAGCTTCAATCTGGTCAAACCCGGCTTTCTGGTGATCGGCGACGAACTGCTCGGCGCTTTCGAGGAAATCGCCGCGCAACTGCACAATCAGCAGGCCAAACGCTACTGGATCGCCGACCAGGACTGCCTGGGCGATCCCGGCCAGGCGCCGGACGGCTGGCTCAACCTGATGCAGATCGCCAGCGGCCAGGCCGAGGACAACCCGCCGGACAGCCAGCGCGTACGCATGAAGGATGCCTGCTTTCTGATCTATACCTCCGGCACCACCGGCCTGCCCAAGGCCTCGATCATGAGCCACGGCAAGTGGATCAAGGCCTACGGCGGCTTCGGCCATTCCGGCCTGACCCTGAACGAGCACGACGTGCTCTACCTCAGCCTGCCCTGCTATCACAACAACGCCGTCACCGTATGCTGGAGCGCGGCCCTGGCCGGCGGCGCGGCCATCGCCCTGCGCCGCAGGTTCTCCGCCAGCGCCTTCTGGAGCGACGTGGCGCGTTACCAGGCCACCTGCTTCGGCTATATCGGCGAACTGTGCCGCTATCTGCTCAACCAGCCCGTGCATCCGGCCGAACAGGGCAACAGCCTGCGCTGCATGATCGGCAACGGCCTGCGCCCCTCGATCTGGGCCGAGTTCAAACAGCGCTTCGGCGTCGAGCAGATCACCGAGTTCTATGCCTCCAGCGAAGGCAATATCGGCTTCACCAACGTCTTCAACTTTGACAATACCGTCGGCTACACCCCGGCCACCTACGCCATCGTCCGCTACGACCTGGAAAACGACCGCCCCGTGCGCGGCAACAATGGCTTTCTGCAGAAGGCCGACAAGGGCGAAGCCGGCCTGCTGATCAGCAAGATCAGCGCCAAATGGCCGTTCGACGGCTACACCGATCCAGCCAAGAGCGAGGCGGCGATCCTGCGCGACGTGTTCAAGAAGGGCGATGCCTGGTTCAACACCGGCGACCTGATGCGAGACATCGGCTGCAAGCACGCACAGTTCGTCGACCGCCTCGGCGATACCTTCCGCTGGAAAGGCGAGAACGTTTCCACTATCGAAGTGGAAAACGTGCTCGGCGCCTTCCCCGGCGTAGAGGATGCGGTGGTCTACGGCGTAGAGGATGCGGTGGTCTACGGCGTAGAGATACCCGGCACCAACGGCCGCTGTGGCATGGCCGCGCTACGCCTGGCGCCAGGCTGCATGCTGGATGGCGCGGCGCTGGCCGCTCACCTCGACGCGGAGCTGCCGACTTACGCCGCGCCGCTGTTCGTACGCCTGCTCGGCGAAGTCGAGACCACGGGTACCTTCAAGTACAAGAAAACCGACCTCAAGCAGGCCGGCTACGATCCGAGCAAGGTCGATGGGCCGCTCTACGTGCGCCTGCCCGGCTCGGCAGGCTTCCAGGCGCTAAGTCGCGAAACCCATGCGGCTATCGAGCAGCAGCACTACCGCTTTTGAGCTAGCGCTTGAACTCGAACTGCACCTCGGCGCCTTCGATGGAATCCCAGTAGTCGTCCACCCGCTCGTTGCTGATCAGCCGACCGCTGATCTGGAACGGGCTCTCGGCTTCGGGTTTCTCGCCGAACATCGGCGGCAACAGGGGCGAAAGCTCATCGCGGGTTTCACTTTCCAGGGCCTGCTCGAACAACTCCTGCGGCACGCTGAGATCCAGCGCCAGCTTCGATTCGGGCTCGGCAGGCTTGGTCTGTGGTGCCGCAGCAGGCTTGGGCTTGGCGGCAACAGGCGGTTTGGCGGGAGGCACGGGTTTGTTTTCGACCACCTTGGCAGGCGGCGCAGGTTCGACCGGTTTGGGCTTGGCAACCTCCGCAACAGGCGCAGGTTGAGGCGCAGCGACCACTGCGGGCTCAGGTGCAGGCTGCTGCGCAACTGGCTCAGGCGCGCGCTCACACGCACTAAGGAGCCCTAAACACAGCAACAGTAAAATGGACTTACGCATCATGGGACAAGAATAACTTGATCAGTAACGCACCCATGCTCCTCCGCATGGGCGCGCCTGACAAGCCGACTTACACGACATTTACCGGTCCTTGCCCGCCTCACCGCTTTCAGACGCCAGATGCGCGAGCTCGGCTTCGATATCCAGTTGCGGATAATCGGCCTGAAGCTGCTCCAACAGACGCTGCGCCTGCTCCAGCTCGCCAGCCCTGCGCAGTTCAAGCAAACGCAGCAGCGCCTCGCGCGGTTCGCTCTGAATAACCAGTTCGGCCAGGGGCGCCAGCGCAGCGCTGCTGACCATTGGTACCTCGGCCATATCGGCAGACGGCGCCTGGCGTGCCATGGCCTGGCTCTTCATGCGTCCCTGCGGGGCCGCCATGGGGGCAACCGCCCCCTGCTCTGCCGCACGCTTGGCCGCCATCGGCGCAGGTGCTGGCGCGGCAGGGCTCATCGCAGCGCTAGGCGGCACGGCATCGAAGGCATCCGGCGCCTGCTCCAGCGTGCGCCAGGTCAGGCTGACGCCGATACCGACGCAGGCCAGCCCGGCGACCGCCACCGACCAGCGTTGGCGGCCACTGCCGAACAGCCATTGGTGCAGACGCTGCGCCCAGCCTGGTTCAGCCTTGGCGGCCTGCTGCGCCTCGCGGGCAGCCGCACTAGCCGCCGCCAGAATGCGTGCATCCAGCTCGGCCGAGGGTTCGCCGCTGCCATGGGCACGGAAATGCGCCAGCAGCGCCTGTTCGTGATCCAGCGGTTCTCGTTCATGGGTCATGCGGACAACTCCTCGGTGGCCAGCAGCCGGCGCAGTTTCTGCAGGGCGTAGCGCAGACGGCTCTTGACCGTCTCGGCCGGCGTGCGGGTCAACTCGGCAATCTCGTTCAGTTCCAGGTCGCCATGGGCGCGTAGCAGGAACACCTCGCGTTGGTCTTCCGGCAGGTCGGCCAGTGCCGCCTGCAGACGCTCGCTATCGCGGCTCAGGCCCCACTGTTGCTCGGGCCCCGGTTGCGGGTCGGCCTGGGCATGCTGGCTCTCGTCGTATTCGTCGTGCCCGGCCTGATGCCGACCCGTCTTGCGCCAGTGGTCGATAAGGCGGTTGCGCGCGATCTGGTACAGCCAGGTCTTGAACAGTACCGCCTCGCGCTGTTCGCTCTGGCTGCGCACCAGGCTCATCCAGGTTTCCTGGAACACTTCCTCGGCCAGGGCGTGATCGCCGCATAGACCGAGCAGAAAGCGGAACAGGCCCAGCCTGTGGCGCTGGTACAGCGCATTGAAGGCCGCCGCGTCGCCGCGGCGGTAACGCCGCAGCAAGGCGGCGTCGTCATCCGTGAGAGGTGCGTTCACTGCTGGACTCGTACTGGAGTGGAGCCGGAAGTGTGCAGGCTCTGGGCAATTTCGGCCAGTTGGATGAACTCACCGCGCAGGCCGAAGCGATCCTCGCCCTTGCCCGAGCGGGCCAGCGCGATGCTCTGCGCCAGGTCGAAGTCGCCGGTGTAGCGGCCGTCCTTGAGCTGCTGGGCGAAGGCAGCCACCGCGGCGGCGAAACGCAGATCCTCGCTGGCGGCCGCAACCGGCTTCGCCTCGTTGCGCGCAATGGGTCGTTCCAGCAGGCGACTGCTCGCCTCCCCCGGCGCCTTGTAGCGAATCCGCAGCCAGGCCAGCTCGCCGCTCTTGCCCGCTGGCTGAGCGCTGCTCTGATAGCGCAGCGGCTCCAGCCAACCCTTGCCACCGGCCGGGACAATCTCGTACAGCGCGGTGACGGTGTGCCCGGCACCGATCTCGCCGGCATCGACCTTGTCGTTACTGAAATCCTCGCGCTTGAGTGCGCGGTTCTCATAGCCCAGCAGGCGGTACTCGCTGACCTCGGCCGGGTTGAACTCCAGTTGCAGCTTAACGTCACTGGCCACGGTGGCGAGGGTCGACGCGAGCTGATCCACCAGCACCTTGCGCGCCTCGCGCAGGTTGTCGATGTAGGCGTAGTTGCCGTTGCCGGCATCGGCCAACTGCTCCATCAGACGCTCGTTGTAGTTGTCCACGCCGAAGCCCAAGGTGGTGAGGGAAACGCCCGTCTTGCGCTTGTCCGCAGCCAGTTGCTTGAGGCTGTCGAAGTCGCTGATGCCGACGTTGAAGTCGCCATCGGTGGCCAGCAGGATGCGGTTGATACCGCCCTCGATCAGGTGCTTGCCCGCCTGCTGGTAGGCCAGCTGAATGCCCGACTCACCGGCAGTGGAGCCGCCCGCCGTCAGTTGGTCGATGGCCGCGCGGATCTTCGCCTTGTCGCTGCCGGGCGTGGAATCGAGCACCACGTGGCTGTCACCGGCATAGGTGACCAGAGAGACGCGATCCTGCGGGCGCAACTGCTCGACCAGCAATTTCAGGGTGCCCTGCACCATGGGCAGGCCCTCACGGCGGTGCATCGAGCCGGAGACATCCACCAGAAACACCAGGTTGGCCGGCGGCAACTCCTCGACGCTGCGGTCCGACGCCTTGATGGCGATGCGCAGCAGGCGGGTCTGCGGGTTCCACGGCGTCACCGCCAGTTCGGTGCTGACGCCGAAGGGCGCATCGCCCTGCGGCAAGGGATAGGCATAGGGGAAGTAGTTGACCAGCTCCTCCAGACGCACCGCGTCCTTCGGCGGCAGCTGGCCGCCATTGAGAAAGCGCCGCACGTTGGCGTAGCTGCCGGTATCGACATCGATGCTGAAGGTGGACACCGGCGTCTCGCTGACGGCGAAGACAGGATTGTCGGGGTAGTTCTGGTACTGCTCGCGCGACTCGTCACGGTAACTCGGCGGCAGAATATCGGCGATGGGAGCCGGCGCGTAGGCCATCTGCGCCATGCGCTTGTGACTGGCCGCGGCATGCATCTCGGCCGCCGCGGGCGCAGCCAGGCGTTCACGTGCAAGTGACGGCGCCGGTTTCGAGTTGGTCTGGGCTTCCGGCTCCGGGCCAGAGGCGCTGCAGGCGACGAGTAGGAGCAATGTACCCGCCGAAAAACCGACGACGAATGGACGAACGAGCAGCGAGGAATAAATGGGCATGGTGCACCTCCTGAGCAATGGCACGAGACCTTCGCTAAGGTAGACGCAGCCCTGAGGTGAATCGGGTTAAACCAGAACGTGCCTGTTCAACCTTCCCACGAACCGCCCGCCTCCTGGCACAGCTGCGTGGCCAGCATGCCCAACGTCATCAGCGCCCTCTCCGCCTCACGGTTCCATGGAATGCCGCAGTTGAGGCGCACACAATGGTTGAACTGTTCGGTGTTGCTGAAGATCAGCCCCGGTGCGATGGAAATGCCCTGCTGCAGCGCGCGCACGTGCAGATCCTTGGTGTTGACGCGCGCGGGCAGGCTGACCCAGAGAATGAAGCCGCCCTTGGGCCGGGTCATCTGCGTGCCGGCCGGGAAGTACTGCTGCACCGCCAGCTGGAAGGCGCTGAGGTTCTTGCGGTATTCCTGGCGGATGTGGCGCAGATGACGGTCATAGCCGCCGTTTTCCAGGTACGCCGCCACCGCCATCTGGGTGACGCTGCAGGCCGAATGCGTGCTGAAGGTCTGCAGACGCTGGATCTCGTCCTGATACTTGCCAGCGACTATCCAGCCGATGCGCACGCCCGGCGACAGCGTCTTGGAGAAACTCGAGCAATAGATCACCCGGCTGTCGCGGTCATGCGACTTGAGCGCCTTGGTCGGCCCCTGCTCGAACATCAGCTCGCCGTAGATATCGTCTTCGACGATCTGGAAATCGTAATCACCAGCCAGGCGCAGCAACTGGCGCTGACGCTCCTCGGGGATGGTACCGCCCAATGGGTTGGACAGCCGCGCGGTGAGCACCAGCGCCTTGATCGGCCACTGGTTGGCGGCCAGCTGCAGGGCTTCCAGGCTGATACCGGTGGTCGGATCGCACGGGATCTCGATGACCTTGAGCCCCAGCAGATCGGCCAGCTGCAGCAAGCCGTAGTAGGTCGGCGACTCCACCGCGATCAGATCGCCCGGCTTGGTCAGCACGCGCAGGCTCATCTGCAGCGCATCGACGCAGCCATGGGTGATCACCACCTCGGAGGGGTCAACCACCACGCCGGCATCGCGCATGCGGATCGCCACCTGGCGGCGCAACGGCTCGAAGCCGGGGCTGAACATGTAGCTAAAGGCGCGCGGGCTGTGAAAACGGGTGACCTTGGCCAGCTGCTGGTGCAGCGCACGCACCGGCAAATAGTCGACATGCGGCACCGCGGCGCCCAGCGGGAATACGCCCTCACGACGCGATTCGGTGAGCACCTGATTGATGATGCTGGCGCGGGTGACCAGGCCCGGTCGCTCGACCTTGGCGATATCTGGAGTCGGCGCGGTCAGGGCCGGTGTCTGATGCACGTAGAAGCCCGATTGCGGGCGCGCACGGATCAGCCCCTGATCTTCGAGATTGGCGTACGCCTGCAACACGGTGGCGTGGCTGACGTTGAGCTGGGCGCTCATCTTGCGTACCGACGGCACACGCTCGCCGGGCTGATAGACGCCGCGACGAATATCCTCGGCCAACTGCTGGGCGATGCGTTGATAAAGCAGCAGATTGGTCATGGCGATATCCTCCTGATCACTGGAGCATAACAGTAACCTATTGCTACACAATTGTACCGGCACAGATTCGATCTGTTTTTACCGTACGCAGCACTTTGCTGGTCACAGATTGCATAAATGCCGTGCTCCGAACATAAAAAACCCCGGGCGCGCCGGGGTTTTCAGGTTCGGTACCAGGCGATCAACGCTCTGCGCCAAGCTGGCCTCGCTCATCGGAGAAGACGATTTCCACCCGCCGATTCTGCGCCCGACCACGTGCCGAGGCGTTTTCCGCAACGGGAAAGTCCACGCCGTAACCGACTACCTGAATACGTTTGGCATCTACGCCCAGATCGACCAGCAAGTCGGCCACAGCCTGCGCTCGCGCGCGGGACAGTTCGAGATTCTCGGCAGCATCACCGGTGTTGTCGGTATAGCCCTCGATACGCACGCGCCGCTGCGGGTTGATCTGCAGGAACTGCACGAGCTTGAGCACGGTGCGATTGGCGGCCGGTTGCAGATCGGCGCGACCGGCATCGAACAACATGTCGCCCAGGGTCATCACCAGGCCGCGCTCGGTCTCGCTGGTGGCCAGGCTGACCATCTGCTCTTCCAGCCAGCCATTATGCTGCTGCACGCTGAGCAGCTTGGCTTCGCGTAAGGTGAGCTGCAGGCGCTGGCGCTCCAGCTCGAGTTTGGCGGCGCGCTCCTGATTCAGGCTGATATCGCTGTGCTGGCGGGCTATCTCGGCATAGCGCTGGCTGAGATAGGCGTAATGACGCACATCGTCTCCGCTGCCCCAATAGCTGGACAGACGCTCGGCACGTGCCAGGGATTCACCCGCGCGGATCACATCCTTGGGTGCGGCACGCAGGACGTTGGGATCTTCCTTGACCGACTGGAAGCTGAGCCGCGCCTCTTCCAGCGCCTGATAGCTCGCCGGCTGATTGGCAGCGCAACCATTGAGTAATGCACCGACCAGAGCCAGGTTACCGAGATAAACCAAAGCCCTCATTACATGGCCCCCAGCTGCTGGCGCAGACGGCCGATACGTTGGTTCAGCTCGGTCAGCTGCTCGCGCCCCTTGGCGTTGAGATGCTCGGCCTCGGCCAGGCGCGCATCCAGCTCGGCCTGCTCGGCCAGTTGGCGTGCCTGTTTGTTTTCACCGTCCTGCATGGCCGCTTGGGCCTGCGCCAACTTGTCTTCGGCTTGGCGCAACGATTCGGATTGCTCGCTGACCACCCCAAGGGATTTGGTCTGCGCCAGCGCCTGCTCGGTCAGCCGCAACTGCTCTGTGGGGGCGGGATCGCTTGCGCAAGCCGTCAGGCCCAACGCCAGCAGCAAGGGAAGGGTTCGATTGATCACGAAAATTTCCTACTGAGTCACGTCGCCAACCGGATCGGGCTGCATCTGCTGCGCCTTCCACAATTCCAGATTGCTTTGCAGGAGCTGCTCAGGCAGCCCGGCGGCGACCATTTCTGTCATTTTCCGCGCCAGCTGACCACGTAGCCAGGGCTCGTTGCACGCCGAATTGTGCGACAGGGTTAGGTAAAGACCTTCGCTGGAGATTGGCGGGTCCAGCACCTCGAGGTCATCTTCCATGCCAAGCGTCTCGGCCAGCGCCAGGCCGGGGTAGCGTTCGTAGAGCACGTAATCGGTGCGGCCGAGCAGCAACTTCTGGAACGCCTGAGTCAAGCTGGATACGCCCTCGAGCGTCAGGTTCTGCTTGGCAAAGGTATCGAACTGCTGACCGAAGCTGTTACCCACTAGAGTGTCGCCAGTGTGCCCCTGCAGGTCGATCCAGCTGCCATAGGGGAAAGCCTCGCCCTTGCGTACCCAGACCACGCTGGGCGTGTAGAAAAAGGCCGGATGCACGTAATCCATCTGTTCCAGACGCGGCAGAGTTATGAACGCCCCTGCGATCAGGTCGACACGGCCAGTGCGTACTTCATCCTGCGCACGCGACCAAGGCCCGGTGTAGATCACATCGATCACAACCCCCAGCTCTTTGCCCAGATGCTTGAGCAGATCGGCATTGGCGCCAATCAACTGCTGCGGGTTTTGCGGATCACGCCAGAGATAGGGCGGATACTCGGGGTTGCCGGTGGCCACCAGGCGTTCGCACTTACCAGCAGCCAGGGCCAAACCCGGCATGACGGCCAGGGCACACCACAGCAACAGCGACTTAAACAGACAACGCTCAGGCATTGGCTACTCTCGGTTCATAGGTTGGTTGGCAGGATGACCCTAGCCCCGAAATCTTCTGTATTCATGCTAGCTTAACGGCGCCGCCTGGATAATTCGCGATAAGGACGCGCCATGAAAAAACTGCTGTTCGTACTGTTGCTTCTTATGTCTGGTAGCGCAGCCACGCTGTATTTCTTTCCGGCGACACAACTGGCCAGCTTGCGCCTGCTGGAACAACAGCGCGCAGGGCTCAGCCACGAGCAGCTGACTGTCCACAATCTTAACATCCATTACTACCAGGGAGGACCGGCGAGCGGTGAAACCCTGGTGTTGCTTCATGGTTTCGCCGCTGACAAGGATAACTGGCTGCGCTTTTCTCGCCATCTCACCCAGGACTATCGCGTCATCGCCCTGGACCTGCCCGGCTTCGGCGATAGCGACCTGCCGCCTGGCAGCTATGACGTCGGCACTCAGGCCGAACGCCTGGCGGACATTCTCGATGCCATGGGCATAAAGCAGGCACATGTGCTGGGCAACTCGATGGGCGGACATATTGCCGCACTCTTCGCAGCACGCTACCCGGATCGCGTCCGCTCGCTGACGCTGTTCGCCAATGCCGGACTCGACAGCCCGCACAAGAGCGAGCTGTATCGGCTGCTGACCAGTGGCGCAGCCAATCCGCTGGTGGTCAAGCAGCCGCAGGACTTTGACAATCTTCTGCAGTTCGTTTTCGTCGAGCCACCCTATCTGCCGGCATCGCTCAAGCGCTATCTGGGTGAGCGCGCCATGGCCAAGGCCGAGCACTACGATAGGGTGTTCAAGCAACTGGTGGAGCGCTATATCCCGCTGGAGCCCGAGCTGGCGAAAATCCAGGCGCCCACACTATTACTTTGGGGCAAGCAGGATCGCGTGCTGGACGTCTCCAGCATCGAGATCATGCAACCCCTGCTGCCCCGCTCCAGCGTGGTGATCATGGATAACGTCGGCCACGCTCCCATGCTTGAACGCCCCGAGGAAAGCGCCCTGCTCTTCCGGCGTTTTCTGCAAAGCCTGAAGTAGCAAAAGACAGGATCGGGTAGGAGGCGGGGTCACCCCCGCCGTCCTCCCACACCACCGTACGTACGGTTCCGTATACGGCGGTTCCTGCCTACTGACCAACAGCGTCAGCGAGCTTGGTTCCGTTGATGTGTCGCCT
>JAEYXX010000141.1 GCA_023431055.1 Pseudomonadota bacterium
GGCATCCTCACCGACCGCGACCTGCGCACCCGCGTGGTCGCCGCCGGCCTGCCCAGCGACACGCCGGTCAGCCAGATCATGACGCCCAACCCGATCACCCTGCAGGCCGACGCCTCGGTGTTCGAAGCCATGCTGTGCTTGCTGCGCAACAACATCCACCACCTGCCGGTGCTGCATCGCCGCCGCCCGGTGGGCGTGGTGGCGTTGGCCGACATCATCCGCTACGAGTCGCGCAGCAGCCTGTATCTGGGCAACGGCATCTTCATCAAGACCTCGGTGGACGGGCTCAAGAGCCTGCTGCCGGACCTGCGCGCCACCTTCGTGCGCATGGTCGCCGACGATGCCAGCGCACACATGGTCGGCAGCGCCATGAGCGGCATCGGCCGCGCCTTCAGCCAGCGCCTGCTGGAACTGGCCGAACAGAAGCTCGGCCCGCCGCCGGTGCCCTACTGCTTCATGGTCGCCGGCTCCATGGCCCGCGATGAGCAACTGCTGCTCACCGACCAGGACAACGCCCTGGTGCTCGACGATAGCTTCGATGCCGACGAACACGACGCCTACTTCGCCGAACTGGCACAGTTCGTCAGCGACGGCCTGGCCGCCTGCGGCTACAGCTACTGCAAGGGCGGCATCATGGCCACCAACACCAAGTGGCGACAGCCACTGAAGGTCTGGCGACAATACTTCAGCGAATGGATCGAGCGGCCCAACCCGGAAACCCTGCTCAACGCCAGCATCTTCTTCGATCTCGACGGCCTCTATGGCGAAACCGAACTGGTGGAGAACCTCAAGGACCTGCTCGCCGCAAAAGCCAGCGCCAGCCCTGCCTTCCTCGCCGCGCTAGCGCGTAACGCGCTCAACCGCACGCCGCCGCTGGGCTTCTTCCGCACCTTCGTGATGGAAACCGACGGTCGCCACCGCAACATCATCAACCTCAAGGGCCGCGGCACCGCGCCACTCACCGACCTGATCCGCGTGCACGCCCTGGCCTGTGGCTCCAAGGCGCAGAACTCGCTGGATCGTCTCGACGCCATCGCCGCCACCAAGCTGCTGCCCAAGGAGGCGATGTGGCACCTGCGCTATGCCTTCGAGTTCCTCAGCCTGGTACGTGTGCGCCACCAGGCCCGTGAAGTAGAGGCCGGCAACGCGCCGAGCAACTACATCGAGCCGGAACAGTTCAGCGCCAGCGAACGCCAGCACCTCAAGGAAGCCTTCCAGGTGATCAGCAACGCGCAGAAATTCCTGCGTTTCCGCTACCCGGCCCAGCCCCTGCCTCGCCCGCAATGACCATGTATCAGAATCAGGACTGGCCGCAGCTCTTTGCAGAACGTGCCACCAGCAGCCAGGACGAACGCCTACGCGCCTATTACCGCGCCGGTTGCATAGCCGCCGACACCCCGCTGGAGGATGCGCCGCTGGTCGCCCTGGACGTGGAGACCACCGGCCTCGACCCGCGTGAACATGCCATCGTCAGCCTTGGCCTGGTACCGCTGAACCTGCAACGCATCCGCTGCGCCGAGGCCCGTTACTGGGTGGTCAAACCCACCAGCGAGCTGAGTGCCGAATCGGTCACCTTTCACCACATCACCCACAGCGACATCCGCCACGCCCCGCGCCTGGCCAGCGTGCTGGACGAACTGCTCGAAGCCCTGGCCGGCAAGGTGGTGGTGGCGCACTACCGCAATATCGAACGCAGCTTCCTCGACCAGGCCGTGCGCCAGTACCTGGGCGAAGGGCTGATCTTCCCCATCATCGACACCATGGAACTGGAAGCCCGCCTGCACCCCAAGCGCACCGTGAGCTGGTGGGACCGCCTGCGCGGCCGCGAGCCCCTCTCCATCCGCCTGGCCGACAGCCGCCTGCGCTACGGCCTTCCGCTCTACTCCGCGCACCATGCGCTGACCGACGCCCTGGCCTGTGGTGAACTGCTGCAGGCACAGGCGGCGACGCACTACCCGGCGCATACGCCGGTTGGGGCGGTTTGGAGCTGATACGGGGCATGCGTGCATGCCCTATCAGAACGGGAGAGCAAAAAGAGGAAGTCAAGCGAATACACTCCCCGGCCAGTCGGCTAGGGATAAGGCCATGATTAGGAAGACTTTTTAGTGCAAAGCGAAACGGAGTGGTGCGGAGTTAGATGGAAGGCTCTACTATCGCGTTAGTACCGCCTTCCATCTAATCACTGTTAGGTATCATAGTGAAGAAATTCGTACTCGCAGCAACCATAGCCATATTTGTATTGGCCCAAGCATTTTTCATCTATGCACTTCTACAGCCTGAGACAGCTAATTATTTTGCCAATCTCTGGTCAAGCTTTGGTGTTCAGCAAACGTCTTACTCAAAATTTGTTTTCGAAACCATCCAATGGTGGGCAGTGCTGCCGGTCACATGTTTAGCACTTGGTATATTTGCAATTAAGCGCTCATCAAAGTCAGTATCGTTATTTGCTATTTCGGCAAGTGCACTAGGCACAATAGCTTTATATTGGTCTGCGTACGCCCCAACATTATTTATCAGCATATGAAACCTAACTAGTGGTTCAAATCGCTCGCTTCGCTCACTGGGACGGGCTAAAGCCCGCCCCTTAAGCAAACGTTAGGTATTCAGTCTTATCATGAAGAACGACAGCGAAGAAATCCCTATCGAAGATGAGTGCGTCACACACAACCACCCTGTTCCTGCTGCAGAGCTTGCTCGGTATAGCATCGAGAGAGACACTCACTCCGAGCGAGAGATCGCGAGCTATGTTGAAGGGCAAGCCCCCGATGAAGTTGTCCATCATGTAGAGCTAATCAAACGGGAGGTCGTCGTAGGCGACGTTTATGAAATATGGGACGTTACGACAGATAAGGACCGCTGGTGGGT
>JAEYXX010000063.1 GCA_023431055.1 Pseudomonadota bacterium
ATGTGGGAGTCGGCGGCCGACTCCCACAACTGCATCAGCCTCGCGCGGGGATGTTCAGGCCGCGCTGCACCGCCGGGCGAGCGAGGAAGGCATCGAGCACGCGGCGCACGTTGTTGAAGCGCTCGAGTTGCACCAGATCACCGGCCTGGTAGAAATCCGCCAGGGTGCGAATCCAGGGGAATACGGCGATATCGGCGATGCTGTATTCGCCAGCGATCCAGTCACGGCCTTGCAGGTGTTGGTCGAGTACGCCCAGCAGGCGTGCCGATTCAGCGGCGTAACGATCACGTGGACGCTTGTCTTCAAACTGGCTGCCGGCGAATTTGACGAAGAAACCGAGCTGGCCAAACATCGGCCCCAGGCCGCCCATCTGCCACATCAGCCATTGAATCGTCTCGTAGCGTGCAGCGGCATCCTGCGGTAGCAGCTTGCCGGTCTTTTCCGCCAGGTAGATCAGAATCGCGCCGGACTCGAACAGCGGCAGTGGGTGGCCATTTGGGCCGTCGGGATCGAGGATGGCGGGAATCTTGTTGTTCGGTGCCAGCGAGAGAAACTCGGGGCTGAATTGGTCATCACTGCCGAAGTCGACCAGGTGCGGTTCGTAGGGCAGGCCGATTTCTTCCAGCATGATCGAGGCCTTGACGCCGTTGGGCGTGGGCAGCGAGTAAAGCTGCAGGCGCTCGGGATGCTGGGCGGGCCATTTACGGGTGATGTGGAAGGGGCTGAGGTCGGTCATGTGGAGTTCCATGTCGAATGGGCCTAAGAGCCTGTTCACGATCTGCTGCGCGTCGGTGCTACTGCGTTAAAAACAAGCTCTAGCTCGCGAGATCCTGAACAGCCTCTACGAAAGGGGCGATCAGAACACGAGTGGCAGGGGTGCAGGAAATCGATCCAGTTGCTAGTAGTCATCGACTCGAGCAATCCTGCCTGGTTCCCTGCGTGCGAGCGAGGCGGTATGGTGGGTTTTTCATCCACCCGGCACGGAACCCATCGGCATGAGCCTGCACGGTACTTACGATTCCCAGAACATCTTCGCCCAGATCATTCGTGGCGACCTGCCTTGCTACAAACTCTACGAGGACGACGATGTACTGGCGTTCCTCGATCTGTTCCCGCAATCCAAGGGCCACAGTCTGGTCATCCCCAAGCGCGCTGCCGCGCGCAATATCCTGGAAATCGACGACGCCAGCCTGGCCAAGGTCATGGCCGTGGTGAAGAAGGTCACCCAGGCGGTGGTCGACGAACTGCAGCCGGCTGGTGTGCAGGTAGCGCAGTTCAACGGCGCGCCTGCCGGGCAGACGGTGTTTCATATCCACATGCACGTGATCCCGCGCTTCGAGGGTGAGGGGCTGGGTATTCACGCGGCCAACAAGGCCGACCCGGCCGAGCTGGAGGCGCTGCAGGCGCGTCTGGTCAAGCGTCTGCAAGGCTGAAGCGGCATCGCCCCGGACGAGCGTCTCGTCCGGGGCATCAGGCAGGTGGTTTAGCCGTTCTGGCTGCTCAGCCCGCCCCACTCCATGAAGCGCACGGCGTGCACTTCACCCTGGCTGTCGCGGTAGACCAGAACGCTCGGTACCACACCGCTCTTGCGGCTGTTGTCGGTGCGCTGCAGCACCTGATCTATATCCAGCTGCATGCCGTACTTGTATTCCTGCACTTCGACCTTGGGAGTGGCAGGTGCTTTCTCGCTGGCGATGGCCAAGGGGGCCAGAACGGCGAGGAGGGTGGCGTTGAAGGCTGCGAATTTCATCTTGCGTATCTCCGATCTGTGGCGCCTGGAAAGGTTGGCGCCGGGTTCGGAAGAGATGAAAACACTGGGTCCTTCATTGCAGAAATCGATGCTTTTGCTAGCGAAAATCGCTGCCATCGATACCTTGCTCACAGGCGCGCCAAGCCCAATACTCAGCCGGCACTCATCTGCCCATGGAGGGCTTCATGCGTTCGATCCTCATCGCTCTACCCCTGGTGTTGCTGGCTGGCTGTTCGTCGTTTCGAGGTAACCCCGAGGATATCAAGCCGGTACCGGAGGACCGCCTGCTGGCCTTTCAGGAGACGCAGGAAAATGGCGCGCAGATCGTGGTCAACCGCGATTTCGGCATGATGGGCGGCGGCTGCTACGTGGCCATCGAAGTGGATCGCAAGGTCGCCGCGCGCATCGGCGTCGGTGAGGTCGCAACCTTCCAGGTACGCCCGGGCACCCGCGTGGTCGGCATCACCCCTGATCGCATGGACGACACCCTGTGTGGCATGGGCCGCCTGCTGCGCGAAGTGGCAGTGCCGGTGAAGGCCGGGGAAACCCAGCACCTGCGCATCGTCAGCCAGAACAAGGGCGGTTTCGATATCCGTCCAGACCAGCCTTGATCGCTTTGCCGCTGTGCGAGCGTTCATATCGGACGTGACGTCGGGCGGTTAGTATTCCCTGCATCAAAACAGGGAGCATGAACGTGAATGGATTGCCGATCGCCATAGTGGGGGCGGGGACAGCGGGTCTCGCCACTGCCATATTCCTCGCCCGTCAGGGCTATGCGGTGCGCCTGCTGGAGCGGGTCGAACAGCTGCAGCCGGTGGGCGCCGGCATCCTGCTGCAGCCTTCCGGCCTGGCGGTGCTGCAGCGCCTCGGTCTGCTCGCCGAATGCACCGCGTTGGGTGCGCCGGTCAGCCGACTGTATGGCACCAGTTGCCGGGGGCGGGTGATCCTCGATACCCGCTATCACGACTGGCAGCCCGGCAGTTTCGGCCTGGGCATCCACCGCGGCGTGCTGATGACGGCGTTGTTCAATGCAGCGCAGCGCATGGGCGTGCAGGTGCAAACCGGGGTGACTGTAAGCCGTTTCGAACAGGGCTGCGGCCATGTCCGTTTGCTGCGTCAGGACGAAGGGGGCGTTGAGCAACCTCTGGGAGATTTCGCCGCGCTGATCCTGGCCGATGGCACCCGTTCGACCCTGCGCGCGCAGATGCAGGTGCGCCAGTGGTCGCGGCCGTATCCCTGGGGCGCTTTATGGAGCATGTTGCCGACTGCGGCATCGGCCGAAACCGGCGAGCTGCGTCAATGGTATCGTGGCTGCCGGGAAATGTTCGGGCTGATGCCCACCGGCTGCACCCATCAGGCACGCGAACGCTCGCTGACCAGCCTTTTCTGGAGCCTGCCGCTCAGCGAGCACGAGACGTGGCGTACGAGCGGCCTGGAGGCCTGGAAAACCCGCGTGCGCAACCTCGCCGGCGAGGCTTCAGAGGCCTATCTGCAGCAGATCATCGATCCCGTGCAGCTGACGTTGGCGGCTTATGCCGACGTACGCATGCAGCGCTGGCACGATGGCCGCGTTCTGGCCATCGGCGATTGCGCCCACGCCATGAGTCCGCAATTGGGGCAGGGCGCCAATATGGCGCTGGTGGATGCCGCCGCGCTCGCTGATGCGCTCGGCAATGCGGGCGATGAGCAGCAGCATGCGCTCGACTGGAACGCCATCTTCGCCCGCTACGGTGATGCCCGCCGTGACCACCTGCGGTACTACCGCCAGGCGAGTCGGCTGCTGACGCCCTTGTTCCAGTCCAACAGCCACACCTTGGCCGTGCTGCGCGATATCGCCCTGATGCTCGCCCGCCACAACCGCTTCGGCCGCCAGCATGCGGTCAGCACTCTGGTCGGTGCGCGCAGCGGCTGGCTATGGGCGGGTGGGCAGAAGCGCGAGCTGCATGCCTGGAAGGGCGAGCGCCAGGCCTGGGAGTGAGTCTGGTGCAGGCTGCGTGATAGGCTGCGCGGCTGATTCCATGTCCATAAGGATGCGTGCATGCCATCGTCGCTGGAGATTTTCGCCAACCTCTTCTATCTGGTTTCGGTCGTGCTCGCGGCGCGCAACTCGGTGCACACCTGGGCCGTCGGTCTGGTTGGCTGCGTGCTGTTCGGCTGGCTGTTCTTCAGCGTGCAGCTTTATGCGGACGTGACCTTGCAGGGCTTCTTCATCCTGACCAGCCTGATCGGCTGGTGGAGCTGGATGCGTGGCCGCGGCGGCGACGCCATGCCGATCAGCCGTACTGCCTGGCCAGGATTGTCCCTGGCGCTCGTCGTGGCGGTATTGGTGGCGCTGGGCTATGGGGCCTTGCTGCATTACTTCACCGACGCCTACGCGCCCTTTATCGATTCGCTGGTGCTGACCTTCAGCGTGCTGGCGCAATTGCTGCTGATGCGCCGCAAGCTGGAGACCTGGTACGGCTGGCTGCTGGTCAACACCCTGGCAGTGCCGTTGTTCGCTTCGCGCGAGCTGTACCTGACCGCCTTCATCTACCTGCTGTTCTGGTGCAATGCCTGGTACGGCCTGTATCGCTGGCGCCGTGAACTGAAGGCGCAGGCGGCCTGAGATGAGCAAGCGATTCGCCCGTGGCCTGGTGGTGGGCAAGTTCGCGCCGCTGCATCTGGGGCACGAATGGCTGATCCGCCAGGCGCAAGAGCAATGCGAGCAACTGGTGCTGCTCAGCTGGGCCTACCCGGAGCTTGCCGGTTGCGAACCCGAGCGACGTGCGAACTGGCTGCGCCTGCGGTTCCCCGAATTGCGCAGCTGGGTAGTGACGCCCGAGTGGGTCGCCCAGCAGCGCGCACGTGGCCTGGCGCTGCCGGACCTTCCACACGAATCCGATGCCGATGCCGTACAGCGCCAGTTCGTCGCCGATTTTTGTCTGGCAGTGCTTGGTCACCCGGTTGATGCTGTGTTCACCAGCGAGGCTTATGGCGATGGCTTCGCCGCGCACCTGAGCAGGTGTTTCGGGCGGCCGGTGGAGCATGTCGAGATCGACCGTGCGCGCATTCAGGTGCCGGTATCCGGTACGCGCTTGCGCGCCGATATCCATGGCCTGCGCCAGTACCTGGCACCGCAGGTTTACGGCGATTTTGTCGAGCGCATCGCCCTGCTAGGCGGCGAGTCCACTGGCAAGAGCAGCCTCGCCCTGGCGTTGGCCGAGACGCTGGGTACGCGGCATGCCGCCGAATATGGCCGAGAACTGTGGGAAGAGCAGGGCGGTGTGCTGGCTTATGAGGATCTGCTGCACATCGGCCGCACCCAGGTCGAGCGTGAGCAGAGCCTGGCCGGGCAGTGTCGGCGCTATCTGGTATGCGACACCACGCCGTTGACCACGCTGCTCTACTGTCGCGAGATGTTCGGCCGTGCCGAGCCCGAGCTGGAGCACCTGGCCGAGCGGCACTACCAGCATCTGTTTTTGTGCGCCGACGACTTCCCCTTCGTGCAGGACGGTACGCGGCGCGACGAGACGTTCCGCCGTCGGCAAAACCAGTGGTACGAGCAGGAGTTGCAGCGGCGTGGCTGGGCCTTCACGCGTCTGACGGGCTCGCCCACGCAGCGTCTCGAAGCGGTGCTGCGGCACCTGGGCAGGAGCCCGGCGATTCAGCGATAGCGGGAGAGAATGGCGTCGAATTCGCCATCCTCCTTCATCTGTACCAGCGCTCGCAGCAGCGCCTGGGTGGGCACGTCCGGCGCATCGCGCACGAGGCAGGAAAGCGCATCGGCGCTGAGCTCGGCCAGTGCGCGTAGGCGTTTTTCCTCTGGCAGGTCGCGGTTGAACCAGGCCAGGGCCAGCTCGTTGCTGACCGCGTAGCGATAGCGTCCGGCTTCCAGCTTCTCCAGTACCAGCTCTTGCGTGCGGGCGTCTTCGCGCTGCAGCTGGCCGCTGGCGAACAGCGGATCCAGGCGCGGGTAACTGTAGCCCAGCACGGTACCCAGGCGCTGGCTCGGCAGTTGCTCGAGGCTGATGTCGGCTTCGCCGTGACGGCCTATGACCAGGTCGCGCTGCACCATGAACGGCACGCTCCAGACGTATTGATGGTGCGCTTCGCTGAGCCAGTCCGGGTTGACGTAGCAGCGTACGTCAATCTCGCCCCTGGCCACCAGGCGCTGTACGCGCAGGCGCGGCATCACCAGCAGTTCGGCGCGGCGGCCGACCTTTTCTGCCAGGCGCGTCTGCAGGTCGTAGAGAACGCCGGACGTGGCACGGCCATCTTCGATGAGGATCATCGGCATGGCCCAGCCCTCGGTTAACGAGAAGCGCAGCGGGCGTTGTTCCTGCGCGCTGGCAACGGCGCTCAGCGAAACCAGCAACGCGAAAAGCAGCAGACGCATGCGCATCAGGCCGCGGCGGGATCGAAACTGTCGGCGCGGGCCATGCGCCACATGCGCTCGTAGAACTCGCCCTCAATCTTGCCGCTGAGCAGTTCTCCCGGCGCGAGGAACACATGTTGCTGGGCGAACAGCTTGATCTCGGTAGCCGACATGCGCTGCACCAGGTGCTTGGCATCGATCTGCGAGGGGTGGTCGAGGCCGGCGGCGGCGAGCATTTCGGCCAGCGCCTTGAGCGTGTTGCGGTGGAAGTTGTAGACGCGCTGGGCCTTGTCCTCTACCACCAGGGCGCGCTGGCGCAGCGGGTCCTGCGTCGCCACGCCGGTGGGGCACTTGTTGGTGTGGCAGCTTTGGCTCTGAATGCAACCAATGGCGAACATGAACCCGCGCGCCGAGTTGGCCCAGTCGGCGCCGATGGCCAGCACGCGGGCGATATCGAAGGCACTGACGATCTTGCCGCTGGCGCCGAGCCTGATCTTGTCGCGCAGGTTGCTGCCGACCAGGGTGTTGTGCACGAACAGCAGGCCTTCACGCAGCGGCACGCCGAGGTGATCGGTGAATTCCAGCGGCGCCGCGCCGGTACCGCCTTCCTTGCCGTCGACGACGATGAAGTCGGGCAGGATACCGGTCTCCAGCATCGCCTTGACGATGCCCATGAATTCCCAGGGATGGCCCAGGCAGAACTTGAAGCCGACCGGCTTGCCGCCGGACAGCTCGCGTAGCTGGGCGATGAATTGCAGCAGCTCGATGGGCGTAGAGAAGGCGCTATGGCGCGAGGGCGAGATGCAATCCTCACCCATGGGCACGCCGCGGGTGTTGGCGATTTCCTCGGTGACCTTGTGCTTGGGCAGGATGCCGCCATGGCCCGGTTTGGCGCCCTGGCTGAGCTTGATCTCGATCATCTTCACCTGCGGGCTGGCGGCCTGGGCGGCGAAACGCTCGGGGTCGAAGCGACCGTCGGACGCGCGGCAGCCGAAATAGCCGCTGCCCAGTTCCCACACCAGGTCGCCACCGTGCTCGCGGTGGTAGGGGCTGATGCTGCCTTCGCCGGTGTCATGGTAGAACTCGCCGAGCTTCGCCCCTTCGTTGAGGGCGCGAATCGCATTGGCGCTGAGCGAGCCAAAGCTCATCGCCGAGATGTTGAACAGAGAGGCCGAGTACGGCTGGCTGCATTGCGGCCCGCCGATCTCCACGCGGAAACTGCACGGGTCGGTCAGCGGCGCCGGGCGCATGGAATGGCTGATGAACTCGAAACCGTTCTGGTACACGTCGCTCAGGGTGCCGAAGGGTTTGTCCGAACCTTCGTTCTTGGCGCGGGCGTAGACCAGCGAGCGCTGGGCGCGGGAGAAGGGCAGCTGTTCGGCATCGCCTTCGAGCAGGTATTGGCGAATCTCCGGGCGGATGCCTTCGACTAGGTAGCGAATGTTGCCAAGGATCGGGTAGTTGCGCCTTACCGCATGGCGCGTCTGCAGCAGATCGCCGATACCGATCAGGCTGAGCACGCCGCTGCTCAGGGTCAGTGGCCACAGCCATTCATGGCCTAGGAAGGGCAGGCTGGCCAGGGTGAACAGCACACAGAAGGCGAAGAATGCATAGCGGCTTAACAGGGAAAGATTCATTCAAGCTCCAGATGCGCGATTTGAGATAAGACTTTAGACCAAACGGCTATATCGGGTCATGTTCTGTCCGTCTGGACACTCTCAAGGGCTAAGGACGAACCCCATCGCCCTGTGGCACACTCAGGGGCCTGGAGCCAACCATCGTAAAAGCTTGGCCCAAGTCCCCCGATTTTCGGCCTGCGCCATTGTCGCCGGCCTACTGCCTGAGGCCGCCAGCGGCCGAGAAGAGGAATGAGCGTGCATAACGTCGTGATCAGTGGTACCGGCCTGTACACCCCGGCCAACAGCATTTCCAACGACGAGCTGGTGGCATCCTTCAATGCCTATGTACAGCAGTTCAACGCCGACAACGCCGAGGCCATCGCCCGTGGCGAGATCGAGGCGCTGAGCGAATCCAGCACGGCCTTCATCGAGAAAGCGTCGGGCATCAAGAGCCGCTTCGTCATCGACAAGGCCGGCATCCTCGACCCGCAGCGCATGGTGCCGCGTATCCCGGAGCGTTCCAACGACGAGTGGGGCATTCTCTGCGAAATGGCCGTGGGCGCCGCCAAGGAAGCGCTGCAGCGTGCCGGCAAGACCGTCGCCGATATCGACGGGGTGATCGTCGCCTGCTCGAATCTGCAGCGCGCCTATCCGGCGGTGGCCATCGAAGTGCAGGCCGCGCTGGGCATCGACGGCTGGGGCTACGACATGAACGTGGCCTGCTCCTCGGCCACCTTCGGCATCCAGGCCGCGACTACCGCGATCCAGACCGGCCAGGCCCGCGCCATCCTCATGGTCAACCCGGAAATCTGCACCGGCCACCTCAATTTCCGTGACCGCGACAGCCACTTCATCTTCGGCGACGCCGCCACCGCGGTGATCATCGAGCGTGCCGATCTGGCCACCTCCAAGCACCAGTTCGACGTGGTCGGCACCAAGCTGCTGACCCAGTTCTCCAACAATATCCGCAACAACTTCGGCTTCCTCAACCGCGCCGCGGAAGAGGGCGTGGGTGCGCGCGACAAACTGTTCGTCCAGGAAGGTCGCAAGGTGTTCAAGGACGTCTGCCCGATGGTCGCCGAGCTGATCGCCGCGCACCTGGCGGAAAACCAGCTCAACGTCGCAGATGTGAAGCGCTTCTGGCTGCACCAGGCCAACCTCAACATGAACCTGTTGATCGCGCGCAAGTTGCTGGGTCGTGACGCCGAGCCGCACGAAGCGCCGGTGATCCTCGACACCTACGCCAACACCAGCTCGGCCGGCTCGGTGATCGCCCTGCACAAGCATCAGGACGACCTGCCGGCGGGCAGCTTGGGTGTTCTAAGCTCCTTTGGTGCCGGTTATTCGATCGGCAGTGTAATTTTGCGCAAGCGTTGAACTCTCTGTAGGAATGCCTGACGTGCACGGGGCGTTCGGCTTCGTGCGCAGGCTTGACCTACGAGAGTTCCATGTCCGATTCCGATCTCTTGGGCCGCCTGCTCGCCGGCGAGCAGAAGGCCTACCGCGAGCTGGTGGCTCGCTATCAGGGTGCGATGCGGGCGGTGGCCTACGCCATCGTCGGCAGCCGCCATGCCGATGAGGTGGTGCAGGATGCCTGGTTCGCCGTCGTGCGCAACCTGGCAGGTTTTCAAGGCCGCGCCAGCCTCAAGACCTGGCTGCTGACCATCACCGCCAACACCGCCAAGACCCGTCTCAAGCACAACCGCCGCGAGGTGCTGCTCGACGACCTGGCTGCGCCGCATGGCACGGTGGGTGACGAGCGTTTCGCCGATGACGGCCACTGGCTGCTGGCGCCGCATGCCTGGCATCAGGACAGCCCCGAAGCCCTGCTCACCGAATATGAACTGCGCCAGTGCCTGGAACACACCCTGGCCAGCCTGTCCGAGTTGCAGGCTAGCGTGCTGGTGCTGCTCGAGCGACAGGGTCTGGAGCTGGAGGCGATCTGTAATCTTCTCGACATCTCGCTCTCCAATGCCCGTGTGCTGCTGCACCGGGCACGCCTGAAAGTCTTCGCCACCCTGGAACATTTCGAGGAGACAGGCCAATGCTGACCTGCAAGGAACTGGTCGCTCACTCCAGCGATTATCTCGACGGCCAACTGAC
>JAEYXX010000069.1 GCA_023431055.1 Pseudomonadota bacterium
TCGTCCACGTCCGGAGTCGAGAAGCGAATCCAGCAGTGACCGAACTGACCGCGACCACCGGACTGACGAACGAACTTGCCTTCGATCTCGACAGCATCCTTGGTGATGGTTTCACGATAGGAAACCTGCGGCTTACCGATGTTGGCCTCAACGTTGAACTCGCGCTTCATGCGGTCAACGAGGATGTCCAGGTGCAGCTCACCCATACCGGAGATAATGGTCTGACCAGTCTCTTCATCGGTCTTGACACGGAAGGACGGGTCTTCCTGAGCCAGACGGCCCAGCGCGATACCCATCTTCTCCTGGTCAGCCTTGGTCTTCGGCTCAACAGCAACCGAAATAACCGGCTCCGGGAAGTCCATGCGCTCGAGGATGATCTGCTTCTCGATGTCGCACAGGGTGTCACCCGTGGTCACATCCTTCATGCCGATCAGAGCCGCGATGTCGCCTGCGCGCACTTCCTTGATTTCTTCACGCTGGTTGGCGTGCATCTGCACCATACGACCAACGCGTTCCTTCTTGCCCTTGACCGAGTTGATCACGGAGTCGCCGGAAGCGAGAACACCGGAATAAACACGGGTAAAGGTCAGAGTACCAACGAAGGGGTCGGTAGCGATCTTGAACGCCAGCGCCGCGAACGGAGCATCGTCAGAAGCCGGACGCTCGTCTTTCGGCGCATCGTCGCCCTGCTCCACGTGATCAGGATGGATACCCTGAATCGCCGGGATGTCGGTCGGAGCCGGCAGGAAGTCGATAACAGCATCGAGAACCAGAGGCACGCCCTTGTTCTTGAAGGAGGAACCCAGTACGGCCGGAACGATTTCACAGGCGATGGTGCGCTGACGCAGACCGGCCTTGATCTCTTCCAGGGAGAGGTCGCCCTCTTCCAGGTACTTGTTCATCAGCTCTTCGTTGGCTTCAGCGGCAGCTTCAACCATGTTCGAGCGGTACTCTTCAGCCTGAGCTTGCAGCTCAGCAGGGATCTCTTCCTCACGGAAGGTCATGCCCTTGTCGTCTTCGCTCCAGTAGATTGCCTTCATGCGCAGCAGGTCAACCTGGCCCACGAAGTTCTCTTCCGCGCCGATTTGCAGCTGAAGCGGAACAG
This sequence comes from Pseudomonadota bacterium, assembly GCA_023431055.1. Taxonomy (GTDB): domain Bacteria; phylum Pseudomonadota; class Gammaproteobacteria; order Pseudomonadales; family Pseudomonadaceae; genus Aquipseudomonas. The sequence continues at coordinate 1,106 of JAEYXX010000069.1, forward strand.
GGGTGTGGCCCAGGCGCTTCTTGATCTGCTCGACAACGCGCAGGAAGTTGGCACCCTGACGGTCCATCTTGTTCACGTAGACGATACGCGGAACACCGTACTTGTTGGCTTGACGCCATACGGTTTCGGACTGCGGCTCAACGCCCGAGGTACCGCAGAACACAACGACAGCACCATCGAGCACGCGCAGCGAGCGCTCTACTTCAATGGTGAAGTCAACGTGACCGGGGGTATCGATAACGTTTACGCGGTGGTTCTTGTATTGCTTCTGCGAACCAGCCCAGAAGGCAGTTACCGCAGCGGAAGTGATGGTAATACCACGCTCTTGCTCCTGAACCATCCAGTCGGTGGTCGAAGCGCCGTCGTGGGTCTCACCCATCTTGTGGTTAACACCGGTATAGAACAGTACGCGCTCGGTGGTAGTGGTTTTACCCGCGTCCACGTGCGCACAGATGCCGATGTTACGGTAGAGATTGATCGGTGTAGTACGAGCCATATAGCCCTCGCGAAGTGAATGTCGCCGAGATTAGAAGCGGTAGTGCGAGAAAGCCTTGTTGGCTTCAGCCATACGGTGAACGTCTTCACGCTTCTTGACCGCAGCACCTTTGCCTTCGGCAGCATCCAGCAGCTCACCAGCCAGACGCAGAGCCATGGACTTCTCGCCGCGCTTACGGGCGTAGTCTACGAGCCAGCGCATTGCCAGAGCGTTACGACGCGACGGACGAACTTCGACCGGAACCTGGTAGGTAGCACCGCCTACACGGCGGGACTTGACTTCGACCAGCGGAGCGATGGCGTCGAGAGCTTTCTCGAAGATCTCCAGGGGATCGCTGTTCTTGCGTGCCTTGACTGTGTCCAGAGCACCGTAAACGATGCGCTCGGCCACGGCCTTCTTGCCGCTTTCCATCACGTGGTTCATGAATTTGGCGAGAATCTGCGATCCGTACTTCGGATCATCGAGAATCTCACGTTTTGCTGCTACACGACGTCTTGGCATGATAAGCCCTCAAACGGTCTTCAGGTTAGCCCGGGACTTTCGGCAAAAGCCGCGCCCGACCTTACTCTTATCGACTCAACTAAATATAAAGATTCAAGCGGCCTTATTTCGGACGCTTGGTACCGTACTTGGAACGACCTTGCTTACGGTCTTTGACGCCGGAGGTATCCAGCGAACCACGCACGGTGTGGTAGCGCACACCCGGAAGGTCTTTTACACGACCGCCACGGATCAGCACGACGCTGTGCTCTTGCAGGTTGTGGCCTTCACCACCGATGTACGAGGAAACCTCGAAACCGTTGGTCAGACGTACGCGGCATACTTTACGCAGTGCCGAGTTAGGTTTTTTCGGCGTAGTGGTGTACACGCGAGTGCACACACCACGACGTTGCGGGCAGTTCTGCAGCGCAGGTACGTCGGATTTCTCGACGATACGCTTACGCGGCTGACGTACCAGCTGGTTGATAGTTGCCATCTACTAGCTCCACTGTTGTCTTTCGACGCTCACAAATAAAGATGGCAGAGCACAACGCCCTGCCAAATTTAGGGGTGCATTAGTCTAAAGAGACTCACGCCCCCAGTCAAGGCAAAGCCCCGCTAGCGAACTAGCGAGGCTTCGACTCAATTTCCGCTGGAGTTCAGCGCTTCGGTCAGTGCGGCTTCCACCTCACTGGCGCTGACACGTACCGGCTTGTCGGCATCACGCTTGCGCTTGCGCTCGCTGTGATAGGCCAGACCGGTACCAGCCGGGATCAGGCGACCCACGACCACGTTCTCTTTCAGACCACGCAGGTAGTCGCGCTTGCCAGTAACCGCTGCCTCGGTGAGGACGCGAGTGGTTTCCTGGAAGGACGCTGCCGAGATGAACGACTCGGTGGACAGCGACGCCTTGGTGATACCCAGCAGTACGCGGGTGTACTTGGCGACGAATTTGTCCTCTTCAGCCAGACGCTCGTTCTCGCCCAGAACCTGGGTGAGCTCCATCTGGTCGCCCTTGATGAAGGACGAATCGCCGGACTCGGAGATCTCAACCTTGCGCAGCATCTGACGCAGGATGGTCTCGATGTGCTTGTCGTTGATCTTCACGCCCTGCAGACGGTAAACGTCCTGGATCTCGTTGACGATGTACTTGGCCAGCGCGCTCACACCCAGCAGACGCAGGATGTCGTGCGGATCGCTCGGGCCGTCGGAGATCACTTCGCCGCGGTTCACTTGTTCGCCTTCGAAGACGTTCAGGTGACGCCACTTCGGAATCAGCTCCTCGTACGGATCACTGCCATCGGTCGGGGTGATGACCAGACGGCGCTTGCCCTTGGTCTCTTTACCGAACGAAATGGTGCCGCTGATTTCCGCCAGGATCGAAGCTTCCTTCGGACGACGGGCTTCGAACAGGTCGGCAACGCGGGGCAGACCACCGGTAATGTCGCGAGTCTTCGAGGTTTCCTGCGGGATACGGGCGATAACGTCACCGACCGCGATCTGCGCACCGTCTGCCACGCCGACAAGGGCGTTGGCAGGCAGGAAGTACTGGGCGGGAACGTCGGTACCCGGCAGCAGCAGTTCCTTGCCGTTGGCGTCGACCATCTTGATGGCCGGACGAATGTCCTTGCCAGCAGCCGGACGATCCTTCGGATCGAGAACCTCGATGTTGGTCAAACCGGTGAGTTCGTCGGTCTGACGCTTGATGGTGATGCCCTCCTCCATGCCGACGAAGGTCACGATACCCTTCATTTCGGTCACGATCGGGTGGGTGTGCGGGTCCCACTTGGCGACGATGGCGCCAGCGTCGACCTTGTCACCTTCCTTCACGGAAATCACGGCACCGTAAGGCAGCTTGTAGCGCTCGCGCTCACGACCGAATTCGTCGGCCACAGCCAGCTCACCGGAACGGGAAACCGCTACCAGGTTGCCATCGACACGCTCGACGTACTTCAGGTTGTGCAGACGGATCGCACCACCGTTCTTCACCTGGACGCTGTCGGCAGCCGAGGTACGGCTTGCAGCACCACCGATGTGGAAGGTACGCATGGTCAGCTGGGTACCCGGCTCACCGATGGACTGCGCGGCGATGACGCCGACCGCTTCACCGATGTTGACCTGGTGACCGCGAGCCAGATCGCGACCGTAGCACTTGGCGCAGATGCCGTAGCGGGTTTCGCAGGTGATCGGCGAACGCACGACTACTTCGTCGACGCTGTTGAGCTCGATGAACTCGACCCACTTCTCGTCGATCAGGGTGCCGGCCGGAACGATGACGTCCTCGGTGCCCGGCTTGAACACGTCCTTGGCGATGACACGACCGAGTACGCGCTCACCCAGCGGCTCGACCACGTCGCCGCCTTCGATGTGCGGGGTCATCAGCAGGCCCTGCTCGGTGCCGCAATCGATCTCGGTCACCACCAGATCCTGGGCCACGTCGACCAGACGACGGGTCAGGTAACCGGAGTTCGCGGTCTTCAGTGCGGTATCCGCCAGACCTTTACGAGCACCGTGGGTGGAGATGAAGTACTGCAGAACCGACAGACCTTCGCGGAAGTTCGCGGTGATCGGCGTCTCGATGATGGAGCCGTCCGGCTTGGCCATCAGACCACGCATACCGGCCAGCTGACGGATCTGGGCGGCGCTACCACGCGCACCGGAGTCCGCCATCATGTACATGGAGTTGAAGGACTCCTGCTCGACGGTCTTGCCTTCGCGATCAACAACCGGCTCTTTCGAGAGGTTGGCCATCATCGCCTTGGAAACTTCGTCGTTGGCCTTCGACCAAAGGTCGATCACCTTGTTGTACTTCTCGCCCTGGGTCACCAGGCCGGAGGCGTACTGCGACTCGATTTCCTTCACTTCCTCGGTGGCGGCGTCGATGATGCGCGCCTTTTCTTCCGGGATGACGAAGTCGTTCACGCCGATCGACACACCGGAGATGGTCGAGTAGGCGAAACCGGTGTACATCAGCTGGTCAGCGAAGATGACGGTGTCCTTCAGACCCACGGTGCGGTAGCACTGGTTGATCAGCTTGGAGATCGCCTTCTTCTTCATCGGCTGGTTGACCACGTCGTAGGACAGGCCGGCCGGCACGATCTGGAACAGCAGCGCACGGCCGACGGTGGTGTCGACGATGCGGGTGTTCTTGGTGATCGAACCGTCTTTCTCTTTGACGGTTTCGTTGATACGCACTTTCACGCGGGCGTGCAGGGACGCTTCGCCAGCGCGGAACACGCGGTCGACTTCCTGCAGGTCGGCGAAGACGCGACCTTCACCCTTGGCGTTCACCGCTTCACGGGTCATGTAGTACAGACCCAATACCACGTCCTGCGACGGCACGATGATCGGCTCGCCGTTGGCGGGCGACAGGATGTTGTTGGTCGACATCATCAGCGCGCGCGCTTCGAGCTGGGCTTCCAGGGTCAGCGGCACGTGAACGGCCATCTGGTCACCGTCGAAGTCGGCGTTGTACGCGGCGCACACCAGCGGGTGCA